>NZ_JBSHDX010000002.1:136257-517124 GCF_053616535.1 Brevundimonas sp. NPDC055812 | reverse complement strand
GAAACCGAAGCCAAACGCGGCGGCTCCCTGGTGCAGGTCGCCGGCGTGGTCCTGGTGCGTCAGAGGCCCGGCAAGGGCAACGCCGTCTTCGTCACTCTGGAGGACGAGACCGGCATCACCAACGTGGTCCTGTGGGCGCGGATGCTGGACCAGTTCCGGCGCGAGGTCATGGGCGCCCGCCTGATGCAGGTCGAAGGCGTCGTCGAGAAAAGTCCCGAAGGCGTGGTCCACGTCGTCGCCCGCCGCGTCATCGACCGCAGCGCCGAACTGTCCCGCCTGTCAGAGGACCATGAGACCGACATCCAGCTCGCCCGCGCCGATGTCGTCGCTAACCCGCAACCGCCGCGACGCCCGTCGCACCGGCATCCGCGGGACGTCCGCATCCTGCCGGGATCGCGGGATTTCCATTGAGTGATATAGCACGTAGAGGCGGGTACAGACTTTGGACTGGGCACAAAAACTCCACTGGAAACATCGCCCTGCAGGCGACCAGTGGAGAGACGTATGTGCGAGCCTCAAGCCCTAAATGGTCAGGCTAAGTTCTGACGGAACAGCAGCCCCTCAGTCGCCGTCGCCGTGCATTCGCGGCGCGGCGCCATGCGCGGAGCGCGTGCGGCTCCGACCAACGGCGGCCTTGCCGTTATTATGCGCTCAGCTTGTGAACCTCGATCCGGCGAGACGCCGCCTCGACGCTGATCTCGAAATGCTCCGCCTGCACGACTTCGGTGACGCCGACAGGACGATAGGCGACGATGTTGCATCCGCCGCGATGGCGCAGGCTGTCGTAAAGAAGCCCAGACGCCTGGGACGCCCGCACGCCTTCGCCGAACGCCTGCGCGGCCCCATAGCTGTTTGAGGCGTAGGCGTCGGGCAAGGCGGCCTGTCGGCCGCGAATGTCGCGATAGTCGCCGATCAAGACGGCGGTATAGTTGCGATAGGTCCGCCGCATTCCTTTTACCGATCGCGCCACGGATTCGCGGCGCAGATGATGGCCGACTTCGGCGGCTGCTGTGACGATCGACGCCGCCGCATACCAGGCGCCGAGGTCCGGACCATTGAATCGCATGCCGCCCGGCGCGACGTGGAGGAAAGACGCCATTACGACGCTGGCGTTGGCTCGGCCATACACCCACTGATCGCGCGGCAGGCGGTCGATCCGTTCAGCGACCAAACGGTCATTGGTCCAGCCTGACAGCTCCATCACCGCCGCGGCGTCGGCTGCTGTCGCCACGGTGTCGAACAGGCCGATCGGCGGAAAGCGCGATGGCACCAGCCGGTGGGCCGGACGGGGCGCAGCGACGAGCTTCTCCATCAGCTGAAGACGATCTCGCGGTCGTCATAGGCGTCAAACGCCGCATCAAGGGCGTTGGGGGCCATGTAGGCTCCGCCCCGCGCAGCGTCGAGGAAGCGACGCACCGTCATCAAGCCATCCTGGGTCCCGTTGGTCACGAAGTTGATGGGCGGATGCCCGCCGAACACCGCCGCATCGTGCGGTCGGAGCAGCCAATGGACGCCTTCATGCTCATCGGCGAACAGGACGCCCAGGGCCTGATGGATGCCCAGCAGCGCCGAAATGCGCGTCAGCACATCGACGTCGAGCGTGATATCGCCATGCTCGCGGGCCTGTTTGCACCAGCTCTGATAGGTCGAGCGCGACGGATAACCGAGGATCAGGCGGCGCTGCTCCTCGTTCAGGCCCCAGAGATCGGTGATGGCGGTGAATGTGCGAAGCGCGGGCGCGCTCAGACGGCGACGGTTCGCCGGAGCGAAGCGCGCCACATCGATGCGCGGCAGTTCCACTTGCGGATCGCGACCGGAAACGATGCCTATCGCCATGACCATCTCCTAACAAATCTGGACATAGTCCATATCCGGTCGATTATCAACCGCTGAGCCTCGGGTCACGCGCCGTTCACGACGACGAGCCGCCAAGGCCGATACGCTCATCACGCAGGATGACAGCGACGCTCTTGCGCCCCGCGCCCAGCTCTGGCGGAAAGCTTGGCCGCGGCCGACATCGACAACCGTTCGCTGGAGATCGGTGGCGCCGCGGCCGATCTTCAGGGCTAGATGGCCGCTACTCCTGCAAGGTCGGCGGTGGCACATCGCGCCATGTCCTCAGGGACCCAGCGCGAGCACGACCTGGCCTGGTCGGCAGGCTGATGTCAGGCGAGGCCCCCTTCTGTCGATCGCGGCCGCCGCCACTGTGAAAGCGGGCTGGACTGATCTTAGCGGCACAGGCTCCTGCTGGAGCTACCCCTACGAAGGGATGGGCCGCGCAATCGCGAGGCCGAAAAGCGCTCCACGGGCGCCGGACTCCACAACTGACTGAGGCCGTGAGAGGATTCGCCCATGTGCAACAACTACCGCCTGCACATCCCCGCCAATCAACTCGCTGCGCCGTTCCGCGACGCGGGGCGGACGCTCGTCTTTCCGGGCGGTCTGCCCAACCTGGAGCCAGCGGATTATAGCATCGGCGACGCCGCCCCCGTCGTCACCCAAGGCCCCGATGCCGCGCAATTGCTTATGACGCGCTGGGCATGGAAAAGCCCGACGGGCAAGCCGGTCTTCAACTTCCGGTCCGACGGCCGGTCTTTCGGCGACTCGATCCGCTGCCTGATCCCTGCCGACGGTTTTTACGAGTTCACCGAGCCAAAGGTGCAGGGAAAGAAAACGAAATGGCTCTTCACCATGGCAGGCCATCCGTGGTTCTGGATCGCCGGAGTCATCAAGAATGGAGCCTTCGCCATGTTGACGACTGCGCCAGGCCCGGACGTAGCGCCCTACCATGACCGCCAAATCATCCTGCTGCCGCCCAGCGCCGGTGCCCATTGGCTGAACCTGAGCGCCCCAGAGGATTTTATCCTCCAGCCCTGCCCTGCCGGGACGCTGGTCGTACAGAAAGTCTGGCCAGAAACCACATGACAGAAGCCGATCTCGACAGGGCCGCCCGTTTCGAAGCCGAAGCCAGGGAACTCCACCGCCGTTCCCGTGCGGCCGCCACCCTGCCGGGATCGATCTTGCTGCGTTTCCGGGCGCTGTGGAAGGAAGAGGCGGCCAGACTGCTGAGACAGCGCAACCGCTAAGCCGCAGGTTCGCCAGCGGAAGCCCGATTGTGGAATCTTTTCTGCACAGCACTTCGCCCTCAGGACGTCATGCAACCCTCCCGCCGGGGGCGCGGGGCGTCGAGGGGGTTGCGCCCAGATCGGCCGAGTCGCTTTTCCCGCCTGACGAACATGAGAAGGCTCAGCTGGGTCGCAGCGACAGCAGCCTCCGGCGCCAGCGTCGCCCCGTCGTCGGCACCGAGGGCCGATGACTGTTCGGCCACGTCAGTGCGGGCTTGCTCCCATTTGGCGATGACGCCGGCGGCTACGGCGTTGCCAACCACGTTGGTGGCGCTGCGGCCCATGCCGAGGAACTGGTCGACGCCCTGGACAGTGATTGAGGTTGGGCGCGCCAGCCCGGCTAGTCCGCCTCGCAACTTGTAGAAGAGACGACAAGTTGCGGGCTGCGCACAAAAACTCCGCTAGAAACATCGCCTTCCAGGCGACGGTAGAGAGACGAGCGCCCAGAGCCGAAAACCTAGGTTCTCACCGCAGAGTGTACATAACCGCTGAGCCATCGTGACGATACGGCTATTACGACAGCCAGCGGTCGCCTCTTTTCGAAATCGACGTTTTGTCTGTCCTGAGCACCTTCCAGTTCTGTCCGATATGCTTGGCGATCGCGTCTGGTCTGGGGTGACGATAGACATTGGCGTATCCTACGGAAATGATCGCCGGATCCTGGGGCGCCATCGGCGCCGGCGGCATCCCGTCGAAGTCCGCGCCATGATGGGTCACCACTAAGCCGTTTAAGGGCGCCGCTCGCAGTCGAAGCGGCACATGTTGATAGTCGGCGTCTCCGACCAGCAGTGCGCAGTTGCCGCTGGTCAGAGCGACCCTCATCGCGAGCCCGGTCTGATTGGGATTTCCTGCGGGGCCACGACAAATCCCAACCAAGGCGCCGGGGCGCGCGATTGAACGATTTAAACCAAGGAGCAGGCCCTTATCGTTAAGCTCATTGGCCACCTTCAATGCCCCAGGCCCAAGATCCTGCACCGGTGTGACCCAAGTGCATGACGCGAGGTCGTGAATCCGGTGATACGCGTGCAGATGATCCCAATCCCAGTGAGACAGGATCACGGGTGCCGTCGTGCCGATGTTTACGGGACCGGCAATCGGCGCACCTTTGTAGTTGAACCCGAGAGGCCAGCCTGCGTCGAAATGGGCGATAGGCGCGTCTTGATCATCCAGCAATGTTACGAAGCTGGCTTGGCCCACATCCCGCACTTGGATTTTGGATGCGGTCAGGTTTCCAAGGCGCTTACGGATTTGGTGGGGCGGCTTGATCGCACTTCTCGGAAAGCGCGTGAGGACCCTCACCCTGGCTCTCTTGGCCGCCTTGGGCGAACCCGCTCCTAGAGATGCCGGCATCGGCTCGCCCTGTCTGTCCACCAAATCCAGGCCAGCGACGTAGCCCCGGGACAGATCCGTATAGCCGCCTTCCGTCAGTTGGACCTGCCACGCCGGCAGGCTATCCCACGTCTTGATGACGTCACGCGAACGAGTTCTGAACAGGATCCAATCCCCCTCGCGTGGGTTGCTCCCCAGCACTTGCCTGAACCGGCGAGCGGTAGTGACGATCCTGACTATGGCATAGGCCTCGTTTCTGGGTGGAGAGGTCGCCTTCTGCACCAGAGCCACAGAAGCGCGCTCCTCAATCGCGTCAATTTCGTACGACGTCCGCCCGTTCTCGACTTTGCTCAGCCGTTCGATCCGTCCTATCCGCCCGAGCATAAGGCGCTCCGGCATGGCTAGGCCGATCTTGAACTCTCCGATACTCACGTCTTCTCCCGATGCTGCGGTCCTTTGCCGAAGGGCTAACCGCAAGAAATACCGCCGCTATGTCGGGCGCGTCAAAGGCTCTTATCTTACGGCTCGATACGAGCGAGGTGTGACGCCCGCGGATTCGTCCTGGAGGCTCAGCAGCCCCCATCCGGCCCTCAGCCTTCGTGCCGTCCCGTTTTCTCGCCGACCTTAACCAGTCGCCTTCGCAACGGTGCGCGACTACCGCAGTAACGCGCCTCTTTCGCCCAGACATATATCGCCGGTCGCTTTACGAACGCCACTTCGTGCGCTTACCTCTTTCGTGGAGGGGCGTTGTGGACGAATCTGAAATTACGGCAGAAATCGCTGCAGCAAAGCGCTCGGGCGACGCTGCTCGCTTGAGAACCATTGCGGCGGGCCTTGATGGCCGCACCGGAAGTTGGGTCACCTTGGCCAAGATCAAGGCGATCGCAGCCAGTCGTGCTCTCGAGGCTGCCCAAGCGGGCGGACAACCACCAACAACGAATATTCCGGATCAATCGCACTGGCTGAGCCGATACGGCCTGCCGCGACCGAATGGTCGCCCTCTTCACCGTTATGCCCTGAGTGACGCGGCGTTCGCGCAGATCGAGGTGGATCTGAGGGCCAGGGCGGACCGTATCAATGCGGAACGCTCCAGCGACCACGATGCGGCCCTCTTCGTCCTCTGGGCAGCCGAATGGTTTCGCCGCAACTATTCGGGCGGGCTACAGCGTTGGGCGGATGTCGGCCGTCCGATCGATGTAGGCTTGGAACAGTCCTCCTGGCGGAAGCTGGCGGATCGCGGCCTGAGGTACTGGCGTTTGCCCGAACTCCGACTGAACGGCATGCATCGTCGACTCGCCGCGATCGCCCGTCAGGGAGGATTTCCGGTCGCGGCGATCGGCGCTCAGGACGGATGGGCTGCAAACTTTCTGCAGAAACTCATCGTGCAGCTTCTGGAGCATCCGGCGCCGACGACTGGAGTGGCGGAGGAGCTCGCCCGAGAACATGAGCTCGCGATTCCCGGATTATGGCGACACGAAGAGATCTTTGCGGTCTCCGCGGAGCTCGCCATCGCCATCGTTGAACTGCGTCGTGAGGCCGAAGCAGGCGGCGTGACGGAAGGTGTCTTGATCTCAGCATGGCTGGACAAGACGCATCCCGACTGGCGCCGGAACCTGCCTCTGGCGGTCGATAGCGCGGGTGCCCGCCAGCTGGTCGACGGGCTGATAAGCGTCGAGCGCCTTAAGGGCGGAGCGGGAGGAATCCGCGCTCGTCGTTTTCTCTTGGCTCAAGGGAGCGTTTGGCGCGAACAGGTAGAGCTCCACCTGGATGGAAATCTCGTCAGCGCCGACCCGTCTGATGGCTTCAAGTCGCTTGCTGGGGACTGGAGCCGTCTACGGCTGTTCGCCTCGGACGAAGCAGCCCAATACATCTCGGGCGAACTGGCGGTCGTCGAGCCCTCTCAGGACGGTCGGTGGACCTGTATGGCGTCGCGTCCTTCGCTTCGATTTGATGTTCCTGCCCATGTGCCGCTGACGGCCGAACTCCGCGGCGAAGGCGTGCGTGTCATGGCCCCGTTCCTTCTTCCCGGGGGGGAAGCCGGCGGAAGAGAGCTCAGGGTCTGCACCGCTGAAGATGTCGCGCCGGATGGTTCACCAACCCGGCTTGAGCTCATCGGTTACGGCAGCGGCGGCTATCGCGCCGAGCCCATCTACCTGGAAGCTCCCGTAACATGGGTTGCGGAGCCGCACGGAACCGACAGCGCATGCCGCAATCTGAGCTCGGACGCTAATTCCGGCCGAAGACTCTGGGAAGTCTTCGGCGCCGTCGTCGTAGGAGGAGAGGACGGCGACCAATTCCTCGTAAGGGCGGGACAGACGGGTGATCAACGCGACCAGATTGTTTTAGACGGCGCAGCGCCGGAAGGCTGCGTTTCAGGCGATGGCCGCGCATTGTACTGCGGGGTCCCCACGATCCGTCTTCGCCAGGGGCCTCAAATGCGCATGCCGCGAGGCCGGGAAATCTGGTGGCGGCTGAAGGGCGAGAAGACATGGAGGTCACATACCCAAGGCCGCCCCTTGGGGCCCTGCGAGTTCGCGTGGAGGGACGAGGTCACGCTCCATGTCCGGTGCAAGGCCGAGGCGATAATTCTGCCTGCCGACTTCGGGGTTCGCCGAAGCTTGTCCGGCCCTTGGGTTATGATGACCATCGACGGCTGGCCCCACGACGTGACGGCGACCTGTGGAGAGCCGAACGGCCGGCTCGAGTGGCGTTTCCATCGCGAACACACGGCCTTCAGCCATTTCGAGTTCGACCTGCGGTTTCCTGGCGGAAGTGAAACGGCACGGATCCGCGCCCCGCTCAAGGGTCATGCTTGGATATATGAGTGGACCGGACGACGGCTGCCGCGGGATGGGCGGCTTTCATTGGCGACGCTGAACCAGTTCGTCGCCCGCACGCCGAGCCGTATCGAGCTGTGGGCCGAGTTGCTAGACGCCAACAGACGCCCGGTTCCTCAGGCCAAAGCCCGTTGGACCATCGACGACGAACTGCCCATGTCGGTGATCGCCGACGACCTGGCTTTCATGCTGCGATCCAGTGGCAGGTTGGACGCCAGGGTGCGTCTGGACTTCAACGACAGCCAGGACCATCAATGGTACGTCTCCGAGTTCGCCCATGAACTCGATAGCGATCCTCGAGGGCTGACGCCGCGCCCCGCGGTGTCGGATCTTCTGGCCCGCATAGTCGGTCGGCCTTTCGCCGATGCGGCCCGAGAGACCGATTTCGGTCCGTACGGCGAGTTCGAACAACTCAATCCTCGTCCTATAGATCTCAACCCCGGCCCGGGCGCTTGGTTGATCTATCTACGAGCCAATGACCGCGTTCTAAGCCGGCCCCGCGTCTTGAACGGATCGGAAGCCCCGCGGATGCCGCCGACCGCCTTAGGCCGGGCGATGTTGAGTGATCCGTCAGAGCGATCCGCCGTCCTGGCTGCGCTGGTGGACCACGCTCTGGCGGATCCGGGTCATGAGGACTCGCGTGAGATCATCCGATCCATCGCAAAGCTCGCAGTTTCGCTCAACGGCCTCCCGCCCAGCACGTTCGACGTCTTCAGGCTGCTGGAGACCTTCCCTCTCCTCGGTCCGATGATGCTCTACGGCGCCGCGGCCAATGAGATCGAACCGATCCTGCGCCTGGCCGATAACCTGAGAATGGCTTGGTGTCTGGTGCCCCAATCCTATTGGAAGGAGGCTTGGGAGGTCTGGGGTGAACATTTATCCGCGACCTTCCCCGACAATCTCGGTGACGTCGCGAAGCTGATGACAGGCAAGCGGGCCGCACTGCTCCACCATGAGCCCTCGCTGGCGCCACTTCTCGGCATGTCCGGCTCTTCCGAGCCGATCGCCGTCATCGCCAACAGCTTTCTCAACCGATCAGGAGATCGCATCCGCACGGACGTCTCCAATCCTTTCCGGCCGCGCTTCGAAGCGCTGCTGCCGAATTGGCCGTTCGGACGACAGTTCTGGCGCGCTGCGGATGCCCCGATCCTGGCCGCCCGCATCGCGCGCGGTGAAATGACCGAACCCTTGGGCGACGACGAGCTCACCGCCATCAAAGATATAGCCCGCGCTCATCCGCGGTACTTCACAGCCGCCTTCGCGGCCCAATTCGGAGCCTGGTGAATTGTCGTCCAGCTTGAGCCCTGCGTCTGTGCCTTCTCCCCTGGTGATTGACCGCCGTCTTCGTGAACGGATCGCCGATGCCGTGATCGCACAGGCGAACAGTCGTGATGCAGATCTGAATGCCTTTCTACGCGAACGGCTGTCGGGACGGGACATCAGCCGCGGCGCCTTGCTGTCAGAGCCCGTCTTCGAGGGGGCGGCCGGTTACCGGTCTTCCGGCCTCACGCCCCAAAGCCTGGCGGGAGAGTTGCTGCATTCCGACGTCGCCGCAGCCTTGGAGGCGGGTGCGCCGGGCGACGACTACCGTTTCGACTATCCGGCCTACGAGCACCAGCTCGCAGCTTGGAAGCTGCTGACCGCAGAGCGGAGGAACTCGGTGCTGGTTTCCAGTGGCACGGGTTCGGGCAAGACCGAATGCTTTCTGGTGCCTTTGCTCAACGATCTCGCCATTGAGAGCGCTCAATCGGGTCGGCTTTCAGGCGTGCGCGCACTCATGCTCTATCCGCTCAATGCGCTCATCGCGAGCCAGGAGGAGCGGCTTCGGCAATGGACCCGTCCGTTCAACGGCCGCATCCGTTTCGGTCTCTACAACGGGCTGATGCCCGACCGTCGGAAGTCGGATCGCGAGCGCGATGAGGCGTCCACGCCCGAGCAGGTGCTCTACCGGACGACTCTCCGCGCCGATCCGCCGCCGATCCTGGTCACGAACAGCACGATGCTGGAATACATGACCATCCGTCGGCAGGACAAACCTCTGGTTGATCGGTCCCGCGGAATGCTCCGCTGGATCATTATCGACGAAGCCCACAGCTACGTCGGGTCCGCCGCCGCTGAGGTCTCGCTTCTGCTCAGGCGGGTTCTGCAGACCTTCGGGGTGACAGCCTCCGACGTCCGGTTCGTCGCCACCTCAGCCACGATCGGCGGTTCGGATGATCAGGCGAAGCGTGACCTGCAACGGTACCTCGCCGATCTCGCCGGCGTCGATACCAATCGGGTTCATGTGGTCTTCGGCCACCGCGAAACCGTGGCTCTGCCGCCACCGGGTCCGCCATGCGAGCTGACGCTAACCGGAGGCTCGAGCGAGTTGGCGCGGAACCCTGCGGTGCAGGCCGTCGTCAGACAGGCGGAAGCGGGGGCTATCGCGTTGTCCGACGCCGTCCGACATGCCGGTTCCGCAGGAACAACGGCCGAGGCGCTCTTGGAAAGCATCGCCGCCAAGCCCGAGGATGAAAAGCGTCCTCTGCTGCCGATGCGGGTTCACAACTTCGTCCGCGCCGTTCCAGGGCTTTGGTCCTGCCTCGACACGGAGTGCCCGGGCGACAAACCTGTCGGCTGGCCCTTCGGCGGTATCCTGTTCGATCGATCCGATGTCTGTCCGCATTGTGCTGGAGCCGTTTTCGAGCTCCTGAACTGCACGGAATGCGGCGAGCCGTGGCTCAACGCCTATGACTACGGCGACCGCCTTTCGCCGCTCGCGACCTCGGTCGGCGAGGACGATTTCGCGACCGCCGGGGCAATGAGCACGGGCGCCTTCGAAACGGACGAGGACGGCGATGTTCCGGCGGCGGCCGAAGCCTCGATATCACTAGGGCGCAGACGGCTTCTGGGGCTTCGTCCTTTCACCGGATGCAGGGAGGTGGCGGTCGATCCGAAAACGGGAACATTGCTCGAGCGACGCACGGCAGGCAGCACCGTGTGGGCAAGCCAACAGTTGGTCGACGACGCCTGCCCGAGCTGCGGCGTGGGCGCGACCGCCGAGACCCGCTCTCCTCTGTGGCCCTTCCGCTTCGGAGCGCCCTTCCTGCTCCAGAACGCCACGCCCACGCTCCTGGAGGGCGTCGCTGCCCATCCGTCGGATCAGAAGCTGGTCCCGGGCGAGGGCCGCCAGCTGCTGTCGTTCACCGACAGCCGTCAGGGCACGGCGCGGTTTGCGGCCAATATCGAAACCCAGTCCGAGCGTGGATACGTGCGGGCGTTCGTCTATCACATGGCTCAGAAGGCGCTTGCCAACGATTCGGATCCACAAAAGCGCGCCGCACTCGAACTGAACATCGCTAAGCTCGCACCGTTTGCGGCGAACGATCCCGACTTTGCGCAGATGCTGCATCAAGCGCGCGAAGATCTCGCCGCTCTGGACAAGGTGCAACCCGTTGCCTGGAACAATGCTGTCCAGGGGCTCGCCGACGATCCGACGGTCAAGCAGTGGATTCGAAAAGTCTGGTCCGGGCGGGACGAGCGCTACCGGGACTCTCCCGAGGCGTTCGCTGAATTCCTCATGCTTCGCGAACTCGCCCGCCGACCGCGGCGCGCGAATGCGGTCGAGACCATGGGCCTGGCGCGATTGAGCTTCGCCTCGATCGAGGGGCTCTCGGAGCCCGCCCTTCCCTCTCAATTCCGAGAAAAAGGCCTCAACCTGCAGGATTGGCGGGACTTCCTCTATTTTCTGATCGACGTCTCCATCCGTAATCTCTTCGTCGTGCGCATGGACCGACGGGACGCACGTTGGCTGCTCCCGAGAAAGGCCTTCCTAAAGAACATCGTCGGGCCCAACGATCTTCCGGCAAACGCCTCGGATCGCTCATGGCCCACCGCGCGGGCGGGTTCCGCCAAGTCGAACGCCGTGAAGCTGTTGGAGCGCACGCTGAAGCTGGACGCCGCCGATCCGGCCGACAGAGCCGTCTTGAACGAAGTTCTGGAGCGGGCATGGCAGGGCGTGCGTCCGGTGCTCGAAAGCAATGCCAGCACCTATGCTCTCGACTTCTCACGAGCCTCGCTAGAACCTGTCCTGGACGCTTGGCTTTGTCCGGTGACCAACAGGGTTCTGCCCAGGCCGGCTCTCGGAATTTCGCCCTATGCTCTGCGGAGCACCCTGCCGGCCGCGCAGAGGACACCCGAGCCGATCAGGATGCCGATACTGCCGATCGCATTCCCGCGAAACGCCGAGGATCGGAGCCTGATCGCGGATTTCCTGCGGGAAGACCCAGTCACAGCCGAGCTTCGCGATCGCGGCGTCTGGAGCAACCTTCACACGCGTGCGGCGACCTTCGCGCCCTACATCCGGGCCGAAGAACACTCCGCCCAACAACCCCCCAGCCGACTTCGTGGATTTGAAGAGGAGTTCAAGCGTCATGAGATCAATCTGTTGGCCTGCTCGACGACCATGGAGATGGGCGTCGACATTGGCGCCGTCGAAGCGGTCCTGAACACGAACGTCCCGCCGTCCATCGCCAACTATCGTCAGCGGGTCGGCCGCGCCGGTCGCCGCGGGCAGAGCTTCTCCACATCACTCACCTTCGCTCGGGACACGCCCCTGGATCGAGAAGCCTTCCTCAAGCCGATCGACTACCTGAAGCGTGAGCTGCGCGCGCCGCTCGTGAAGCTCGATTCCGTCCGCATCGTGCAGCGTCACGTCAACGCGCTTCTCCTGGCGCGCTGGTTCGCCGAAGCTGACGGCCAACTGGTGAAAACAAAGAGCGGCGATTTCTTCGGCTGCCCCCCCATGCTGGCCGCGGAGAAAGTGGTCGATTCCCCGGTGGCGCTGTTCGCCCGCTGGCTCGATGAACCGAGCACCGAGCAGATCCTGCGGCCATCGATTGCCGCCCTTACCGTGGGCACGATCCTTGAGTTCCGGCGCGACCTTCTGGAAGTCGCCCGGGCCGCGTTTCTGGATGCCGCGACCGCGTTTGAGAAGAGCTGGACGACGCTCCAGGAGCAGGCCCGTGACGTTGCGCCGGAGGCCGTCGCCAGCTTGGAGAAGCGGATTCGCCGGATGTGCGGAGAATCGCTGCTCAAGGAGCTGGCCAACCGTTCGCTACTTCCCGGTCACGGTTTTCCCACCTCGGTGGTGCCGTTCGTTAACGACTGCGCAGAGACGCGGGATCAGGACCGTGCCGTGCAGGACGGCGACGACGATCGGCGTAATGACCGCCGCTACGACTATCCGAGCCGCAACGCGGATGTCGCCATCCGCGAGTATGCTCCCGGCGCCGAGGTCGTCATCGACGGACTTGTCTGGACATCAGCCGGCGTGACCCTGAACTGGCAGCGGCCCGCCACTGATCTGGAAGCGCGGGAGGTTCAGAGCCTCCGCTGCTTCTGGCGCTGCGAGAACTGCAAGGCTCCCGGCTCCGGCCATTCGCTTCCGGCTTCCTGCCCGGAATGCGGGACTGACGGTCTGACGTTCCGACGGTTCCTGGAGCCTTCAGGATTCCGCGTCGCCTGGTCGGACAAGCCTCATGCCCACACGGATTCGGCTCAGTACATCGAGCCAGAGCCGCCCTCGGTTTCAGCAGGCGGCGTGGCCTGGGCTCCGCTGCTGGACGCCGATCTGGGCCGATATCGGTCGAGCCACGAAGGAAGAGTCTTTCATCTGTCCAACGGCCCCGCGAAGGCGGGCTATCGCGTCTGTCTAGAATGCGGCCGCGCCGCTTCGGACTCCGGCCCCGGTCTGGCCGAGCATGATGCGCTCACGCCTCGTAAGGGAACCTTCGGACGCTGCTCCGGCAATGATCGCACCTACGCGATAACCGAACCGATAGCCCTGGGCCACGAGGTTCTGACGGACGTCGCCGAGCTACAGCCGTCGGGTCTGTCGGATGCAGGAACCGCTTGGGCGCTGGCTTCGGCATTGCGGGAATCCCTGGCTCGCTCGCTCGGCATCGAGACGCGGGAACTCGGGCTAGCCGTGGAGCCTCGGTCCGGACTCCTCGGCGATCGCACCCACTCCATCTTCCTGTTCGACCAATCATCGGGCGGGGCCGGCTATGCACCTCAGCTTTTCGCCGACATCCCGCGGCTCCTCGCCGCCGTGGCCCAACGGTTGGATTGTCCCGCCCGCTGCGAACGAGGGTGTTCGTCCTGCGTCCTCGCTTCCGACCTCTTCGCACAGCAGGAGATCGTCGATCGCAAGGCGGCACTGGAATTTATGAAGCAGCTGCGGGGAGAGCTGGCGGCGCCGAAGGACGACGACAAAGTCGCCGCGGACGCTGCGCTGAGCGCGCCCGTCGCAGACGCCATCGTGCGGAAACTGAAGAGCGACCAGATCATAACCCTGCTCATGCCAGAGGACCTCGACGTATCGGCGCTGTATCAGCCGCCGCTGTCGAGCTTGTTCGAGAAAGCTCACCGGCTCGGCGCGGAAATACGACTCGCATTGCCTCAGGCAGCGTTCAGCGCCATGGATGATGCGACCCGCCGCGGCCTGCGGAACGCTTCACACCGCTTCTGTTTCGTGCCGGTCATCCTGGATATGCAGCCGGCCGCCAACGGCGCCTGGTTGGTCGCCTCGACCGAGGATCGCGAGGGCGGTCTCGGCTACTATTGCCGCGATCCCCTGAGCCGCGTGGCCGGAGACCGATGGGGCGTCGGCATCGAACATCCGATCGTGACGGTGCGCATGCAACCCCCGTCAGGCGTTCCGATCGGAGAGGAGGATCTCGAGCGGACCGAAACGACAGGCGATCGCGTAAGGGAACTGAAGGCAGCGCTTTCGCGGCCAGCGTACCAGTTCGGCGAGGGGCTGGTGAAGAACCTTCTCAAGCCCGAGCTCGAAGCGGCCGACCTCTGGAAGCCAGGGCGGCTTACCTCCATCGAATACACCGACCGATACCTTGTCGCGCCTTTGCCGGCCCTGCTGATGGCCCGCACGCTTGCCGTGTTTAGCGATCAACTAGCCCCGAGAGACGCTTCGCCGGAAGTGACGATCATCACGGCGCCGATGCGCAAAAACAGCTTCCGGGGGCCGCCGACACAGTTGAACAACAACTGGCTCAATGAAGAGGATCGGGAACAGACCATCCGCGCGCTACTTGCGAACTTCAACCTCGATGCCCGCTACATGGGACAGGGGGCCGCTCATCACCGCCGGCTCATGCTCGAATACGACGACGGCTCCACGGCCGTCATCTTCTTCGACCAGGGTTTCGGCTACTGGCGGGCGGCCGGCGCCCGGCACGACTTCAACCGAAGTCCGGCTGCACAAGCTAAGGCGTTGAGGGAATGTTCGGCGTTCATCAGCGGTCAGGGGGAGAGTTTCGTCGCCGTCACCCGTCGTCGGTGACGGCGCCTCCCGTTTCATCTGGGCCTTACCGGACTGCTCCCCAAAGCCCGGTTCGCTCGGTCTTCCCGCGGGCGGCGCCGTCTATTCAGGCGGCCGCTGCTTGTCGGGGAGGCAACCTGAAGCGGCCCTCGCAGCCCCAGTCTGAGAGGCCGGGGAACGTCCTTTATCGCTCGTCCGGGCCGGTCGGACCTATGCGGTTTGCCGCTCGGGCGTTCCGAGCGCGAGGTCTTCGCCCCTTCGCCGACACCTCGGCGGCCAGGGCACAAAGGGTCCGGCGGCGCTATTCCGGATCTATCAGTCCCGCCCTGACGGCGACGGCAACCGCTTCGATCCTCGTTCTGACGCGAAGTTTGGCGCAGACCTTTTCAAGATAGCTATCCACCGTGCGCGGCGAGAGACCGACGATGGCGCCGACGTCGGAAGAGCTCTTCCCGCGACTGACCCATATCAGGCATTCGGCTTCACGCGGGCTCAGGCCCGGCGCATCAAGATAATCATCATTCGGACGGACGTTCATCTTCACCTCCCCGAGTACGTCAGTCCCGTAACGCGCGACTCATCCGAACGGCAACGACAGTGAATTGCGGATCGCCCGCCAGGTTTTTGCGGAGATCAGACTGCCTACGTGCAGGACTTGCGACGCCTGCTGGGCGATCGTAGACGCATTGATGTCGGGCGCCGTGAGATAGGCGTGCAGCGGGAGCCGGGGTCCGTCTTCAAGGCGGAGGCGGCGCCGCAGGCCGAAGCAGCGGGCCTCGCGAACGCAAAGGATTCCAACGCCCGACCCCTCCCGCTTGCGCACCGATTCAGTTTGATTCATGCTTGCCGCCGCCGACGCCAGCGTCGGGAGGGGCTTGGAATCCCCTGTGCGACACCCGACTTCGACCCGCCGCCCTGCGTGCGGGTTCTGAGGCCTTTTGCGGGGCTCCGAGCACGCGCGCGTGCTCGACGCTGCTCGTCCACGTCCCGGATTCCGAGGCTCTCGTTCTGAGGCCGGAGAGGCACGTGACCGAAACGGAGCATATGGGAGGAGACGCCGCCGACGGATTGAACCGTCTTTATCGGCGTTACGCGGCTTGGCTAAACCGACGCCTGCGGGCGCGTATCGGCTCCGATGCGGCCGAAGACGTGGTGCAGGAGACCTATCTCCGGATTGCGCCCCATGCTGCAGACTACATCCGGCACCCCAAGGCCTTCCTTCTCACAGTGGCCATGAATCTGGTGCGTGACGAGCATCGCCGAGAGGTGCGACGCAGCCGTGCGCTGGAGCTGAATCGTCCTGCGGAGTCGGAGAACGCGCCGCAGATCGACCAGATCATGCTGGGCGTCCCGACGTAGGCGTCCGCATCCTCGCCGCCGATCGGAAGGGCGTAGCGAAGGCTGACCGCATTGTAGAGATCGACGACGGCGCTCACCGGGGGAAGATTCCCATCCCGCTGCGCCCGCTTGCGCAAGGCCTCGACCGAGCAGGGCGTCCGCTGCGGCTTGCCGCCGAAGGCGCGGTAAGCGTCCCGCCAGGCGTCCAGGTGCGCCTCAGCCCACTCAGGCTCCTGCACCCGACACGCCAGACGCAACTGTTCTACGCCATAAGGATCGCTCGGCCCATTGCGCGCGCCAGCGACAAGGATGCTGAGCGCGGCGAAATCCGGGCGCAGGACGTAGATTTCCGGAGTGATGACTGGCGGGTCCATGGGGACCTCAATGTTCTGAAATGGGGTCAGGCGAAGACGCCGCGCACCAGGACCGCGGCGATGACGGTCATCATCAGGCCCGTGACGACATCCAGCACGCGCCAGGCGAGCGGGCGGGCGAAGAGCGGCGCCAGAAAGCGTGCGCCGAAACCGATGGACGCAAACCAGACAGCGGCGAAGGTTGAAGCTCCGATGATGAAGAACAGCCGCTCACTGTCAGGCAGACTGGACCCGACCGCTCCCATCAGCATGACGGTGTCGATGTAGACATGCGGGTTCAACAGCGTGAAGGCGGCGGTGGCTGCCAGCGCCGCCCCGAGCGAGAGACTTGCGCCGTCTTCGATGAACAAGGCCTCTGAGCGCATCGCCCGTCGAAAGGCCCCGACGGCGTACCAGGTGAGGAAGGCCGCGCCGCCCAGGCTCAACGCTATCGACAGGCCGGGAACCGCCGCCAGCAGCTGGCCCAGACCGTTCACGCCCGCGATGACGAGAACGGAATCCGCCACGGCGCAGAACAGGACGACCGGCAGGACATGCTCGCGCCGCACCCCCTGCCGCAGCACGAACATGTTCTGGGCGCCGATGGAGACGATCAGGCTGGCCGACAGGGCGAAACCCTTCGCCAGGGGCGGAAGAATGGAAACGATCATGGGGTGCTGATCGCATAGCGCGAGACCGTAGCCGAACTAATCATGCTTAGGCTAGATTAGCTGACCTAATGCTAGACTACCCCGCCCTCGCCGCACTGGCCGCCGTCGTCCGCACCGGTTCCTTCGATGCGGCCGCCGAAGCCCTGTCGGTCACGCCCTCGGCTGTGTCCCAGCGCGTGAAAGGATTGGAGGAGCGGTTAGGTCTGCCCTTGGTCATTCGCGCGACGCCGTGCCGACCGACCGAGGCAGGGGCGCGGCTGGCGGCCCACTTCGATCAGGTGGCTCTTCTGGAACACGACATGATGGCGGGCGATCCCGTCTGGGCCGCCGCGTTCGGCGGCGCGCGCCCGATCTTGAAGATCGCCCTCAACGCCGACAGCCTCGGCACTTGGTTTCCTGGCGCGGCCGCCCGCTTCGCCGCCGCCCAGCCGAACACCCTGTCTCTGGTGCTCGACGACGAAGCCGACACCGCAGAGCGCCTGCGCGCAGGCGAGGTGATCGCCGCCGTGACCACGGCGGGAAAGGCCATCGCAGGATGCCGCACCCTGCCGCTGGGCTCGCTTCGCTACGTAGCCGCAGCGACGCCGGACTATCGCGATCACTATTTCCCGAGCGGCGTGACGGCGGCGCTGCTGACGGAGGCGCCGGTGCTCCGCTTCAGCCGCCGTGATCGGCTGCAACTCCAGTGGGCCGAAAAGGTCGTTGGAAGTCCGGTCGAAGGCCCGACCCATTGGGTGCCGTCCACCCAGGGGTTTCTGGACTTCACTTTGGCGGGCGTCGCCTGGTCCCTGACGCCGGAACGCCTTGCCGCTCCGTTGATCGCGTCAGGCCGCCTAGTCGACCTTGTCCCCGGCATTATCGTCGACGTGCCGCTCTTCTGGCAGCATCTACGCATCACCACCCGCCTGATCGAAGACCTGACGAGTGCGGTTCGCGCCGGCGCGGCCGACTGGCTACAAACCGCCTGACGGCAATGCGCCGCCAGGAGCGGGCATCTGCTTCTCGACCGACAGCTGACATTCATCCTTGCGTGGCGCTCCCGGCTTGGTTGACGACACCATTGATTCTATTATTTTGGAATTATGGAATCAGCAGCCGCCATCCTCGCTCTCGCCGCCCTGGCCCAACCGACGCGCCTTGAGGCCTTTCGCCTGCTGGTACGACGCGAACCCGAGGGCCTGCCCGCCGGAGAGATCGCAGACACGCTGGCCGTACCCGCCAATACCATGTCCGCTCATCTCGGGGTTCTGTCCCGCGCCGGTCTGATCAGTTCGGAGCGTCGAAGCCGGTCGATCATCTACCGCGCCGATCTGGACCGCCTTCAGGCGCTGGTCTTGTTCCTGCTGAAGGACTGTTGCCAGGGCCGCGCCGAGTTGTGCGAGCCGCTGTTGGCCGAACTCTCACCCTGCCGCGCCTGAGCGCCATCATGGACGTCATCATCTATCACAACCCCGCCTGCGGGACGTCGCGCAACGCCCTAGCCCTGATCCGTCATGTCGGGCTCGAGCCGCACGTCATCGAGTATCTGAAAACGCCGCCCAGCCGCGCCATGATCATGGGACTGGTCGAGCGTATGGGCGTCCCGCTGCGCAGCCTTCTGCGAGAAAAGGGCACGCCCTTCGCGGAACTGGGCCTCAGCGATCCTGCCCTGACGGACGATCAACTGCTCGAGGCCGTCGAGGCGCACCCTGTCCTGCTGAACCGTCCCATCGTCGTCTCGCCGCTGGGCGTGCAACTGTGTCGTCCGTCCGAGGCGGTCCTCGATCTCCTGCCGCCCGAGAGCCTGAGACCCTTCACCAAGGAGGACGGCGAGGTCGTCATCGACGCCGAGGGCCGGAGGGTCTGCTGATGGTCGATGCCGTGATGACTGAACAGCCGCAGCGCCGCCTGTCCTTCCTGGATCGCTGGCTGACATTGTGGATTTTCGTGGCAATGGCGCTGGGCGTGCTGCTGGGCACGCTTGTGCCGGGGCTTCCCAGCTGGATCAACGGCCTGTCAGTCGGGACGACCAACATCCCCATCGCCATCGGTCTGATCCTGATGATGTATCCGCCGCTGGCGCGAGTGAAGTACGAGGAACTGCCGCGTGTTTTCGCAGACAAGCGGGTGCTGCTCCTATCCCTGTTCCAGAACTGGGTGCTGGGGCCGGTGCTGATGTTCGCCCTGGCGGTCGTCTTCCTGCGCGACCAGCCGGAGTACATGACCGGCGTCATCCTGATCGGCTTGGCCCGCTGCATCGCCATGGTGCTGGTCTGGAACCAGTTGGCGCGCGGCGACAACCAGTATGTGGCGGGTCTGGTCGCCTTCAATTCGATCTTCCAGATCGCCTTCTTCAGCCTCTACGCCTGGCTGTTCCTGACCGTACTGCCGCCCCTGTTCGGGCTGGAGAGCAGCGTGGTCGACGTCAGCATCTGGACCATCGCCGGGGCCGTTCTGGTCTATCTTGGGCTGCCCTTCCTCGGCGGCTTCCTGACCCGGCAGACGCTGGTCGCAAGGAAGGGGAACGACTGGTACGAGACGCGCTTCCTGCCGCGCATCGCCCCGATCACCCTGATCGCCCTGCTGTTCACCATCGTCGCCATGTTCAGCCTGAAGGGCGGCGAAGTGGTCGCCCTGCCGCTGGACGCCCTGCGCATCGCCATCCCGCTGACGATCTACTTCTTCGTCATGTTCGTGGTCAGTTTCCTGATGGGGCGGTTGATCGAGGCGGACTATCCGCGCACCACGGCCCTGGCCTTCACCGCCGCCTCCAACAACTTTGAACTGGCCATCGCCGTCGCCATCGCCGCCTTCGGGCTAGCCTCGCCGGTCGCCTTCGCAGCGGTTATAGGCCCGCTGGTCGAGGTGCCGCTCCTGATCTTGCTGGTGTCAGTCGCCCTGTGGCTGGGCCGACGCTACTTCCCCGCCACAGCCCCGAAGAAGGACGCCTGCTAATGAGCCGCCTTCGCGACCTGCCCGATCCGGACCACCTGCCCGCGCTCGACCCGGCCTATCTGTCCAGCCAGCCGGCGCTGGGCCTCGGCCCGAACGATCATCCGCCGCGCATCCTGCTGCTCTACGGCTCGCTGCGGGATCGGTCCTTCTCGCGCTTGGCCGTCGAGGAGGCCGCTCGCCTGCTGCGCTTCATGGGCTGCGAGACGCGCATCTTCGATCCGTCTGATCTCCCGCTGACGGATCAGGTCGACTACGACGATCACCCCGCCGTCCACGAACTGCGCGAGCACGCCCTGTGGTCGGAAGGCATGGTCTGGAGCAGCCCTGAGCGCCACGGCCAGATTTCCGGGATCATGAAGCTTCAGATCGACCACCTGCCGCTGAACATGGGCGGCATTCGCCCGACCCAGGGCCGCACCCTGGCGGTCATGCAGGTGTCGGGCGGCTCGCAGAGCTTCAACGCGGTCAACACCCTGCGCCTGCTCGGCCGCTGGATGCGGATGATCACCATCCCCAACCAGTCCAGCGTCGCCAAAGCCTTCATGGAGTTCGATGACGACGGCCGGATGAAGCCGTCCAGTTACTACGATCGTATCGTTGACGTCATGGAAGAACTGGTGCGTTTCACCGTCCTGACCCGCGCCCATGCAGGTCAGTTGGTGGATCGCTATTCAGAGCGGAAGACGTCAGGCGTGCCGATCGAGGCGGCCAATGATCTGTCAGCGATCGCGATCAGGTCTGCATAGCGTCAGACTGGATTGTTAGAAAATGGCCACGGAAATCAGCGGCGAATCCAATGAAGCCCACAGGCGCCCGAGCACGCCCTTGAAGGGCTCGCCGGCAGAGGTCTTCACTGCCTTCTTCAAGCTGGGCCTGACGTCGTTTGGCGGCCCCGTAGCGCACATCGGCTATTTCCGGGACGAGTTGGTCGTACGACGCGGTTGGATCGACGAAGCTGAATACGCCGAACTGGTCGCCATGTGCCAGTTTTTGCCAGGGCCAGCCTCCAGCCAAGTGGGCTACGCCTTGGGATTGTGGCGCGCCGGCCCATTGGGCGGCGTCGCGGCATGGTGTGCTTTCACATTGCCGTCCGCCGCACTTCTGGTCTTGTTCGCCATGGGCGCAGCCTCGCTCCACGGGCCGGTTGGAATGGGACTGCTTCACGGACTGAAGCTGGTGGCCGTGGCTGTGGTCGCTCAGGCGGTCTGCGCGATGGCCCGCACCCTGACCCCCGACTGGCAAAGAGCAGTCATCGGACTGGCTGCTGTTGTGATCCTGACATTGCTCGGCGGAGCGATAGGTCAGGTCGTCGCCATCGTCTTCGGCGGTTTGGCGGGGCTGCGCCTCTGCCGCACGACGACCGCCGCGTCAGCGTCAGCTCCAAGCTTCCCGATTTCACGGCGCGTCGGCGCAGGGGCTCTGCTTCTGTTCCTGCTGCTGCTGGCGGGCTTGCCGCTCGCCTCCATGGCGACAGGGCTCCACGGGGTCGCCTTGCTGGACGTCTTCTATCGAACCGGCGCCTTCGTTTTCGGAGGCGGTCACGTCGTTCTGCCCCTGCTCGAAGAAGGCGTAGTGCAGCCCGGCTGGATCGAAACCGATGGCTTTCTTGCGGGCTATGGCGCGGCCCAAGCCGTCCCGGGGCCGCTTTTCACTTTCGCCGCCTATCTGGGCGCCGTGATGGAGCCTTCTCCGAATGGATTGGCCGGGGCCGCCCTTTGTCTTGTAGCGATCTTCGCGCCGGGCCTGCTGCTGGTGACAGGCGTGCTGCCGTTCTGGAGCTTGTTTCGCGGCCGACCGGCGGCCCAAGCGGCGATGCGCGGCGCGAACGCGGCGGTCGTCGGCATTCTGGCTTTCGCCCTCTATACCCCAGTAGGAACCAGCGCGATCCTGAGTCCGATCGACTTCTTCGTGGCGTTGACGGGCTTCGTCCTGCTGACGGCGTGTAAATGCCCACCATGGATTGTCGTCGCGCTGACCGCCGCAAGCAGGGTTGTCTTCGCATTGATCTGAGTCCAGCCCGCGCCCGTCGCGATGTATCCAGGACTCCTGCATGTTGAACAAGGCAGACCTTGCATTCAGAGCCCTGTAGCGGCATGCATGCCGTCGTTCACCTTGGACTCGGCGCCCTTGGGCTGCCGGGTGGCTATCCCGTCCGCCCATCCGTCGGGAAACAGAGCCGCCGCACGCGGCTCGTCCAGATGAAATCCTGAATGTCCATCATTGCTTCCGCGCGCCAGCAATGGCTCGCCAACCCTCGCCGCGACTTGCTGGCGGGCACCGTCGTAGCGCTGGCCTTGATCCCGGAGGCCATTGCCTTCTCCATCATCGCCGGCGTCGATCCCGCCGTGGGCCTTTACGCCAGCTTCGTCATCGCCGTGAGCATCGCCTTCGTCGGAGGGCGACCCGCCATGATCTCGGCCGCGACCGGCGCCATGGCCCTGCTTATGGTTACGCTCGTCCATGACCATGGCCTGGAATATCTCTTCGCCGCTTCAATCCTGTGCGGCGTCTTCCAGATCATCATCGGCCTGATGAAGCTGGGTCGCTACATCCGGTTCGTCAGCCGCAGCGTCATGACCGGTTTCGTCAACTCTCTGGCCATCCTGATCTTCCTGGCTCAGATGCCGGAACTGATCGGCGCCAACTGGCAGACCTTCGCCCTGGTCGGCGCTGCCCTGGCCGTCATCTACGGCTTCCCGCGCCTGACAAAGGCCGTGCCGTCGCCTCTGGTCGCAATTGTCTTGATCAGCGGCTTCGTGATGATGACCGGTCTGGATGTCCGCACGGTCGGCGACATGGGGCAGATGCCTTCATCCCTCCCGATCTTCCATCTGCCGGTCGTCCCGCTGACCTGGGAGACCTTCGCGATCATCGCCCCGGTCTCGGCCACCCTGGCCTTCGTCGGTCTGCTGGAAAGCCTGCTGACGGCGAACCTGATCGACGACCTGACCGACACGCCTTCGGACAAGGGCCGCGAGACGCGCGGTCAGGGCATCGCCAACATCCTGTCGCCTCTGTTCGGCGGCATGGCGGGCTGCGCCATGATTGGCCAGTCGATCATCAATGTGACCTCCGGCGCGCGGGGCCGCCTGTCCACGCTATGGGCCGGCCTCTTCCTCTTGTTCCTGATCTTGGTGCTACAGGATTGGGTCGCGCAGATTCCCATGGCGGCTCTGGTGGCGGTGATGATCATGGTGTCCATCGGAACCTTCGACTGGGGCTCCGTGCTGAAACTGCGGTCAACGCCGTTCCAGTCATCCATCGTCATGATCACCACGACGGCGACTGTCCTAGCCACCCATGATCTGTCCAAGGGCGTCGTCCTGGGCGTGATCCTCTCGGCCGTCTTCTTCATGCGCAAGGTCGGTAAGACCGTGGTCGTCGAAGAGATTGAAACACCGGAAGACGGCGTGTTGCGCTACCGCGTATCTGGGCAATTGTTCTTCGCCTCGGCCGATGTCTTCGCCGCAGCCTTCGAACACCACGGGAGCCCCAGGCGCGTGCAGATCGATATGACCGACGCCCACTTGTGGGACCTGACAGGCGTCGCTGCTGTCGACAAGGTCGTTTTCCGTTACCGGAATCAGGGGGCCGAAGTCGAGGTCATAGGCATGAACGCTGCTGGAAAGACTCTGGTGGAGCGGGTGGGCCGTCACGACAAGAGCCATCTTCCCGTCGGGCTGTCGCACTGATGAGCCCTCCTAAGAGGGTTCGCCATTCTTGCCCCAGTGGAAGGCTTTTCGTCGGCCTATGGTTAGGTGTCCTCGCCTATCCGCGATGATGTCGGCGACGCGCCATGAACGGACATCGGCCGCCGTCCGCGAAGCGGACTTCCGAACAAGCCTGAGCCAAACTACGATAGACTTGAGCGATCAATAGCGTTTTGCTGCCGCTCTCGCGTCACAAAAGCCGTAGGATTGAATGTCTCTGAGTTCGGATCGGTCAACCGTTGCCCGCCTCCAGAAGGATTTGAATGACCTTCAGCGCAAGCAGGCTGACGAGATGCGAAAGGTCGCGCAAGCAACCAAGAACATGAACTCGGCCATAGGTTCAGCATCTCGGGCTAGCAGTCCGTCGTCGGCAAAGAGTTATCTCAGCACCGCTGATCGCGAGGCCAAGAATGTCGAGGGCGCTCAAGATAGGGCTGCTCGATACGGTATCGACATTTCTCGCAAGATGGCGGACCTCACAAGCGCGCAGGAACGCGTATTCCGCGGTGAAGAAAAGCAACGCAAGGATCAGGCAGTCACTCACGAGCGGCATCGGAAGGCCGATGAAGACGCCCGCCAGAAGCTGCGGGCCGCCAATGTGTCTCTGGCCAAGGATTTGGCCAGCCTGAAAGCGCAGCTAACGGCGGCCATTGAGCGTCAGGCCGAAGCCACTCAGCCGTTTGTCGTCGAAAACGCAGAAGGCCAGTCGACGCCCTACGATCTCTTTGTCTCGCATGCGACGGCAGACAAGAAAGACTTTGTCGATGGGCTGGTGAGCCGAGCGGAGGCCGCTGGCCTACAAGTTTGGTACGACAGTTCCGAGTTGGTTTGGGGCGACTCTATTCGCCAAAAGATCGACGATGGCCTACGGCGCTCATACTTCGGCGTCGTCGTGCTTTCTCCGAACTTCTTCGATAGGCCTTGGACGCAGTACGAACTCGACGCCATCGTACAGCGAGATTTGTCTGGTTCGGGTCGACTGCTCCCAATCTGGCACCGTCTTTCGCAAGACGATGTCGTCAGGATCGCGCCATCGCTGGCCGGTCGATTGGCCTTACCGACATCTACATACTCCACCGAGCAGATCGTAGGCGAACTGGTCGCCATGCGCGAGCGGATCAAGCCGCTCGCACGGTAGCGGCCGCTGAGCCCCAATGGATAGGTTGTCCGGCGCCACAAGCAGACATGGACGGCCCGTCCGAAAGGCGACCTTCTGATCCTCGCGCGTTTGTCCGGTTTCCGGCAGTGTGCCTAGGGCCCGGCTCGCCCGTTGCGGACCTTTGCTGCTTCACGCTTATGGTGTGTTCATGAACACCACTACCGTTCCGGCGCCACCCGATGATGGGGGCACCGACCGCAGAGGGATTTTGGTGAGCGCCGCAGCGCGCCTATTCCCTCGACGATGAGAAATGCCTTCGATAGGCGTGCTGGCCAAATCGGATTTCTTAAGCGGTCGCGCCCGTAGGAACTGCCGTGAAAGCCCGCCCGACCTGCTCACGAAGAGGCTGGAGACGGGTGAATCCCCGATTGGTAAGAATGACAAGCACGGCGTCCTGATCCGGCAGTTGCTCGAAGTCAGCGATATAGCCGTTAGTGCCGCCGCTGTGCCCGACCATGGTCTGACCAGCCGCCGAGGAAACTACCACGCCCAACCCATACCCCTTGGGGCCAACCACAGCCTTGCCGTCCCGGCTCACGACCGGCGCCGCGCGCATCTCGGCCAGGCTTTCCGGCTTCAGCAATCGGCCTTCCTCCAAGGCGCGGTCGAGCGCAAGCATGTCTGCAAGGTTGGCGCGAACCGCCCCCGCGCCAAGTTGAATAAAGGCCCAATTCTGGGCCTGGGTAAGAGCGCCGGGCGCGCCGTTATATCCGATGGCCAAACCTTCTTCCTGCACCCCCACCGGATGACCAGCGACCATATTTGGCACCTCGACGCTAGCGGTCGTCATACCTGCCGGTTTGAGGACTAGCTCTTCGAGGATGTGGCCGAAGGGCGCCCCACGGGTCGCAGCCGCTGCATGCGCGAGAAGCTCGAATCCGAAATTATTATACCGGAAGTTCTCGCCAGGTCCTTCCAGAGGATGAGTCGCGTCCTCCGGGAGATCCGTCAGAACCGCCTTCATCGCCGTCGGGTGATCGACGCTGAAACGCGCCAGTATGGCCTCCGTCAGGTCCGGCAGACCCGAGGTATGGTTCAGCAGGTTCCGCACGGTGACGCCGGCCCAGTTCGAAGGCGCATCGGCGAGATAGCGACCGATCGGCGCGTCGAGATCCATCTCGCCGTTTTCACACATGCGCAGGATGGCGATGGCCGTCAGATACTTGCTGGTCGAAAAGATCTTGAACCGGGTTTCGGGCGTGTTGGCGACGCCGTTGACGGGATCGGCTTGGCCACAGGCATGCTGGAACAGCATCTCGCCGCGCCGCGCCACAGCGAGCACCCCGGAAAATTCACCGGCCTCGCACGCCCTGACGAGTTGCGCTTCAAGAGGCGCGAAATCAGGCCGCTCTGCGGCAGAGACCGTCACGGGAGACAAGAGGACCAATGAGGCCAATGCGCCGGCGGTAAGACTATGCTTGATAGGGATCATGACCGCAGCCTATAGAGAGAGGCCCCTCCTCACCTCAAGTGAAGCTTGAGTCAGGTTGCGGCCATTCTCGTGACGAACGCCGCCCTCCAAAATGCGCTGCCGGATGCCCAGCCCCTTGCCGACTAATAATCCGCCCGCATGATCGAGATTTAACTGGCCGCTTGACGGATCTGCTGACTAACCAGGCCTGAACACTGATTTTGATCCGTCATGCTCCTTCCCCTTCTCGCCGCCCTCTCGCTGACGCAGCAGCTTCCGAACGTTTTGACGCCGAGACGCGCATCAAAGACGCCGTCGCTGTCGTTCGCCCCGTGGCCTATCGCAGCCGGCAGGTCGCCCAATCCAGCCGCCAAGGCCCAGGCCGGAAGCATGTCGATGTCGTCGCGGGCGCCTTCGGCGCGATGGCGCATATCCTCGGCCAGGGCGTCCCACCATTCCTTCGTCCAACCGACCCCCGAAGCGATCGCCGCCTGGGGCGAGCGATACGGCGACCGCCCGCTCAGGGTCGAAATCTCATCGCCCGCTTTAGGCGTGCACTCAGCATTCTCCAGCAGCACGTCTTGGTGGTAGCGAAGTGCTTCGCGGCGATAGACGTCTCGAGCTCGGCGTCGCCTCGCCGTTCGATGCGGAATCATCCACGATCGCTGGCTGGTCGGCGACGTCCGTACGGGCTTGCTCTCAATTGGCGATGACGCCGGTGGCCACGGCGTTGGGACGGACCACATGGCGGTGCTGAACGCTAGTTTGCGCCAGAGGCGTAAGTAGCGGTCCGGTGCGTCGCACGGGGTGCGTGGTTGCGCGCCGGACCGCCGGCATCACCTCAAAGGAATGCGCGGCTTTAAACCACCTAGGCGCCCTATCAGTTCCGACACAACCGCCGCGCGAGACCGGCTCAATGCATCCAGCCTGCGTAGAGGATTCCTATGAAGCCGACGAACAACAGCGTCACGACCAGGAGCGCCGCTTCCCATGCCGCCAGATGCCACCATCGGGGAACAGAGGACCTTTGTTTGCGCAAGAACGGCCCTCCAGCACTCGCCGGACGAGGCGCTGGTCGTCGTAACTATCCAATCTGGGCGTTGTTCCGCCTATCCGCGCTCTCGGCCGACAAAGGGGGATTATCGCCCTTCCGGCGCCAATGTTCCGCGCATTTCTCGCGTAGCTGTCGCCAGGTCGCCTTTCCCTCCAGTCCGTAGATTTCGGATTGGGTATAACCCTCTCTGACGAGGGCCTTTCGAACGTCACTGGGAATGCGAAAGCTCCCGCTTTCTGCAAGTTCGAGGGCCCTCTCAATCACCGGCTTCCTGTGCACGAGAACAACTCCCCTGTGAGGGGAGTCTAAACGCCGTTCATTCAGCGCAGGTTGCTCCCGAGACCGTTCGGGCGTCTCGCCACCGCCTTCTATGATAGATGAACGGTCCAGGCGGCCCCTGCAAAGCAGGACACGCTCAAAAAGACGAGGGTGATCTCAAAGGGCGACAGCCTCCAGATGGACGGCCCGCGACGGGATTTGGCAGACATGGCGGCCTCACAGTTTCCAGAATGATCTTGAGAGCCGCCTCGGTTGCGCCGCTGACGGTTAGCGGTTGGCCGTAGAGGCCACGCCAAAGCGCATCTAGCGTCTGATCTTCTTGTCCCAAGGGCTCCATTCGTGACCCTTGCACGAACGTGGGCCCCGGTCCCCCTCAATTGGCGCGCTTGTCGAACAATGATCGTTTTTCTGTTGCGCTTGAGCCGAGCGTCTCAAGCGGCGGGGCGGGCGCCCATCCTCTCTTTCGATTAGGGCGCCTGGGTGTACCGCTGACGGGCATCGGCGCTCGGTTCGAGAACCGCGGACATCGATCGCGAACCTATCGCTGTGTGTATCCGCCGCTCCGGTCAGGCCAGATCGCGTATGCGCATGACCCCGCTGCTGCTGGTCTGCACCTCAAACCGCCCGGTCGCCCGAATGAGATCGGACAGCTTGGCGTATCCGTAGGTCCGCTGGTCGAAATCCGGATAGGCGTTGCGGAGCCGGTTGCCGAGACCGCCCACGGCCACCCACCCGTCTCCGTCCTCGTCCATGTCGGCGATCACAGTGGCGATCAGCCGCGCAGCTTCCGCCGGTCTCCGCTTGCTGTCGCTAGAGCGGCGCACGGGTTTCGAGGGATCGACATCCCCTTCACCGGGAAGGCTCAGATTCTCGGTGTAGATGAAGCGGGTGCAAGCCTGACGGAAACTCTCGGGCGTCTTCTGCTCTCCGAAGCCATAAACGTCGACGCCCTCTTCGCGAATGCGTGATGCAAGGCGGGTGAAGTCAGCGTCCGAAGAGACCAGGCAAAAGCCGTCGAACCGGCCGGAATGCAGGAGGTCCATGGCGTCGATGACCAGCGCGATGTCCCCGGAATTCTTGCCCTTGGTGTTGGCGAAATTCTGCTGGGGCTGAATGGCGAACCGCGCCAACACCTTCGTCCAGCCGGAAATCTGAGGGCTGGCGAAATCGCCGTAGATGCGGCGCGCCGATGCTTCGCCTAAAGCGGCGATCTCGGTGAACAGGGCTTCAGCGATTTTCGGAGAGGCGTTCTCCGCGTCGATCAGCACCGCCAGCCGCGGCGCGCGGCCTTCAATCGCCATGCTGGGTCGTCGCCTGTGGCGTGGATTCGCGGGCACTCACGCCCTTGGCCGTCCGGCGGGCCGAAAGCCGATCTGGCGAATGCGATGGTGGAGGCGCGTTCAGGGCCTCGGCGACGCCTGAGAGGAAACGCAGGCGCTGTTCAGCCGCTGCCGCTGGATCCTCTCCATAGCGTATCGCACGGCCATCGACCCGGCTCGCCTCGTCCCGAACCCGACTGATCAGGGCGGCGAGATGGCCCTCGCTTTTACGGTCATCCATGACGAGCGCATGGATACGGGCCTCAGTCAGTCGTCGTTGCAGGGCGGCGTCGACGTCCTGGCCCAGACCCGATCTCACGGCCATCTGGACAAAATCCTGCGCGTACAGGCGCACGAAACTCTCTTCGATCATCAAGGGTCTTTCGAAAGCGACGGCAAGGCCGTCTGATGCCCCGACGCTGGCGAGGTCGCCCTTCTCCTGGGCGCACGGACGGGCTTGACCGCAGGCGGCCTGGGAAGAGCGGCTCGCCTGGCGGCCTCGGCGTCGATCAGCGGTAGGATGTCGGCCGCCGCAGCGATCTGCGGCGGCAGTCCATGCTGAACCAGCCGCTGAGCATTGACGCGTAAAGCCGTCAAATCCGCATCGCTCATCAGAGGGATTTTCTCAGCCAGAGGCGACATAGGCGCGTCCTTCGACCGGGGGGTCGGGGCGACGCGTCAAGCGCCACCCCCTCAACTGGTTGAAGCCGATCTCAACCCTGACCTCGTCCCCCAGAACGCTGGTCCTGAGCGGTCGATTAAGGCTGGGCAGGACCGTGATGACATGGCCGTTCTCCAACCTGACCCGGCGTGCTCCCAGAGGAAGCAGGCCGGTCACCACGCCATCGAACGAGATCCTGTCATCGCGAAAGGAGACGATGTCGCCCCTAGGCCGCCACCGCAAGGCGGGCTGCGGATTCCTTACCGCTGCGAGCGTCCAGTTCGACCTCGAAGTCGAGCTTCTGCCCCTCATTAAGAGAAGAAAACTCGGACGCTTCTATTGCGGAAGCGTGCACGAAGACGTCCTTGCCTCCGTCGTCGGGCGCGATAAAGCCGTAACCCTTGATCGAATTATACCATTTTACTGTGCCGGTAGCCACTTTCAGACCTCCATATAGCGTTGGCGGCAGAGAAGACCTCTGAAGCCTGTCGGGTCTGGATGGGATCGGCTTTTGAACCTCTGTGCGTCGTGCAGAAAAGGGCAGCAGCGTTACGCAAGAAGATCGACAGCTTTAATATGGGAGCGGATCATCATCGGCGCAAGGTCAGGAAAATAATAATCGCAACAGTTTCATGATGGAGGCCCGCCGTTGACCAGCGGGCCTGGAATTATTTTGACTGTTTCGATCCGGCGGCTGCCTTATCGATCAAGTTCTTCACGCTTGGATTGGAAGCATTGGTCTTGGGTTTGACCTTCTTCGGCTTTCCCTTGGATTCTTTCATCGTTCCTAGCCTCTCATGTGACCGGAGACCCTAACAGGCCGAGCCCCGGCAAATGAGGCCGCAACCCGCTATCGGCGGAATATGATTTGGCGGCACCGGATAGCGCTTATGGAATCTGCTGTGACGCTGGTTTTGTGCGCGGCATTCCTATTTGTCATAAGAGTCGCCTGCACGCCTTTTCCAGACGGGCGCCGAACCGAGCGGGAGACTTGACCTCTCCCCGTCCCCAATGCCACCTCAAGAAACCGATCTGGAGCGTCGCGTCCTCGCACACGAGCGCATTCTCCAATTTCTCCTGGCGGAGCTGACGCAGGCCGATCCCTCGCTTGCAGATCGCCTCACATCGGCCTTCTGGCCCAAAGGCCGAAACTCCCATCAGCATGACCACACCGATGCTGAGGATTACGCCGAAGCCTTTATCCGGCAGGTGCTCAAACTCAATGAACAGCGTGGCGGCTTCCTCTCTCGCCCTCCTCCTTCGGCCCCGACAACCTCTCGGACAGAACCGCCGATCGCAACCCATGAAATCCCGGTCATCGTCAAACCCCGCAGCGGGGTATGGGAAGTCAGCCGCGCGCGACGGCATATCGGCGACTACATGGATCGAAGCGCCGCCTTCGAAACCGCGCTCGCCATCGCACTCGAAGACATTCAGGCCGGAGTGAAGGCGACGCTCGTCGTCGACGGGGTCGCCGTTCCGATCGGCGCCGTCAGCGCCACGGCGGAGCCCGAAGGACAAGCGAATGACTAGAGTCCACATCACGGCGATGCGGCAACCCCCTCGGGCCTACCTCTCAATAACCATGGCGGCCCATGTGATTGCGCTCCTCCCCCGAGGCGGTCGCCGGGTGCGGCTCGCGAACAATCATGAATTGGATGTTTCGGCCGCTGCCGGCAGACAGGCTATCAGCCTGCTTGGCGATGTCGTTTTCATCGAACGGGTCCCGGGTCAGTTGCACGGCTGGCGGTTAGGCTCAAGGGAATCAACACCCAGCGCACCACACCTCTTTAACGCCTTGCGTGATCAAGCTTGACCTCGGGGCGGACGACTGGATGAACGGCCCACGCTGAGCTTTTCGACGATTATCGGGAGACAAGGCGCATCAACTTGACACACAGCTGGAATGAAAGACGATTTTTTCGCTCCCGCGCCCGAGGAAACTCTCGCGAGTTTAGCGCTATATGACCCCTGGCTACACATGTTTGCTCGAAACAGACGGGCGGCCGCTAGAGGTCGACTTCTGCGCGATCGACGACAACAGCGCTCGCGTAGAGGCTGTTCTTTCCGCAGCCGAAGCTCTGAAAGACTCCGCGATCCGCGGCCAGGTGGTGACACAGCTTCGGGTAAAGGCTTTCAACCCTCTGGGCGTGATGATCCTCGAAACCCATATCCAGATAATGCGCCGGTCAAGCGGGGGAGTGGCGTTTCCACAGCTGACGCCGGCATTTGGACCCACCTAGCGTCCCAAGGCTGGACGGAAGCAAAGCTGGCGACTTTCAGGCGCATCGAATGGTCAATAGATAGGCGGCCGTGGCGCCGTTCGAATACTCAGCATCTCTTTAGATTGTTCGACGGCGCTCACGCCGCCCCTACCGCTTAAGGGGCCGCTCGCCGTCTCACACCGAGGCCCTACCGACACGACGCGAGTTTCAATCCCAGGCCAGATGGATTGGGCGCCGCGCGCCGCGCGCGTCGACGGCGGCCAACTCCCTCGACATTATTAAAGCACAGATGGGCCTTACACACTCGCGACGCACCTGACCCCGGGACCAAGAAAACAACCGCCAATCCGGCCAGTCGCAGGGCCGCGCTGCTGGCGCATCATCACACATCATATCGAGATTGGCCGGCAACGCCGCCGAGAGCTACCATTGCATTTCACTCCGGACTAATCGCGGCAGTGCTCTCCTCGAGCCGGGCATCGCCGTCAGCCCTCAACATCAGCCAAGGGGGACAGTTCGCGCTCAGGCCCGACCGGCCGATGCTGCGTCATGCGCCTTCTACCGGGAAAGGACGGAGCGTTGGCAACCGCCAAACCGGGCCGGCGGGAAGGCTATGCGGCGGCGATAGTCCACCGTCGCACGCGCCCTTCCTAGAGCAGACTTTCCGAATGCCAGGCCTGAGTCAGGTTTGACAGCATCATGACGTCACCGATGCGCCAAATGCCGTACTGAAATGGCTCCCGAGTCCCATCCAGTTCCGTACTTGCGATTTGTTGCGAAAGTACAGGGTTCCTGGCCTTGGCCGGTGCCGAATGGCAAGCCTGTATCGTTGGCGTTTCGGCCAAGCCCGCGCACGCCGATCATCGGCCGTGCAACCGTCACATACTGCGCCCGCCAATCCCTCGCCGCGCAGACGTCAACGCAATATGGTCGGAGCCTTGGATTGGACGCACGGCGTTAGCGACAACGGGCCGCAATCAAGCTGCGCGGCTGACCAGCGAGCGACGGTTGCGCCCTGTCTCAATAGACAGGCAAGCTGAGTGCTTCTTCTGGTGGGAATGGGCGAATGCGCAAACACGTCAGCGATTTGTTCGGAACACTCCTGCTGATTGCAGGCGCCATCGTCCTCTGGCGCGCGGCGATGATGCTGAGCCCTATAGCGCCCTTTCCATTTGCACATGGAGAACGATTGACCTTCGCGCTGATCGTAGCGGGGGGTGTCGTGGGATTCACCGCCGTCATGGCGCGCCTTCAATCATGGCAGGTCCCGTTTGCTCCGTTGAACAGGGTAGCCGTCGTCCAGACCGGCCTTGGCTTGGCGGCATATGCGGGCGTCGCTCTCGTGGCGGTCGGGGCGCTGCTAGTGACAGGCCTTGTCGACATCACCTTCACCAACTCGCCGGATGCAGCGCTCGGCATCGCCTACCTGGTGCTCCTCGTTTTCCTCAGCGAAGCCCTTCCGGAAGAACTCCTGTTCCGAGGCTGGTTGATGCAGGTGTTTGAAGCCCGCCGTTCGCCATGGACGCCGGTTTTAGGTCAAACGGCGATCTTCACCCTCTTCGCCTGGGCCGTAGGCGCCGTGGGGTCGTTGAACGATGCCAGCTTCATCGCTTGTTTTGGCCTGGTGCTTGGAATCGTCCGCGCCGTCACAAGCACGATCTGGGCGTCCGTCGGACTGCACCTCGCCTTCATAATGGCGCAACAGTCCGCATTGCCCCACTGGGCGATCTGGACAGGCGATCCTCAGATGCTGGTTCAGGCTACGGGGCTCACGATTGTCCCCTTTTCGGTGATCATCGCCGTGCTGTTCGGGCGGGTCCGCAGGAGGTCGAGCCTGCCGTCCACGGCCTGACGCGCCTCCCGACGGACAGGCAACCTTGCGCGGGCTCGGATGACGCAAGGGTCGCAAATGTGGTGCGAAGGATGTCGGATCGATTGGTCTCGCCGTTGGCGCGTAGGGTTTGCTCGTTGATCCATGCGCAGGCGACTGAGGCGGAAACCATGCCGGTTCTGCGTTGATCGAAGAGCCCCTTCGAGTAGCCGCTCGAACGCTATATCGGCCGTGATATCGTCCGACCGTCCAGAACGCGCCGCCGTTCAACCTGCCGTCATTGTCTACCGCCAACCGCCATCTCGCGCCTTCGCCTCAATCGTCGCATCCGCAGTCTCTCCAACGATTGCAGCGTCCACGGCCGCCAGCACGGCCTCTGGGGTATCAGAAGCGGCCGTGCGCACCTCGCCGACGACCGAGCCTAGCGGCGCCAGCACCTGGACCTTCCAGTCGTCCTGTTCGCGGCAGGCCAGCCCGGCCATGCCTTCGCTCCGCGCCTGAAAAGTCCGGCACCACCGTCCCTCGCCATCCCGGAAGGTCAGTCCGACGGCGCGTCCGGCGTCATCGACGCCCTCGGCCGCCAATCGTTCGTCGAGCACCCTGACCAGCCTCGCCTCCTGCAGCGTCCCGTCGGCCGCCACGCGCAGACCGCCCCCGCCGCCGCCGAGGTTCGGTCCGATGAGCACCCCCGCCACGAAGGCTGCGGTCGCCAGAGCTCCCCAGGCCGCGACGCGACGCGGCGTAAAAACCTCGACGAGCCGTCGCGCCGGTCCCGCCAACGGCGACGGGCGACGTTCAGGGGCGTCCGCAATGAGCCGGGCCAGATCCCGATCGCGCGGATCGACCGCCGCCGGAAACGCCTCTCGCGTCGCCTTGCGCAAACGCCGCAGGTCCGACATGCGAGCGGCCAGATCCGTATCCGCCAGAGCCGCAGCCTCCAGACGAGCGGCCTCCTCCTGGGGCAACTCGCCGTCGCTCCAGCGCATCAGGGTTTCGTCGTCGGGGCGGATCATCCCGTCACTCCTTGGGCGGCGAGGGTCTGCATAAGGGATTGCCGCCCGCGCACCAGACGACTGGTCAAGGTGCCGGCGGGCACGCCCAGCACCTGGGCCGCCTCGGCGTAGGACAAGCCCTCGATCAGGACCAGGGCCACCGCATGCTTCTGATCATCCGGCAGGGCGTGAATGGCGTCGCGCACCGCCAGGGCGTCCGCGCGCAAGGCCTCATCGGCCTGGGCGGCGTCGGGCGCTAGCGCCGTGCTTTCATCCTCGGGCGAAAGCACGCGGCCCCAGCGGCGGGCCGAACGGGCCTCATCAATGGCGATCCGTCTCATGATGGTGAAGGCCCAGCTGTCGAGTCGCGTCCCCGTTCGGAAGCTGCGCCGCGACGCCAACGCCCGCTCGATCGTTTGCTGGACGAGGTCCTGCGCATCCGCATCACGGGGCCGCAGCACCCGTGCAAAGCGGCGAAGCCGCGGCAGAAGCTCGACCAGCCCCGTCTGAAAACCGTCCAAGCGTTTTCCTCGTCCATACGGGATGAAACGACCGGACCCAGGCGTTTCATCCATGGCATATCGATAGCGGAACGCTCGCGAAGGCAAGGGCGGATCGGAGAAACGCACATGGCGCGGCTGAAGCGAATGACGGCATGGGCGGGTGTGGCGTTCCTGGCGACCGCCGCGCCCGCCTGGGCTCAGATCGGGCCGATTCAGACGCCTGCTCTGCCGGGTCTGCCGGGCGGGGTCGCCGACCGCCTGCCCGCCCTGGACGACGTCGAACGCCTGGCCCGGCCGACCGTGCGCCGCGTGCTTGAGGCGCCGGCGCGCCTCCGCGAACTGATCCGCCGGTCAGGCGGCGCGCTGGAACGGGATCCTTCGGGCTGGCCGGTCGTGACCGGCGAGGTTCTGGCCATGGACCTGTCCGACGCCGCTCGCGCGCAAGCCCAGGGGATCGGCTTCATCCTCCTCCGGGAGGAGCGAATGGAAGCCCTGGACCTGACGATCACGGTCCTGGCTCCGCCGCCAAGGATGTCTCTGGCCCGAGCCGCGGAGCGCTTACGGCGGATCGATCCAGCGGCAGAAATCACCTTCAACCATATCCACGCGCCTGCAGGCGTGGCCGAAGCCGCGACGGTCCGTCGTGGGCCGACGTCAACCGTCCAGGCGTCCGAAGGGTCGGCGACCGGCGCCCGGCTTGGCCTAATCGATACAGGGGTCGACGCGACCCATCCCGCCCTGGCCGGATCGAGGATCATCCAGCGCGGCTTCGCCGGACCCTCTCGGACAAGCCCGCATGGACTGGCGGTGGCGTCCCTGATGATCGGGCGGAGCGGCCCCTTCTCGGGCGGCGCGCCAGGCGCGACTCTGCTGGCGGCCGACATCTATGGCGGACAGGCGGCTGGCGGCTCCTCCACCGCCCTGGCTCAGGCCCTGGCGTGGATGGTCGAACAGCGCGCCGCAGTGGTCAACGTGAGCCTTGTCGGGCCGCGCAACGCCCTGGTCGAGCGCGCGGTCGCGCGGGCCCGCGCGCGCGGCGTCATGATTGTGGCGGCCGTGGGCAACGACGGTCCCGCCGCCCCCGCCCTTTATCCCGCCGCCTACGACGGCGTCATCGGCGTGACGGCGGTGAACGGCCGCAACCGGGTCCTGCCCGAGGCCGGTCGCGGCGCCCAGGTCGACTTTGCGGCGCCCGGAGCCGACATGGCCGCGGCGGCGCAGGGCGGGGGCTGGACCTCCGTACGGGGCACGTCCTTCGCAGCCCCCATCGTCGCCGGCCTGCTGGCGCGCCGGGGCGTCGCCGCCCTGGAGCGTGAGGCGATCGATCTGGGCGCGCGCGGACCGGACCCCGTCTATGGCGCGGGATTGGTCGGCGTCGCCTCCCGTGTCGCGCCCCGCGACATGGGCGCGAGGGGCCGGTTGGCTCGCTGACGTTTTTTTGCGCGCGCCGGGATGAATCGCCGGCGCCGGGTCGTTGGATCCTGCAAGGGCGACAAGCCCGCGACTTGCAGGAGACAGACGATGAAGAAGACCCCAATTACGGCGACCGCCCTAGCCCTGACTCTGACCCTGGCCGGCGCGGCGAACGCCCAGATACTCGGAGGCTCCGGCGGCCTGATCGGCGGGCTGGGCGGCAACCTGGGCGGTCAGGTCGGCGGCCTCACCGGCGGGATCGGCGGCCGCGGCGCGATGACCGGCGGCCTGACGGGCGCGGTAGACGGTTCGCGTCTGCGAGACCGCACGGCCGACACTCTGTCCCGCGCGGAACGCCGCGCCCAACGCGCCCAGGCGCGCGCGACCGCCGCTGCAAGACGCGCCGAGGCTCGCGGTCAAGGCCTTGCCGAAACGGCCCGCGACGCCGTCGGCTCGGCCGTCTTCACCGCACAGGGTCAAGCCTCCGGCGCCCTGGATGGCGGCGCTTCCGGTTCATCGGGTTCGTTCGGAGGCCAGGGCTCGGGGCTGGTGGACGGCGCTATGAATTCCGGCGGCGGGACAGTCTCCGGCTCAGCAGACGGCGGCGCTTCCACTTTCGCCTCGCAGGAGACGGATCAGCCGACCGCCTCGACGGAGCAGCCGCGCCGGAGTCGCGGCGAAGCTCACGCGACCGCCGGCGTCACAAGCTCGGCTTCCGCCGACCGCCAAGGCGCTTCTGCCGCCATCGGCGTTTCGGGGAGCGCAAGCGCCCGTCGCGACGACTGATTAGCGTGTGTGACCTCAGCAAGGCCGCGCCGGCGCGATCGGCGGGCCTCTGCTGTCCCAGGCGATCATAACGCCTTCGCGAACCGGTCCTTGCGGCTCGGTTGGGCTCAAAGATACTTCATCCACCACTGCGAGCTGCGCCGCTTGACCGCGCCGAACCAGCGGCAGGCGAACCAGCTGGGAACCGCGACGGCTAAAGCCAGAAGCCAGATCCAGCCGACCCCCGACAGGCTGAAGACTTCACCCTGATTGGGACCGAACAGCGCCAGCGCGCCCAGATTGAGCAGGTGTAGGCCGTAGAGGTGGATTAGATAGAAGAACAACGGCGCGCCGCCGAAAACGGCGAGGAGGCCGACCAATCTCTGCGGCGCCCGCTCCAGACCCGCCAGCAACAGACAGCCCGCGCCGAGCGTCACAAGAAGGAAGTCGGCCGACGGCGGGTACTTAGTCAGATTCAGCACGCTCATCATGGTACGCACAAGGTCAGCCTGCACTGTCCATGGATGATCGCCATAGAAGTTGAGCGTCCTCAGGACGGCGAATAGCCCCAGCATGAGGAGACCCAGCACGACCAGGCGACGGCGACGCTGTGCCCCGTTCGCGACGAACCAGGGCCCGATCGCGTAGCCCAGGGCGATGACGCCGATCCAGGGCAACAGCGGATAAGAGGTCCGCGCCTGTCCGCCCCAGGGAAGATCGATATAGCTGCGATCATGGAGCACGGCCCAGACCGCATGGCCGGGCGAGCCGTCGACCACAGTGATCGGGTCCAGTAGGTTATGACCCAGCACGATGATGAGGCCCAGAGCGACAAGCACGCCGCGCGGGAGGTGAACAAGAGCCGCAAGGACGATCATCGACAGGCCGATGACCCAGATGACCTGCAGGAAGATGGTTGTCGGCGTCAGGGAGAAGGTCCAGGCGAAACTGACCAGGGTCAGCTCCAGCACGATCAGGAACAGGCCGCGTTTGAACAGGAAGGCCGAGGCCGCCGGTGCGCCGCCCTTCTTCGAGGCGTAGAGCCAGGCGCTCAACCCCGTCAGAGCCACGAAAATCGGGGCGCACAGGTGGGCGGTCAGCCGGGTGAAGAAGAGCGCCGGAGAGGTCGCCGTCACATCCATCGGATCCGAGACCTGGGCGTGGATGAAGAAGAACTCTCGCGCATGGTCGACCAGCATCAGCAAGATCACCAGACCGCGCAGGGCGTCTATGGATTCTATGCGCCCCGAGGCGGCGACGGGGCGGGCAGCCGCAGGATGCCCGGCGGCGGTAATGGTTGACATCGACATGCGCCGGGGACTAGCCGATATGTAATAACATTACAAACGGAGTCGCCGTGCCCCTGCTTTCGAGTTGCGCCAGTCTGTGTCTTCTGGCGGCGGCTGACGCGACATCCCGCGATCAAACACACGGCCAGGCGAACGAGGCCACGACAGTGGGCGAAATCGTGGTTCTGGGTCGCCGGACGCCGCGCGACCTGACCCTGGGCGCGGGGCCTGCGACCGAGCGGATGTCACCGTCCAGCCGCTCTATCGAAAGCGATCTTCTGCACGCCGTCGGCGCGGTCCGCCTCGCCGATGCGCTCGAACTGGTCAGCGGCGTCAGTCAGCAGAACAATCGCGGCGGCGTCATGGACAACTTCGCCATTCGCGGCTTCCTGGGCACGCCGGACGGCGGCGCCGAATACTACGTCGACGGCTTCCTCGCTAACCGGGGCATGGCGCCTCCGCGCGATCCGGCGACGGCGGAAAGGGTGGAGGTCCTCAAGGGGCCGGCCGGCGCCCTGTTCGGCGACATCGATCCTGCCGGTCGGGTCAACATCGTCTCCCGCACGCCGCGCTTCGTCGCGGACGCCGCCTTCATCGCGACCGTGGGGTCGTTCAGCCTGCGACGCGGCGAACTGGATCTGACAGGGCCGCTGTCCGAGACGCTTGCCGGCCGTCTGGTGGTCGCTGGCGAAACCAGCAGCGGCTGGCGCGATTACGTCGGGCTTGATCGGACGACCGTGGCGCCCTCGCTGACCTGGAGGCCGAACGACGACCTACGGGTGACCTATGTGGGGGAGTTCACCATCTTCACCACCCTGTTCGACCGCGGACAGCCGGCCGTCAACGGCGATGCCCTGGCCTTGCCCCCGTCGCGCTACTTCGGGGAGCCCGGCGACGGCCCGACGCGCTTTCGCAATGAGCGCCATCAAGTCACAGGCGATTATCGCCTGAACGACGACTGGACGCTGAAGGGCGGTTTGGCCTGGCGCGGAGGTTCCCTGCGCGGGTTGTCCAGCGATCACTCCCGTCTAGTCGGCGACACCCTGTGGCGTCAGCGACGCGGTCGGGACTTCTCGGTCGAAGACCTCTCCGGCCGGCTGGAGCTCAGCGGCGCGATCCGCGCCTTCGCGGGCGTGCACAACCTCGAGGTCGGCGCCAAGGCCTACAGCCTGACCTATGGCGAGCGCTGGCTGCGCATCAACCCGACGTCGGACAGTCCCTATCCGATTGACGTGCATAATCCGGTCTACGGCGGCTCGGCGCCCACGCCCCTGCCCTTCACCGACAATCTCGAGACGCGAGAAGTCGTCACCCTTTACGTCCAGGACCTGTGGGAGGTGAACGACCGCCTGAGCTTGCTGGCCGGTGTTCGATACGATGACTATCGCCAGACCATCCTCAACAACCGCACCGGCGCTGCGGGCGAGAACGCCGACGCGCCGATCGACTACCGCATCGCGGCCCGCTATCGCCTAAGCGAGGCCCTGACGGCGCACGCAAGCTACGGCCGCTCGTTTGTTCTAAACTCCGGCACAGGGCGCGACGGCGCCGGTTTCGCGCCGGAGGAGGGCCAAGGTTATGAGATTGGTCTTTCCGGCGCCTGGGAAGGGCTGGATCTTGCGGCGACCTTCTTCGACATTGAGAAGAACAACATCCTGACCAATGACCCCGTGGACCCGAACTACCTCGCCCCTGTCGGGCGGTTGACCACGCGCGGCGTCGAACTGGACGGATCAGTTCGCTTCGGGGAGGCTTGGCAGGTCGTGGCGAATTACGCATGGACGGACGCGAAGACCGATGACGCGGCCTTCGCTGGCGAAGATGTCCTCAACGTGCCCGAACAGTCCGGCTCTGTGTTCGTCATCGGCCGTTTCCGTACGCCTCACGGGACGGACTGGTCTCTTACCGCCGGCGCCGCCTATGCCGGCGACCGGGCGGCGGCAATCGACGGCAGCGGGGTTCGCCTCCCCGCCTACTGGAAGGCCAAGGCGGCGGTCGAATATGGACTGACGGAGAGAGTCAGCACCCGCCTGGAAATCGATAACCTCTTCGACGAGCGCTACGCCCAGAGCTCCTACAGTCCGCTCTGGATCTTCCCAGGCGCCCCGCGCAGCATTAAGGCATCGATCACACTGGCTCTGTAGACGTGCGCGAATGATGGAAACGGCCCCGCCTGACGTCGGAGTTGCGCCAATAGCTGCCGTTGGACCAGCTCCAGAAAGACGACCTAGAGGGGCAGATGCACCGAGGGATCGCCATCAAGCGACGCGCAGTTCTGGGGCCGATCTACAAATCTATGGCGTTGGCAAAGCCGCTTCCATCTCCTTCACGAGGATAAAGAGGTCGGCCGGCCAGAGATCGACGTTGATGATCGGATTGCCGTTGTCGGCGTCCGAGTAAGTCAGGTTTCGCCAATGGACTACGGAACTATCATCGATCCGAATGCGCCCACCGTGTGACATCGCATTCCGCACGACACGACCGAAATTCCAAATCGGCGGCCAATTAGTCACCTTGCCATAGGTGGATCTCAGGACCGCCTTACGCCCCTCAACGAAGTTGGTGAGCAACTGCTGGCCAAGCCCGAAGATGAAATGCTCGAAGACGCCTAGATTAAGCACCGACCCCGGCGGGATCGGATCAGCCGAAAATGACTGAAACTCCACGGTCACGGGCCACGCATTCAGGAGCATAGGCACAACGACGTGATGGGGTGACCAAACCAGCCTCACGTCGCAGGCTGCGCCATCAAAGATCGCAACGTCGGTTGGGCGCCACGGCGCAGGTCCTTCAGGACCGGGCTTGTAGATATCGAGCAGACTTACAAACCCATGCAGAGCAGTTAGGTAGGTCGCCATCGGTTCGAACGCCAGTTCGCTCGCTGCGAACACCAGCTGCGATGGTGAGGTAAGGTCCACGTTGCGGCTGCTATCGCCGACAATCATGCGGTTCATCGGGAAAGCCCAACTTAGGTCTCTTAGCAGGAGCAGCTTGAAACGCTCTTTGTCAATGATGAGCGCGTGTCAGAATGCGCCAGGAGCAGAACTTGGGCCCCCAGCCTAGAGCGGGCGTTCCAACTCAAGATGGTTCACTCTTTTGGCGGATCGCCAAGATCCACCTTGTGAAGTACGCGCTTTTCATCGCCCCGGCCGACGACAACCTGCCATCTTGTGAAAGCCGCAGCCCCTTTCCCATCGGGGAGCCCTGACGCCACGGTGACGGGCACGGTACGGCCAAACGAGTGTTGCGCCGTACCGCGAATGGTGAGCTTGGGCCCTTCCCTAACGAGCACTCCCGGGTGATTGCCGTGGACGTCCGGATTGAAGAGACTCGCCTCATCGACCTCGACGCGAATGTTCGGAACGATCATTCCGCCCCACCGATCTGTCCCTTTCGCCTCGAAGAACCGGAACCCGTCCTGCGGTCCGAGGAATACTGCGACCGGTGCCTCCTCACCCTCACAGATCAGCACAACTGACTCGTATTTGCTCCGAGGAAGCACGATACTCCCCGGCGGTGCGTCCTCGACAGTTCCGACAGCAAATTCTTCAGGAGAGAGCATCTCACCAGCCTTGTTGGAGTGGACGGATCAGCATGTCCCAGAAGAACTCCGCACCGCCTTCGAGAGACAGCTTCGGATCGCGCTCTCCGCCCATGAAAGCCATCCCCATCGGGCGGAGATACATAGCTTGGTCATCAGCATGAACGGAGAGTGACTCGTTGAGGGAGTGGCTGTCTGAGGAATGGCCTTGAAGGTAGTTGATGCCGCCGCCGAACGCGCCGCCTCCCATGTAGATGGTGCAGCGAGCGACATCCCGGCCCTCTTTGTAGATGGTAGCAAAAAAGCGGTTCGCATCCACCCGCCGGAATGAGCCCTCTACGCCTTCGTTGCGCCGCCCAAGTTCGTTGAGGGAGTTCTCGAAGAACCGGGCGATGAAATCGAACGCCTCGGCCTGAAACTGGTCTTTGTCCTTCTGGGTGAACGCCTTCGCCAGCCGCAGATTGCTGGAACGAGGAACTGCGAGATCAGCGACCACTCCTGCAGCAGGCGCTGCTGGATTCAGCGTTGGTGGGGCTCGGTCGCCGGCTTTTTTGGTGAGGCTTTCGACCGCACCTCTTACTGCTTGAGCAACTTGTAGGAAGGCGTCGTCGATGTCCGGCCATTGGGTGATCGGTCTACCGTCGCGAGGAGTGGCATTGAGCTTGCCGAATGGCGCGTGATGCCAGTCGCAGGCACGCAGAATCACCGGAATGACGATGGCTTCGCCGGCGTCGTGGCGCTCCATCGCCCGCTTCATCTCGATCTCGTAGCAATAGTCGGATGCGATGAAATCGGGACTGACGAGAAGAAGGATTATCTTGTCGCCGTTGATGTGCTCGTCGATGACGTGGTCGATGTTCCGGCCTGCGCCGATCCGACGATCATGCCAGGTCTCGATCACGCCTTGACGCTTGAGCATAGCCAGCTGCTTTTCGAGCTGATCCCTCAGGCCTTCATCAGCGTGCGAATAGGAAAAGAATAGGCTGGGCAAGGTCGCTCCTGTCTGGCTCGCCAATGTGATGCAGGCGACAGACTACGCAAGCCTAATAGATACCTTCTGACGGCGGCACCGCGCCAGCAGCGGAAATTCAAATCCTGCCCAGATGCCGACATTCACCCGCGCACCCGCAGTAGTTTTGATCCCCGAACGCTGATTGCACTGCAGCGTCTCCGAAGGTCCGCCGGCAACGCAAAGCCGCTCCGTTGCGATGCGCTAATCGTTGAAAATCGGCCGGCGATCACCGACATTAAGGCCAAGCTCAACCTCGGGTTGGTCAAGCAAACCAGAAAACAGGAAATCTTATGGCCGGTCTGGTCCCCATTAAATCCAACGAACTCATCGATCCCCAGGCCCAGCTGCTGGTTAGTTTCCTCGAGGAAATGGGGCTGCCGTCCGAAAACATCATCGCCGATCAAAGTCAGCGCGCCATCATCGGGACCAATCTCGGCGAACTCATCGCCTCGATTCCGGCCGAGCATCGCAAGGATGCGCGGTATCTTTCCAAGTTCGTGATCGGTGCTGGCTTCGGTCTATTCGATTACTCGCTCAACGCCATCTGGAACGAGGTCGTTCTTAAGCTGCGCGCAAAAGCGGTCATGTATGGGCTGGACATCTTCTTCGATGCAGCCGTTGGCGGCAGCAAGGCCCGCGAACTGTATTCGACCGAGGAACATCTGTCAGCGCTCAAGGACTCGGTCCTGCTCGATAGCTGCCGCAAACTCGAGCTGATTTCCGATACCACCTACAAGAAGCTCAAGCACATCCTCGACATGCGGAATGACAACGGCATTTCGCACCCTACGACCTACTCGATCAACGCGTTTGAGTTGCTCGGCTACCTGCAGAACTGCGTCCAGGATGTCCTGAACGAAAATCCAACGGCGGCGGCACTCCAGCTGCAGAGCTTCGTCTCCAATCTAAAGACCTTGAACGGCCCGCTCGACCCGACTGCGAAGGCTTCGATCGAGGCCAAGATTATCGAACTGCCGACCCATCTGTGCGGAAACCTCATCCGCACGGTGTTCGGCCTGTACGTCGCGCCTGACACAGACCCGGCAGTCCGCAAGAACATCACGCTGTTTGCGCCCAAGCTTTGGGCTGCGTGCGATGACGACACCAAGTTCAAACTCGGGATCGTGCTCGAGGGCTACAACGTCAATCTGTACAAGGACAAGCATGCGCTTGGCGCGCAGTTCTTCGAGGTGGTCGGCGGTCAGGCGTTCCGCTCGCCCTCCGAACGCGCCATCATTATCGATGGGTTGATCACTAATCTTCTCAATACTCATAATGCCTGGGATAACTTCCATCACGAACCGTCGGTGGCGCTCGAGCTTGCCTCCTACGTTCCAGACCAAGGGGCGGTTATCGAGCACCTGGCCAACCGGATGTTCACGGTCGTGATGACCTGTCGTCTCGGCAACGGCGTGGCCTACAATTCCGGTGTTTCGCCCGGCGCGAAGGGGTTCTACGACCAGATTCTCGCTATCGCGGGAGATAAATACGCCCCGCATGTAATGGCTTCGCTGTCGTCGTCCTACGAAATCAAGGCGCGGCTGAGCAATGAGCGATGCCGTGCGCAAGCTCACAAAGCTCTCCAAGTTGTTCGAGGCGTCGTCATCAATCAGCGGATCGCCGAATGCCTTGATTACCTGATCGCCCGGATCGAGACGGACGCTTCCTGTGTGAATTCGATCGAGTTCCAGAAGCTCTCCGCCGGCTACATCAAGTGGGGATAGGAGCGGGTTTAAGCGGTCCGACAGTTCGAGTTGGTCCGCCGGAGAGTGATCTGTCCAAAAGCGGCGGCTGTGAACCCAACTGGCGGTTCGCAGTGTGAACCTGACTAGACTGGGTTGAACTGATTCGGCGGCGACATGTATCGGGACACCATCTTCATCTGCCACGCTACTCCGGACGATAACGATTTCGTCCGGTGGCTCGGCGCGAGGCTCACAGGCCACGGCTATAAGGTGTGGGCCGACATGTTCGGCTTGAAGGGTGGAACGCCGTTCTGGAGCACCATCGAGGAAGCGCTTCGAGAACACGCCTGCAAGGTCATCTTCGTGGCGTCGCAGGCCAGCGTCGATCCCCAACGTCAGGGTGTGAGAAACGAGCTCTCCGTAGCCGACGCGATTCGTAAGGCGCTCGCTGATCCCGCCTTCATCATCCCTGTTCGGATCGACGACGTCGGCTTCGCCGATTTCCCCATCCTCGTGCATCAGCTCAACGCGATCGACTTCAGCAAAGGCTGGGGCCCAAAGCTCGTTGAGCTGCTCGACACGCTCGAAACCGCCAACGTGCCGCGCATCGAGCACGACCAGACCGCCGAGTTCGAACTATGGCGGCAGGATGCGGCCAAGACCTCGGCCCTAGTCAACGTCGAGCCGGAGCCCGTGCTGACCAGCCTGTCTCCTGTCAACGCCCTGCCCTCGACCCTGCGCTACCTGAAGGTCAACGCGGACGCCGCTGTCGTCGCGCAGTCGCTGCGCACGAGCGGGATCCCGTTTTCGGTCTTCTACCAACTGCTTCTGACCTTCGCCGATCTGGATGAGGTCAATTCGGCCTTGCCGACCCCGTTTGTCGCCGAGCCCCGAGCCGAGCGTCGGTTGCAGGATTTTCTGAAAGGCCCCTCAGTCGACGTCACGAGCCCTAAGCGCGGCGACGCCCACAATATCGCCACGGCTCTTCTCCGGCAGCATGTTGAGCGGCATCTGTTGAACCGAGGCCTCAAGACTCTGGAGCAGCGGGCCGGATCGGCCTTCTATTTCCCGGCTGATCTCCTCGCCAGCAACAAAGTCACCTACACGGCCGCGTCCGGGAAACGGACCTACAAAAAGGTCGTCGGTCGCAGCGAGCGGAACCGTGTCTTCTGGCATCTGGCGATGAAGGTCACCGTCGTCCTCGGGCCGCCGGCGTTCGTTCGGTTCAAGCCCTATGTCGCCTTCTCCGACGACGGGCAGGTTGCGATCTCGGACCCGAAGCGAACCACGCCGATACGCCGGCGCTTCTGTAAAAACTGGTGGAACCAGCACTGGCGTCAGCTGCAGGAGGCATTTGTCGCGTGGCTGGCGGATGGACAGACGGACTGCGTCATCCCCTTGGACGGCGGCCAGAAATTGATCCTCGCCGGCCGGCTGTTGCAGCTGACCGCTCAGAGACACATCGTCGGAGATCTGCAGTTCCAAGACGACGCCGACGATCCGGACGAACCGGAGGATGATGAGGACGACGGCGTATTCGAGGCCGACGCGGAGGGCGAAGAATGAGCGATTGGACGGTGACCCACATCGACGAACCGCTGCTCAGCTTCGGCTTCAACCAGAAGACCGAGCATCCAAAGGATGGTCTGTTTCTGTTCGGCCCGCCGGCGTCCAACCAGAACCCCGCGCGCATGGATGTGGGCGTGATAGGGACATCGGACGGCATCAGGCGGTATGAAACCTGGGTCAGGGCCTTGGCTTCGACGATCGCAGCTCCGGTCAGCGGCCGCGAAGAGAACAAGACGATGTGGCCAGGGTTTCAGGCCGCGTTCGGCGTGCCTTGGCCCGCGACGCCCTTCGCCAAGATCAAGATCGACGGCGACCTTCTGAGCCGCAGTATCCGCAGCGAGGATCGGCATGACGGGATTTTCCGGGCGGTCGATGTCTATGGCGACGCTTTGCGGAAGTATCTGCGCGAGCAGGAAGGCCGACCGCAGTTCTGGTTCGCGGTCATACCCGAAGAGGTGCATCGCTTTGGTCGTCCAAAATCCGTCGTGCCCCGCGATCAGAGGGAGAAGGCGTCAGGCACCATCGGTCGTCGCGCGGCGAAATCCATCCTGTCCGCAGGCTCACTGTTCATCGAAGAGATGGAGGCCGCCGCGCTCTATGAGTACGAGCTCAACTTCCACAATCAGCTGAAGGCTCGTCTGCTCGACACGGGACAGGTGTTGCAGGTGGTTCGGGAAACGACCCTGACGCCGTCCGAGTTCGAGGAGGGGGCCCGCAGGTCGCTGCAAGATCCGGCCTCGGTGGCCTGGAATCTCGCCACCACCAGCTTTTACAAGGCGGGGGGCCGTCCGTGGCGGGTAGCGGAAGTCCGGGAGGGGGTCTGCTATGTCGGGCTGGTGTTCAAGCACATCGAGAGCGCCAAGGGCCGCGACAACGCCTGTTGCGGAGCTCAGATGTTTCTGGATTCCGGCGAAGGCGTGGTTTTCAAGGGCGCCGTCGGGCCCTGGTTCTCATCCACCGATCACAGCTTCCACCTGAGCCGCGAGAAGGCCGCGGAACTGATGGGCATGGTGATTGCCTCCTACACCGAGATGCACGGCCGCCCGCCATCCAAATTGTTCATTCACGGCAAGACCTGGTTCGAGACGGCGGAATGGGAGGGTTTCCAATCGACGGTGCCGCCGGAGACCAAACTGATCGGCATACGCATCCGCCGTCAGAATGAGCTGAAGCTGTTTCGCTACGGCAGTCGGCCGGTCTTGAGGGGGACCGCCATCCTCGCTTCGGATCGTCGCGCCTATCTCTGGACAACCGGCTTCACGCCTCGGCTTAACACCTATCCGGGCCGGGAGGTGCCGAACCCCATCACTGTGGACATCGTCCATGGCGAGGCGGACATCCGCCAAGTGCTCACTGACCTGATGGGGCTGACCAAGCTAAACTTCAACAACGCCAGTTTCGCGGATGGATTGCCAGTCACGCTGCGTTTTGCCGACCTAACGGGTGAGATACTCACAGCTGGGCCGACAGACGCCACCGCTCCATTGCCCTTCCGATTTTATATCTGATGGCAATCACACCCGGGGAGTCGCGGGCCCGCATGCGCCAGAGGCCGCCCGAAAGCAGAGCTTCCAAAGTTCGCCTTTGAGTCAAAAGCCGTACTGGAATGGGCTCCCGGGCCCCAGGCCCCGACGTCGCGCCACACCACGACCGCCAGATCGTCCTCTTGCCGCCGGGCGCTGGCGTCCACTGGCTGGACGTCAGCGCGGCTGAAGACCTCATGCTGCAGCCCTGCCCGGCCGGATCGCTGACGGTGCAGAAAGTCTGGCCGGAATCGCCATGACAGCCGAGACCGATCTGCACAAGGCGGCCCGCTTCGAAGCCGAGGCCCGTGACCTTCACCGCCGATCGCGCGCGGCGGCCAACCTGCCCGCGTCCATCATCCTGCGCTTTCGGGCGCTGTGGAAGGAAGAGGCGGCGCGCCTGCTGCGGCGCCAACGCTAGGCCCCGACAGGGCGACTCAGCTACACGCGGAGCCATGACGCCCGACGAACTGAACGACACTCTCGACGCTATGGCCGCAGCGGCTGGCGATGACCCCAACCTTCTGCCGGGCCTGATCACGGTCGAGACTGACCACTGGGTCAACGTGCTGTCTGCTGTGCGGGCCAAGTGCACGGCTCTGCACGACGGCCTGCGCCATCGGGACATCGTCATCCACGTCGGATCGCAGCAGGAAACCAAGGTGCTGACCAGAGCCGAGGCAGGCGATCGAGGCGAACCCTATCGAGATCTTCTGCCGGCGGGTTGAGCGCCACTCCGCCGCCAGGATAACAGCGGAGGGCGCTCGTCTCCCCGGAGCGCCGCACGGGGCCAGCAAGCGCGACGCTGTGTGCCAACCGGCCCCGCGCGGAAGAGTTCCGTCCGCGGGAACCGTCTATCGCCTCCCGAGCTTTATCGGCTCGCTCAGGAGGTCGATCATGGTCGTCAGTTCACGCGCCCCCCTGCGCGATCAGGCCGGAGTGAAACTCGTTCGGATAGAGCGCCTGGCCAAGCAGCAGCGCAAGATTTCCTTTCGTCTCTCGTCGCATCGGGACGGCAGCAAGCGCCTGATCATGGATGAGGCAGAGACGCACCGCGCATTCGCGCGCGAAGTCGCCGCCTCCCTTCAGGACCCCGTCGTCCTCGCTCTGATCGAGCGCGGCGTCCTGCAGAACTGAAAACCCCTCGCCGGCGCTTGGGGCATCCGGCGAGGGGCTCGGCGGTTCTACAGAGGGCAGCCCCGAGGATGGGGTAGGCTGCGAAAGGCCAACTGGCGGGCGCTTGCCGGGTTCCAAATGATCGCCAATGGACGTCGCTGCAAAGTCGAATAGCACGGTTCCAGCCCCTCGGAACGCTCAAGCCTCCGATACGTTGGCCGACGGGTGGAGCGATCGAGGCGGAGGCGTCGACGTTCACGCCGTCATCAACACGCCAGAGGACCATCCATGCTTCGTTGGGCCATCATCTTCTTCATCATCGCCCTGGTCGCCGCCGTGCTCGGCTTCGGCGGCATCTCGGGCATGTCGTTCGAGATCGCGAAATTCATCGCCATCATCGCCGTCATTCTGTTCGTCGTCTCGCTAGTTGTGGGCGGCATGCGCGGCCGTGGGCCGCGTATCTGACGCGTCATTTCTAGAGCGCGTAAAGGCCCGGCCGCCGGTCGGGCCTTCTTGCTGCCGGCGCCTCACAGCCTCCGGGAAGTCAAAGCGTCTCTAGAAACGAGAAAGCCCGCCCTCCTAAGAGAGCGAGCCTCAATAGCGCCGTTAAACTGGCGCGTTCGCTTAAACGACCTGCAGCTGACCTGCCGAAGTCTTACCCGAGCGCTGGTCGCGCTCGAGTTCATACGACAGCGCTTGGCCTTCGTTCAGGCCGCTGAGGCCAGCACGCTCGACAGCCGAGACGTGGACGAAGACGTCGCCGCCGCCAGCGTCAGGAGCGATAAAACCGAAACCCTTGGTAGGATTGTACCATTTGATAATGCCAGTAGCCATTTCCATGACCTCCGAGAAAGATTGCCCTGAGGAAAAGGTCCTGAGAGCTGTCGGGTCTAAGGAAACGGAAATCTCGATGCGTCGCAAAGAAATAGGGCGTTACGCAGAGATATCGACATCCAGACGGTGAGCTACAAAGACGGGACAAGCAAGGGTAAATATTATTTGGTTCGAGTTGAGCGCTCTACCAGATTTAATATCGAGCAATTACAGGGCGCTTCTGGAGCGCACAGAAGTTTATCACCTGCGGCTTCACAATGGTGCTACGCGTACTGTTCGCTGGCTACCGCCAACGGAGATCACGGACCAATGGATCATCGGAGGCTGACTGCGGCTGAAAAGCGCCTCGTAATCGCCGCCGCGTTTGGGGGTGTGATCGCACTGGCCGTAATCATCTGGGCCGTTCTGACGATCATTGCAGGCGGTGCTGATTAATTTCTTGTGGGCCTTGCGCTTGTAACACTGGCTCCCACTTAAGCTACGAGCCTCGGCTCATTAGGCCCGTCTGAGTCCCAATGTGGCAGACGGGTTTTCTTATGCTCGTCAGCCAGGCTTTGGCGGCAACTCGGCGGCGCGTTAATTGGGGCGGGCCTTCCGGCTTCACTTCAATGCGCGAGTGATAGACGCGAGCTCTTTCTCGCCCCGCGCTTCCGCCGCAAGCCTCAAGCCTCAAGCCTCATGCGAGCCTTATAAGCCTTGATTTCCTTTGCTGCGTGATTTCGAGCCTGCTCCTCAGTTATTGTTGTACATGCGCCAAGAGGTTTCACCGGTCGACCATCCAGCTTTATCAACTTCCGCAGCTTCATCTGAAACTGCCCGAGAGTTGTTTCGCGACCTGGATGGGCGTGTCGGTCATTCGATATCCTCCGAGCGGCGCAGCGACGCGATCACCTGTTGGAGTTGGCGGATCTCGCCTTCCTTCTGCTCCGCCTTCTCCAGAGCGGCGTCTCGTTCCTGTCGTAAAGATCAGCAGTGAGCTTCCTGACCTGGGCGTCGAGCGCCACCGCGCGGTCATGCGCAGCGGCGAGGTCGGCCTGCCTATCCGGCGACGCCCCACAAGGACTGCATGGTTACGGTTGAATCTCCTGAATCTACACCGCCCCTTTGCTGAGGGTGCGATTAGGCACACAGCCAACCCTAAACCGCGCGCTGCGTTGTGAAGCTATCGGCTTAACTGCAAGGACGCGGAAAGATGAAAGCCCCCCCCATCTTGCGGACCTGAGTGCTCTGCCCAAGCTGGCGACTGTCCCGCCTAAAATACGCTTACGAAAGGTAGAAGCTCTCGGCGTCACGCTTATCGCAGCCGTGGTTTTCCTCGGAGCTGTCGGCGTCATCGAGCCGGAGGAAAGCAACGGTCTGGATTTGATCGTGCGGGTCACGATCATATTCGTCGCTCTAACAGCGGGGTTTCGGTTCCTTGGCAAGCGTGAGCTTAGCCAGATGTCGCCGTTCGAGATCGTCACGCTTCTGATGATAGCCGAGATCGTATCGCCGTCCCTGACGGCTGGCGACGAGTCTATCCCAGGAGCCTTGGTCGGGGCCGCTACCCTTCTGTTCCTGACCTTTATCGACTCGGTGATGACCTACCGGCTGAAATGGTTTCAAACCGTCAGCGAGGCGCTGCCTGCGATCGTGATCAATAGGGGCAGGCTCGTCGAAGATGCTTTGCACAAGGATCGCATCAGAACGGACGAAATCCTGTCGGAAATGCGCAAGGCCGGGATCGAGCGGCTGGATATGATCAAATGGGGCGTGCTGGAGCCCGATGGCCGGCTATCGTTCGTTCGATACGACGGGGAAGACACAGGTGCAGAAGAGCCATTGGTTAGCTAGGCTAGAGTTTGGAACCTAAGGGGCAGCCTGCTGGAACGGGATCGGCGCCCACCGCTTGGTTAAGGGCAACCCTAGAGAGGATATGACCATGACCGACGTCCCGCCAAACGACCCAAACTCTCGCGGCCCCGCCGATAAAGACAGCCTCCAGGAGCAAGCCAGACGCGAGACCGACGAAGCTGAGCGCCGGGAACGGGAGCCCGATCCCAGCGTCACTACGCCTCAACCGGATGAGAACCCCGACCAGCGCCGAAAGCTGGAGGAGGAAGCGGCGAAAGCTCCACCGGCGACGCCGCCGATCGCTAACCCAGACTGATCAACCGAGGTTCAGTCGGACGGCGGCCCGGGCAGAGCCGCCGTCCAAGCTTCAGTTCCTGCCCTGCACGATGTCGCGGTTAGCCGCCCTGGTCTTGGGGCCCTGAGAATCCATGGCCTCGGTACGGTCGGGCCGGTTCGCGTGATTGGCGCCCTGCTGAACGGCTTCTCCGTCCAAGGCCTCCCCTTCGTCCATATAGTCGGACACCTCGCCGGCGGCGGGCGGGGCTAGCGAGCTGTCGGAAACATCCGATGCCGCGTAGGAGCGAGGTTCTTCTTTGCGGTCCTGATCTGTCGCCTGGTCGCGTGGAGCCGCCGGATCGGTCGCGGCATTCTGAGCGGTCGCGCTGGACGATGACGTGTTCTGGTGTGGCATGTCTTGCTCCTTCGTTGTGTCTATCGAAAGACGCGCGACGCTCTCTGTTCCATACTGCTCAGGCTAGGTGACCTCTTCATTCAATTGGAAACGGCGGCCCCGGATGGAGCCGCCGTTCTTCTGTCGAGCTCCTACTCCGGACGACCGGTCGCTGGCGCGCGCTCTTGGCTGAGATCCACGTGCGCTGGGTTCGGCGTCAGATCGAGCATCGCGCCGGTTCCCGCATCGATTCCGGCGCCAAGGATGCCCCCGACGAGGACGTTTCCGGCCATGGCGACGCCGCCACCGGTGGAAACCTTGTTGGTCACGGTCACAGTCGCCAGCTGATACCCCTCCAGCGTTGAGGTCGCCACGAACTCCGACTTGCGCGGCATCTTGATGGCGATACCGTCACTCTTCGCGGGACAACCCAAAGCGGACCTTTCGACCCACCGCAATGAGTCGCAAGCCGTAGTGAAATAGACTCCCGAGTCCGATCCAGGCCCGCACTCGCGATTTGCTGCAAAACGTACAGGCTCCTGGGCTTGGTCGCGACAACGCGCTACGAGAAACATCAAGCCTCGACGGTTTGCTGATGCTGGATGATAAGCCAACGACCTTCGGAGAGGAGGTAAGTGGACGTGCAGACGCAGCGGTAGGTAGGAGCTTCTGGTCGATCAGCCGCCGCGCGATAGCCAATAACAATAAGGTCGGCGCTCGCTTGGGCGATTGTGTAGTCGCTGGGTGTGACCTCGCGCCAACGCGGTCCGGTGATGCTATCGATGACAGTCTCAGCGTCCAGGATTCCAACCTCGGCGAAGGCCATCAGGCAGCGCGGATGCAGGAGCGCTGCGTAGGTTTCGCGACCGCCGAGCCAGAGGCTTTTCTCAAGCGTCCAGATTTCGTCAAACGTCATGCCGTGCTCTCTTATTCTGAGGAACGCCTCGGATCCGTTGTCGATCCTAACGTCGCGGGACTAGCGAAAATCCCGCGGCTTGATACGCAGACCCCTGCCCTCGCGCGCATCGAAGCCGCTCGATCCGTGATGGAACTCGTCGCCACGTCCCTGCGGCAACGGGAAAGCGTCATCCTTCTCGCCGATCCGGCCCAGCCGGTCCGACAGGTCGAAGAGTTTCGCGGCAACGAGGTGAACGACGTCGCCTTCGCGTTGGACGCACCCCTGCACGGCGATCATGCTCGAGCCGAGTATCACGCGGCGGTGCTTCTCGTAGATGTCGGGCCAGACGACCAGATTGGCCACTCCAGTCTCATCCTCGATGGTGATGAACATGACGCCCTTCGCGGACCCCGGCTTCTGGCGCACCAGCACCAGACCCGCGATCTTGGTGAGGCGGCCGTCGCGCGTCCCCTGAGCCTGGGCGCAGGTGACGATGGCTTCGCCGGCCAGTTCGTCGCGCAGGAAGGCGACCGGATGGCGACGAAGCGAAAGACCGACATGCTGATAGTCCTCTACGACCTCCCTGCCCGCGGTCATCGCTTTCAGCGCCACCGCCTCCTCGTTGATCTCAGGCGGCGGCCGTCCATCGTCGCCGGCCGCCGCCGCGAACAAGGGCAAGGGCTCGTCGCGCAGCGCCTGGATCGCCCATAGCGCCTCGCGCCGCGCCAGACCGAAGGCCGCGCGGAAACCATCCGCCTCCGCCAGCCGCACCAACGCGGACACCTTGGCGTCCGAGCGCCGCCATACATCGTCGATGTCGGCGTAAGGGCGATCCCTGCCCGCCACGAGCGCCGCCCCGTCCGAATTGGCCAGCCCTGTGACCATGCGCAGGCCGAGCCGGACAGCGAAGGCGCCCGGGCGGTCCGTGGACTCAAGCGTACAATCCCAGCGCGAAGCGTTGACGCAGACGGGTCGCACCTCGACGCCATGCTCACGCGCGTCGCGAACGATCTGAGCCGGGGCGTAGAAGCCCATCGGCTGCGCGTTGAGAAGGGCCGCGCAAAAGACGTCGGGGTGCCAGCATTTAAGCCATGACGAGGCGTAGGCGATGAGTGCGAACGATGCGGCATGGCTTTCCGGAAATCCGTAGGAGCCGAAGCCTTCGAGCTGGCTGAACGTCCTGGTGGCGAACTCCTCGGTATAGCCGCGCGCCACCATGCCCTGGATCAGCTTGCCTCCGAAGGCCGATACGCCGCCGGTGTGCTTGAACGTCGCCATTGCGCGGCGCAGTTGATCCGCCTCGCCGGGGGTGAAGCCGGCGCATTCGATGGCGACGCGCATCGCCTGTTCCTGAAACAGGGGCACGCCGAGCGTCTTGCCCAGCACCCGCTCCAGTTCGGGCGTCGGATAGTCGACGGGTTCGCGTCCCTCGCGCCGCCGCAGGTAGGGATGGACCATGTCGCCCTGGATCGGACCGGGCCGGACGATCGCCACCTCGATGACGAGGTCATAGAAGGTGCGCGGCTTCATGCGGGGCAGCATCGCCATCTGCGCCCGGCTCTCAATCTGGAAGACTCCGAGGGTATCGGCCTTCCGGATCATCGCATAGGTGCGCGGGTCCTCCGCCGGGATGGTCGCGAGATCGAGGTCGACGCCCTTGTGCTCGCGAAGGAGATCGAACCCCCGGCGCATGCACGAGAGCATCCCCAGCGCCAGCACGTCGACCTTCATGAACTTCAGCGCGTCGATATCGTCCTTGTCCCATTCGATCACCTGTCGGTCTTCCATCGCGGCGGGTTCAATCGGGACCAGTTCGTCCAGGCGGTCCTCTGTCAGGACGAAGCCGCCGGGATGCTGCGACAGGTGGCGCGGCGCGCCGATCAGTTCGCGCGCGAGTTCGAGAGTCAGCCGCAATCGGCGGTCGGCCATATTGAGATTGAGTTCGCTCGCAAGCTTCTCGCCCGCCCCCTCGGTCGCCCAATGGCCGAGTTGCTTCGACAGGAGGCCGATCATGTCTTCGGGCAGGCCTAGCGCCTTGCCGACGTCGCGTAGCGCGCCCTTGGCGCGATAACGGATCACGGTCGAACAGAGGGCGGCGCGGTGACGGCCGTAAGTTTCATAAACCCACTGGATCACCTCCTCGCGCCGCTCATGCTCGAAGTCGACGTCGATGTCCGGGGGCTCCTTGCGTTCCTGGCTGACGAAGCGCTCGAACAGCAGGTCGTTACGGCCTGGATCGATCGAGGTGACGCCCAACACGAAGCAGACGGCGGAGTTGGCCGCCGATCCGCGCCCCTGGCAGAGGATGCCGAGCTTGCGCGCCTGCCGGACGATGGCGTCCACCGTCAGGAAATAGGGTGCATAGTCGAGGCTGGCGATCAGGGTCAGCTCATGACGAAGGGTCGCGGCGACCTCGCCCGGGAGGCCCTCGGGATAGCGCTCGGCTGCGCCTTCCCAGGTCCGTTTCTCCAAGGTCGCCTGCGCCGACAGACCGTGCTCGACCACCTCATGCGGATATTGATAGGCGAGTTCATCCAGGCTGAAGCGGCACCGCTCCGCGACCTCAACGCTGCGGGCGACGGCTTCGGGCCACAGGCGGAACAGCCGGGCCATTTCCTCGGGCGGTTTCAAATAGCGGTCGGCGTGGCGATTGCGGACGAAACCGGCGTCGTCGATCGTCACGCCCTCGCGGATGCAGGTCACGACGTCCTGCAGGACGCGGCGATAGGGATGGTGAAACAGGACATCGTTGGTCGCCACGGGCGGCACGCGCGCCGCCGACGCCAGATTGGAGAGGCCGTGCAGGCGAAGATAGTCTCGCGGCCGCCGACGCAAGGTCAGGGCGCAATAGGCGCGGTCGCCGAAGAGATCGGCGAGCCTTCGCAGCCGCCGCGCCGTCAGGTCATCGGCCTCGTCTGGAACCAGGACGGCGATCAGACCCTCGTTCCATGCGGCGACGTCGTCCCAATGGAGTTCGCATTTCGCCTTACCCGCACGACCCTTGCCGAGGCTGAGCAAACGGCACAGCCGGGCGTAGGCGGGCCGATCGGTGGGATAGACCAGAAGCTCGGTCCCGTCGATGAGCACCAGCCGAGCGCCGACGATCAGGCGCACGCCGGTCGCCTTGGCCGCTTCGTGGGCGCGCACAATCCCCGCAAGCGAGTTGCGATCGGTGATCGCCAGCGCCTCGATCCCCAGCACGGCGGCCTGGCTGAAAAGCTCATCGGCCGACGAGGCGCCGCGCAGAAAGGAGAAATGCGAGGCGCATTGCAGTTCGGCATAGCGCGCGCTCATCCGAACAGCCCGTGCAAAAACCAGCGGTGCGAGCCCGTATGCGGGTCCTCGCCGTCGCCGGCCCGGTAGAGCCAGAAGCGCTCGCCCGCTTCATCCTCGACCTGGAAATAATCGCGCACCGCCTCCAGTTCGGCGTCGCGCGTCCACCATTCACCGAAGATCCGCTCCGGACCATCGGCGCGCATCACCCGTCGCCGCTCGCCGCGCCAGGTGAAGGCGGCGGGCGGATGGTCGGGCAGCAGCGCCATAGCTTCGACCAGCTCGGGCGGGTCGAGCAGCCGCGAGGGCCGCGGCCAGTCGACAGGCCAGGTGCGCCCATCCGCCGGAGCCAGAGGGGCAAGGCGGCTCAGGCAGCGCTCGGGCACATCGCTCTCGCGCGGGGCGAGGCGATATAGGCGGTCCGCACCGATGCGGTTGGCGAGGGTGTCGATCAGTTCGGAGACATCGGCGGGAGCGGCTTCGACCAGGCTCGATGCGCCCGCCCGGTAGTGCAGCGGTTCGGCCACGGCGGCCGTCAGCGTCATGCGCTCGATTCCGAACCCCGGCGCTACGGTCTCGATCTTGTCGCAGAGGAGCCGGGTCAGGCGCCGGACGTCGCGCACCGGCTTGGCAGTCCCGATGCGGACCGCCTCGACCCGATTGTCGACGCGGTGAAACAGCAGGTCGAGCTTGCGCGCCCCGAGCCGCTTTTCCTCCAGCGCCTCGCAAAGCTGGACGACCAGCTTGCCGGTGTAGCGCGCCAGGGTCTCCGGCGCGCCGATCGGCTCGGCGAAATCACGCACGACCCGCACCAACTCCGCAGCCGTCATCAATTCGAACGGCTCTTCGACGCGGCCATAGGCCTGATCGAGCCGCCGCCCGACCTCGGGTCCGAACCGAAGGGCGAGCGGCGCGCGCGGCGCGGCGGCCAATTCGCCGATATGGTCAAAACCGAGCCGACGCAGAGCCTCAAGGATAACGGACGTCAGGCGCAGCGCGGCGATCGGCAAAGGGCTCAGCCGGTCCGCGACCTCATCGTCAGCGACCACGCTGGCTCCACCGCCGAACCGCGCGAGCGCATGGGCCGCGCCGTAGGAGGGTGCGACGACCGCCCGCGCGTGGATGCCCGCCGAGGCGAGCCGTCCGGTCAAGTCGTCGAGCAAGGCCGCCTCACCGCCCTTAAGGTGAGAGGCCCCAGCAATGTCGATCATCAGGCCGTCGGGCGGATCGGGCGCGACGATCGGCGCATAGCGCCGCAGCACCCACAGCGCGAGCCTGTCCAGCGCGCGATCATCGGCCTCCCGGTCGGCGTCCATCACGGTCAACTCCGCGACCAGAGCCTGAGCCTTCGCTACCGCCATGCCAGGATGGAGTCCGAGTCCCTGAGCGGCCGCATCGGCCGCCAGCACCATGCGTTTGCGGCCGTCGCGACCGACGAGCACGAGCGGCGCGTCAGGCGGCGGCGCGGATGCGCCCATCGACCGGCGCAACCGATCGGTCGGCCAAGTCGGCAGGGAGAGCGAGACGACCCTTCTCATCACAGGCTTCCAGGACAAAATCCGCGCATTCGCCGGCGCGGGACCGGATCAACTCGACCAGCCAGCGGGGGCGGCCGACACCCGGTACAGGCAGGGGTTCCGAAGGCAGGGCCGAGACTCGCCAGCGCGTGACGGCCGCGGTCGGCTGGCCGAAATCGCTGGCGTCTGACTGTCTGCGCCAGCGGCGCACCGCCAAACCCGGCACGCCCGACGCTTCCGCCGCAAGCTGCAAACGCCGCGAGGCGGTCATCGGCAGTTTGGACAGCTCAGCGACGACGCCGGCGAGGCCGCCGTGACGCAAGCCTTCTTCGAAACAGGCGAGCATGGCCTTGTCGTCGCCGATCTCGGCGTAGATCACCCTGTCAGGATGAAGCCCTGCTTGGGCCAGCGCCGGCGCGAAGAGGTCGCGCTGGCTTACGCACCACAGGACCGGCCCCTCCAAGCGAGCCATGATCCCCGCGGCGAACAGCGCCGCCGCCGCGCCGTTAAGCGCGCCTGCTCCGCCGCCAGCGACTTCGTGCAGCGCGCCCAGCGAGAGCCCGCCGCCAGGCAGCCGGCGATCCACCGCCTCGATCCCGAACGGCAACACCCCGCGGTCCCGCTTCTCGCTCGTCTCGATCCGACGAATGCGAGTGCGTAGCGCATCGAGAAGGGGTTTCGAGGGCGATGACATAGACTCCAAATTCTGCCGCGAGCTAAAATGTTCCCTTTCTGTTCTACTCGCGAGCGTCAAGAGTCAACACGGATCGCAGGGGGGCCGCCGAAAATGGGGGGAACGAAATCGGCAAAGCCTGATTGTCCTTTTAGGAGATCAGGAATGGCCAAGACTTTCGACGTCGGCGATCACGTCAGCTGGAACTCCGAGGCGGGGCGCGTGTCGGGCCGGATCATCAAAATTCACACCCGCGACTTTGATTACAAAGGCCACACGCATCGCGCGTCGGAAGCCGCTCCCCACGAGATCAGGAGCGACAAGACGAATCACATCGCCGCCCATAAGGGCAGCGCTCTGGATCATGTGCGACACGACGCGTGACGCTGCCGTTCTACACGATCGGACACTCCAACCGGAGTTTTGAGGATTTCGTCGCCCTGCTGCAGGAGGCGCATGTCGAACGGGTGGTGGACGTCAGGAAGATTCCGATGTCCCGAACCCATCCTCAGTTCAACAAGACAACGCTTCCGGACGTCTTGGCGGATTTTCAGATTTCTTACGAACATAGCGCCGCCCTGGGCGGTCGACGCGGGCGGGTGAAAGACGTGCCCGCGGACGTGAACGCCTATTGGGAAAACAAGAGCTTCCACAACTATGCCGACTACGCCCTCTCACACGAGTTTCGTGACGGGCTCGAACGACTGATCGAGGCCGGCCGCCAGCAGCGCTGCGCAATCATGTGCTCCGAAGCGGTCTGGTGGCGATGTCACCGCAGGCTCATCGCCGACAATCTACTCGCGCGCGGCGAGCCGGTTCTACACATCATGGGACGCGGTCGTCTGGAACCGGCTCGGCTGACAGGCGGGGCCGTAATTGGTTTGGACGAGACCGTCACCTATCCCGCTCCGATGAGCATGGACTAGGCCTGCCAATAAGCAGACGGCACCTTTCGCTCCGATGGCGCGTTGCGCTCCCGAGAGGAGACTTTCATGTCCAAACGCGAGTTAATCGATACGGGCTCGGACAAGCGCTACGTCCGGCGCGATGAAAAGGGTCAGTTCAAGGAATCCGACGACGTGGGCCGCTCGCTCGCCGCTGACCGTCGGCAGAAGGCGAAGCACGAGAGCAAGCCCGGCCAAGGCGACCGCGGCGATCGTCGGTCCTGACCGTGGCCCGCGCCGCCCCGGCGTCCACTACCTCCCTCCCCGCCTTCCGTCCGGTCCAGCTCGCGACGCTGGTTGACGCCGTGCCAAGCGGCAACCGCTGGCTGCACGAGATGAAGTATGACGGTTATCGGCTGGAGATCGCGATCGGGGGCGGTCGCGCGCGAGCGTTCACTCGCTCGGGTCTGGATTGGTCCGAGAAATTCGACGGAATCGTCGAGGCGGCCGCGAGCTTGAAGGTCGAGTCCGCGTTGCTGGATGGCGAGGCCGTCGTGTTCGACGCCGAAGGCCGCTCTGACTTCCAGACGCTTCAGGGCGCATTGAAAGGCGATCCCGCCAGGATCGACTATGTCGCCTTCGACCTGCTCGAATTAAACGGCGAGGATCTGACGGGGCTGCCACTGCTCGAGCGCAAGGCTCTTTTGCGCGACCTAATGCCCAAGAAGCCGAAGCGACTCCGCTACTCCGACCATATTCGTGGGAGCGGTGAAAAGCTGTTGAACAGCTTCTGCGCAGCGGGCCTGGAAGGCGTGGTGTCAAAGCTGGCCGATGGACGCTACGTCGGCGCGCGATCGTCCGGGTGGGTTAAGACCAAATGCATCCAGCGCCAGGAGTTCGCCGTGGTCGGATGGACGCCTTCGGACAAATCCCGCGCTTTCCGTTCCCTGATCCTCGCCGTCAACGAGGACGGCGCTCTACGCTATGCCGGCAAGGTCGGGACGGGCTTCGATGCGAAGGAACTGCAGCGGCTCATGTCCATCATGGGTCCGCTCGAGCAAGACACGCCGACGGTCGAGGCGCCGCGTTCGGAAGTCCGCGGCGCCCATTGGCTACGCCCCAAGCTCGTCGCGGAGGTCGCCTTCACCGAAATGACCAACGAAGGCACGCTGCGCCATCCAAGCTATCTCGGCCTGCGAGACGACAAGAAGCCTGAGGCCGTTGTGATCGAGAAGGCGACGCCGGTCAGGTCGGCGGAATCGCCGGTGAACGTGCCGATCAGCAACGCCGAGCGGATCATCTATCCCGAGAGCCAGATCACCAAGGGCCAACTCGCAGACTATTACGCAGCCGTCTCGCCGATCATGCTGCCCTGGATCGCGTCCCGTCCGATCAGCCTCGTCCGATGCCCGCAAGGCCGGGCCAAGAAATGCTTCTTCCAAAAACATGACGCCGGCAGCTTCGGCGAGGCGGTCCGTCATGTGGCGATCGAGGAGAAGGACGGCGAGGAGGAACCTTACCTCTATATCGACACGGCCGATGGGCTGATGACCTGCGTGCAGATGGGCACGATCGAATTCCACGGCTGGGGCGCGCGCATCGAGGACGTCGAGAAGGCGGACCGACTAGTCTTCGACCTTGACCCGGACGTAGGTCTCGATTTCGAGGCCGTGCGCTCCGCCGCCTTCCGTTTCAGAGATATCCTGAAGACGATCGGGCTGGAGACCTTCCCCATGGTGACGGGCGGAAAGGGCGTTCACGTCATTGCGCCGCTGACGCCGCGGGCCGAATGGCCCGAAGTGAAGGATTTCGCCCGGCGGCTTGCCATCGCAGTCGCTCAGACTGAGCCGACCAAGTTCACAGCCGCCCTGCCGAAGGCCCAGCGGAAAGGACGCATCTTCGTCGACTACCTGCGCAATCAGCGCGGCGCGACCGCCGTCATGCCCTACAGCGCCCGCGCTCGCGAAGGTGCGCCTGTCGCCGCGCCGATCACCTGGAAGGAGATGGAGACGATCGAAGGCCCGGCTCGCTTCCATGTCGGCGATCAGGCCGAACTGCTTAAGCGCGCCGGTCTGAAGACGCTGTCGTCCTGGGGACGCGCTGATCAGGCGCTGCCCGACCTGTGAAGATCGCAACCTACAACGTGAATGGGGTCAACGGCCGCCTCCCTGTCCTTGTTCGGTGGCTGGAATTGGCTCAACCGGACATCGTCTGCTTGCAGGAACTGAAAGCCCCCCAGGAAAAATTCCCCGAAAGCGCCATCCGCGATCTTGGTTATGACGTGATTTGGCACGGTCAGAGCCGATGGAACGGCGTCGCGCTGTTGAGCCGGATCGGTGAGATTCACGAGACTCGACGCGGCTTGCCAGGCGACCCCGACGACGTACAGAGCCGATACATCGAGGCGGCCGTGAACGGCGTGCTTATCGCCGGCCTCTATCTGCCGAACGGCAACCCCCGACCGGGTCCGAAGTTCGATTTCAAGCTGCGCTGGTTCGATCGTCTGCATGCCCACCTGGCGAGTCTGGTTGGTCTTGACGCGCCCGTCATCGTCGCTGGCGATTTCAACGTCATGCCGACGGATAAGGACGTCTATGCCCCCGAGCGCTGGCGCGACGACGCCCTTTTCGCCCCCGAGGTGAAGGCCGCCTACCAGAGATTGCTTGACCAAGGGTGGACGGACGCCGTCCGCCGCCTGCACCCCGACGACGTCATCTACACCTTCTGGAAATACTGGCGCGGCGCGTTCGAACGGAACGCGGGGCTGAGGATCGACCATCTCCTCTTGAACCCGCCAGCCGCCGCTCGGCTTGTGGCGGCCGAAGTCGATACCCGCCCGCGCGGCTGGGAGAAGACGAGCGATCATGCGCCGGTGTGGATTGAGATCCGCGAGCCGAAAGGCAGGCGGCGGACGCCTCCCGCTCAGGAGAGGAGATGATGGAGACCGAACAGTTCATTCTTCATGAGAACGATTGGTTGCCGAACAACGAACGGCTCCCGGTCCTCCTCTATCGCGGCGTCGTCAATGCCGAGGGGAAAAAGGCCGCGGAACGCTTCGAACGGATGTTCGCCGTTCACGGCTGGCCGCCGCAATGGCGCGACACGATCTTCGACTATGACCACTACCATTCAACGGCCCACGAAGCGCTCGGCGTGGCGACAGGCTATGGCACGCTCCTGCTCGGCGGGCCCGGCGGCCGCGAGGTCGAGGTCCGCGCCGGCGACGCGCTCATTCTCCCTGTGGGCGTCGGCCATCGCCGGGTCGAGGTCAGCGACGATTTCATGGTCGTTGGGGCGTATCCGAGGGATCACGATTGGGACATATGCCGAGAGGCGCCCAATGACGAGACGCGCCGGCGAATGCGGACGCTCGCGATCCCTGATGAAGATCCAGTCGCCGGGCGCAGCGGACCGCTTCGCGAGCGCTGGCAGCCGAACAGGTGAGGCCTCCACGAAGGCGACCTCTGACTTCAACCTTCAAGTCGGATCGTATCTTCGACCTCGGGAGTTCGACAGGGCGGGGCGCTTGAGAAACGAGAGGCCCAGGCCATGTCCATTCATACGATGATCCAGCTTCACCCGGATGTCGGCGACGATTTCAACGAACTGCTCGCCGACGCCGCCCGCCACGCGATGTTCTGCAGCCTGATGTGCACGTCGTGCGCCGACGCCTGTTCCGCCGAGACGATGGATATGCGGCAGTGCATCCGGTCCTGCCTGGATTGCGCAGACGTTTGCGATGCGACCGCCCGACTTGCGGTCCGCCGCACGGGTCAGAATATCGAAGCTCTACGCGCCATGCTCGAGACCTGTGCGAACGTCTGTGATCTTTGTGCAGAGGAGTGCGAGCGTCACGACCACGACCATTGCCGTCTTTGCGCAGAGATGTGTCGCGAGTGCGCGGATGACTGTCGCAAAGCGGTCCCGACGGTCCAGTAGGATTGTTTCAGGGAGTCATTCCCGATGTGTAACGAGTACGCCCGCGAGATCGCATTGGCCAAGTTTCGCGAGGAACTCGCTAAAGCCAAGCAGATGCCCTTCGAGTGGCAGGATGGGCGGATTCCTAACGACCTCGGCCCGAAGCCCAGCTTGAAGATTCAAGACCTTGGTTTGGCGGTGCGCCTCAAAGGAGACCACCTCGTCGGCTCAATGTTGCCTTGGGCCTGGCGCGCGCCGAACGGCAAACCTGTCTTCAACTTCAGGAGCGAGGGCCGGGACTTTTCGGGCAGCGACCGGGTATTGATCCTCGCAACTGGCTTCTACGAACACAGCGCGCCACGAAAGCCGGGCGTGAAACGGATGGACCGGTTCTTCTTCACGATGCGAGATCACCCTTGGCATTGGATCGCGGGCATCGTGAAAGACGACTGCTTCTCGATGCTCACGACCGAGCCCGGACCAGATATCGCGCCATTCCACAAACGCAGCGTCGTCCCGCTGGCTCCGACCGATGGGGTGGAGTGGCTGACGCTTTCCAGGGATGAGGCGGAAATATTTGCGCCTCTCCCGGAAAACACGCTCGAGGTGCGTGTGATCCGAAGAGACGGCATTCAACGGGCAGCCGATCCGGCCAAGCCCGTGCCTGCTGACGAAGGTGGATTACTCCCGGGGCTGTGATGCTCGTTTCGGCAGAGTTGTGGTCTGGACCGTCTTTTCGGCCTAATGCGCGGCGCAAATGCAGAAACGCAAACACCTCGTGCGCCATTGAGCTTACGGGGTTTTTGGCGCCTATATCGGTATAACCAGAGCGGCTATACGAACGGTGGTTGCGGGAGCCGGATCGGGACGATGCCTCACACCTGCGATCCGCTTCATGACGTGACTACGTCAGCGACATTCAACGCCCACATCGCTTCAGAAGCAGTCATTGCGTCAGAGTGAGAAGGCGACTCTAGTTCGGCTCGCAAGCCACCACATAATCGGCGCCGCATCGTAAACCGTTGCGCTCGGCACAGAGCGCGAGTCCTTCTCCGCGAAGAGTTTCAACCCGCGAGGCAAGGCTCCGGGCCAGCCCGTCGTTTGCGACCCGGGGCAAGCGCCGCACAGCCATATCCAGTTGACCGTTCACCCATTTCGCCTTGTAGCGATTGGGAAAGCGACGGGCTGAAAGCACCCTGAAGCCGGCGCTGGCGAGCGCGTTCAACGTCCACTCCGCCGGATACTCCCGGTAGGGCGTCTCGTCCGCCAGGAGCAGGACCGCGTCGCGGAGTCTGCCGATCTCACGCACCATTCGGGCCTCGTCTGTATCGGCCGGTCCGACGATGTAGGGGTCCAGGCCGACGACATAGAGGCGACGCCCGGTCATGGGCCTCAACCGGCGCAGAAGGGTTTGCTGGAAATAGGGCGCGAAGCCCTCGACGGCGCCGATGAGATAATCGGCCAGCACCGTGTCGAAGACCTCGCCTTCCAGCAGGGTCGCGTCGGTCCAGTTGCCGAGCAGCAGCCGGTCGTGCGGCCGAAGACGCTCCCCGACCGAGGCGCGCACCTGCTCCGCATGACCGGCCGCAGCCGTCACCCCCGTCCAGGCCTCCGTGGCCAGACCCGTGCTCCACAAACTGGAGTTGACCCCTGTCCCGGCGTCCAGAAAACGGTCCCACGGAATGTCGCCCTGCAGCGCCTCCACGTGATCGAACAGGCTCATTGCGCCTCGGCCCGGGCAGCGCGAAACGTCGCTCGGCGGACCAGCCGCACTTCGAGATCATGACCCATGGCGTCGGCCAGGCGCACCGCCGCCTTCAGGGTCATGCGCTCCCGATCCCTCAGCCACAGGCAGACCTGTCCCCGCGGGACGCCGAGCCTTCTCGCCAGATCGGACTGACTGAGACCGTTGGCCCGATACGTCTCGAAGACCCGCCCGATCATTCGCCAGACCTCGACCTGCACCCGCTCGGCCTCCGCCAAAGCCCCCTCGCCGCTCATTTCAATCTCCCTCATGCTCGCTTGATGAATGTTACGATATAACATAATAGCGACTCTCTTCATGAACGGGGAGCGTCATGCACTCAAGATCGATCCTGCTCGCGGCGGCGAGTTTCTCAGCCATTTCGACGGCCGCCTGGGCCGACGCCCTGCCCCAGTCCGGTCCGGCCGCGACCCGCTTGGAAGACGTCGTGGTGACCGCCGACGCCCTGGGCCGTTCGAGCCGGGAGGTGGTGTCCAATGTGGCGGTGCTGCGCGGCGACGAACTGGTCCAGCGCCGGCAATCGACTCTGGGCGAGACGCTGACCGGCCTGCCCGGGATCAACTCGGACACCTTCGGCGGCGGGGCCAGCCGTCCGGTTATCCGCGGTCAGACGGCGCCGCGCGTGAAGGTGCTGACCGACGGCTCGGCCCTGATGGACGCCTCGGAAGTCTCGCCCGACCACGCCGTGTCCGGCGAACCCCTGTTGCTGGAGGGCGTCGAAATCCTGCGCGGCCCGTCCGCCCTGCTCTATGGCGGCGGCGCCATCGGCGGGGCGGTCAATCTGATCGACAAGAAGATCCCGACGCGCATTCCAGAGAACGGCGGCGAAGGCGTCGCCGAGTTCCGCCTCGGCACGGCGGACAATGAAGAAGCCGGCGTGGTCGGCCTGACCGCCGGCGCGGGATCGTTCGCCATCCGGGTCGAGGCCGCCGGACGCCGCACCGACGACTATGAGGTCCCCGACTTCGACGAAGCCACGCTGGACGGGTCGTTCAACCGGAGCTCGACCGCGACCCTGGGCCTGTCCTGGATCGGGTCGCGCGGCTATCTGGGCGCCGCCTATACGGAGCAGCGCAGCGAATACGGCCTGCCGGGGCATACGCACGAGTATGAATCCTGCCATCCGCACGGCTCCAGCCTGCACTGCGGCGGTCACGACCACGGCGACGACGACCATGACCACGATCATGATCACGACCACGATCATGACCATGTTCCGATCGTCGACCTGATCAGCAAGCGAGTGGACGTGCGCGGCGAGATCGAGGATCCGTTCGCCGGGATCGAACGCATCCGCTTCCGTGGCGGCTTCACCGACTACCGCCACGACGAGATCGACGACGGCGAGATCGCCACCACCTTCACCAATGAAGGCTATGACGCCCGCGTCGAGGTGCAGCACGCCGCCATCGGCGGGGTGCGCGGCGTGGTCGGCGCCCAGACCTCGCGCAGCGATTTCGCCGCCGTCGGCGCCGAATCCTTCATTCCCGAAAGCCGCACCGAGAACCACGCCCTGTTCCTGGTCGAGGAATACGTCGCCGGCGACTGGCGCTTCGAAGGCGCCCTGCGCCAGGAGTGGCAGGAGGCCCGCGCCCTGGGGCGCGCCGATACGAGCCACTCGCCCTTCTCCCTTTCCGGCGGCGCCAGCTGGACCTTCACGCCCGGCTACGTCGCCAGCATGACCCTGGCCCGATCCCAGCGCGCGCCGACGGCGCAGGAGCTGTATGCGCGCGGCGTCCATCTGGCGACCAACACCTATGAGATCGGCGACGCCGATCTGGACGTCGAGACGGCCAATTCGATCGAACTGGGCCTGAAGAAGATCGAGGGCGCCACGACCTTCGCCGCCAGCCTCTATCACTACGACTATGACGGCTACATCTTCGCCGACACCCTCGACCAGTTCGAGGACTTCCGCCTGATCCGCTACACCCAGGCCGACGCCCGCTTCACCGGGATCGAAGGCCAGGTCACCCACGCGTTCAGGCCGGGCCTGTCGGCCACGGCCTTCGGCGACTACGTCCGCGCCGAGCTGAAGGGCGACGGCGGCGACCTGCCGCGCATTCCGGCCGGCCGCCTGGGCGTCCGCGGCGACTTCTACCAGGGCGCCTGGTCGGGCAATCTGGAGTACGTCCACGTCTTCGAGCAGGACCGCATCGCCGCCTTCGAACGCAAGACGCCCGGCTACGACATGGTCAACGCCACCCTGGCCTATGACGTCCCGACGATCGCCGACGTCAGCGGGCAGATCTTCGTGCGCGGGACCAATCTGCTGGACGAGAAGGCGCTGAACCACGCCTCCTTCATCAGCCATCTGGCGCCCCTGCGCGGCCGCAATCTCGTCCTGGGTTTCCGCGCCCGATTCTGATCCTTCCCCTCCTCCCCCCGCCTGGCCGCGGCGTCCCATGACGTCGCGGCCGACTTTCCTCTGAAAGGATCGCCATGAACGCTCGTGTCCAGACCTGGGGCGACGCCGCCGCCGTCGGCCTGTCCTGCCTGTGCATGATCCACTGCCTCGCCCTGCCTCTGGTCGCAGGACTGCTGCCGGTTCTCGGCCTGTTCGCCGAGGCGCCCTGGGTGCACTGGGCCTTCGCCCTGACCGCCGCGCCCATCGCCGCCTGGACCCTGACGCGCCCGACGCCGGACGGTCGTCGCGCCTGGCCCCTGATCGGCCTGGGCGCGCTCGGCGTCGCCCTGCTGGTCCTGGCCGCCGCCGAATGGCCGACGCACGAGGCCGAGACGCCGATCACCGTCGCCGGCGGCCTGCTGCTCAGCGCCGCTCACCTGATGAACTGGCGGCGCAGGCCGCACGCCCACTGACGTCCTGGACATCCCACACCATGAAATCCGCTATTCCGCAGGCCTCTGCGACGGCGCTCGCCGCCGCCCTCGGCGCTGCTTTTCCCGCCATCGCCGAAGAGGCCGCGCCGCAACGCCTGCCTGACGTGGTCGTCACCGCCACATCCACCCAGCGGACGACGACCGACGCGCCCGCCAGCGTCACCGTCATCGACCGCGAAGAGCTTCTTAGGCGGCCGGTTCAAGACCTGACCGACGTCCTGCGCGACGTGCCGGGCGTGACGCTCAACGGCGCCGGACTGACCCGGCGCGGCGTCTCCATCCGCGGCATGCCCAGCGAACACACCCTCTTCCTCCTCGATGGGCGACGGGTGAACGCCGCCGCCAACGCCGTCCAGCACGCCGACTTCGACCTGGGCTGGATGCCGGCCGAAGCCATCGAACGCGTCGAGGTCGTACGCGGGCCGATGTCGTCGCTCTACGGATCCGAGGCCCTCGGCGGCGTGGTCAACGTCATCACCCGCAGCGCGTCCGACGAATGGCGCGGCAGCCTGACCGCCATGGGCGGATTACGCGAGGATGGCCGAGGCGGCGAAACCTATCAGGTCGGCGCCTATGCGGGCGGCCCGCTGGCGCAGGACCGTCTCGGTCTCAGCCTGTTCGCGGAATCCAAGGCGCGGGCCAATACGCCCCAGGCGACGAACCGTCGCCTTTCCGACCTCGAAGATCGCGAGACCGTCACCGGCTCGGCGACCTTGAGCTGGACGCCGGATGCGGCGCAGCGGATCGACCTGACCATTCTGGGCGGGCGCGACGACCGCTATCGCGACACGGCGACCACAGGCGCATCGCCCGTCTACTATCGCTTCGCCGACACGGTGCAGCGCCGCCAGTACGCCCTGTCGCATCGCGGACTCTGGGGCTGGGGCGAAACAGCCGTCCGCGCCTACCGTTCGACGCTGGATCGCGAGAATGCGGTGACGGCTGGACAGACCCCCTCGCGCCCTGTGGGGATGCAGGAGGACATCCTTGACGGTCGGGCCACCCTCGACCGCTGGGCGAGCCATCGCCTGAGCGTGGGCGGCGAATGGCGGCGCGAGCGGCTGGAGGACGCGGCCGCCTCCCGCTCCGGCCGGCTGGAAGGCGAACGCTACGCCTTGTTCCTGCAGGACGAATGGACCCTGACGTCCTCGCTGTCGCTGACCGGCGGCGCGCGGTTCGATCACCACGAGCAGTACGGGTGGCAGACCAGCCCGCGCCTCTACGCCGTCTGGTCGCCCCTCGAGGGGCTGACGCTCAAGGCCGGGGGCGGCCGGGGCTTCAAGTCGCCTAGCCTGAAACAACTGTCGCCGGAGTTCGAGACCATAGCGGCCGCAGGCCGTTTCCGCATCTACGGCAACCCCGACCTGAAGCCCGAGATCGGAACCTCCTACGAGGCCTCGGCCGAATACCGCCGGGGCGGCTGGATGGGCCGCGTCGGCGTTTTCGACAACGACATCGAGGACCTGATCGAAACTCGCTGCACCGCATTCTGCGGCGTGCGCGGCCGTGAAATCCGTCTGTATCAGAACATCGCCGAGGCTCGAATTCGCGGCATGGAACTGGCCGGCGCCGCGCCCCTGCCGGGCGGCTTCAGCCTGAGAGCCGACTACACCTACCTGGACAGCGAAAACCGGGAGACGGGCTCTCCCTTGTCCGAACGGCCCGAGCACAGCGGCCACGCCACCCTGCGCTGGCAACCTGAGGAAACCCGCTTCGTCCAGCTTCGCGGCGAGTACGTCGGCGAGCAATGGATGGTCTCCAACTCCGTACAGCAGCCGGTTCCCGACTATGCCCTGGTTTCGCTGGAAGGCGGCTACCAGCTTCAGCCGAACCTGTGGGTGCGCGCCGGGGTTCAGAACCTGACCGACGTGCGTCTGGCCGAGGAATCCGCCTTCTTCTCCTTCGCCGAGCCCGGCCGCTTCTACCACCTCGGCTTTACGGCGAGCTTCTGAGCCGTGGCGTTCCTTCTCCGCCTCCTCCTGATCGTCGCTGTCTGCCTGGCCCCGGCCCTGCGGGTCGCCGCCCAGGACGCGCCGGGCCCCCGCGTGCAGGTGATCGGCAGCGATTTCATCCTGCCCGCCAAGTTCGTGCGGTTGCAGGCCATGGCTGGGGCGGAGGACGTCGCCTTGCGCGGAGCATCCCTCTCCACGCTTGACGATCAACCGGACTGGGCGCGGGCCGACTTCATCCTGCTCGACACGCCGCGTCCCTCCGATGTCGAAGCGGTGCAGGCCGTGATCGGCGACAGGCTCGAGATCGGCGACCGGCCCTGGGTTCGCATCGGCGGCGGCGCGCCGGCCTTCGGCAACCTGTCGCCCGAGGCGGCGCGGCGCATCGCCGGCTACTATGCGGCGGGCGGACAGGAGAATTTCACCCTCCTGTTCCGATATCTGAAGCTCCACGCCATGGGCGGCGACGCCGCCGCGCTTCCGCCGCCGCGCCCGCTGGAGCAGGTCGGCTATCATCACCCGAGCTTGGAGGCGCACGACGCCGAAGCTCTCGACGCCTGGCTTGCCGAGCGGCCGGCGCGCGCCCGCGCGGCGATCGTGATGTCGAGTTCACAGGTCGCGGATGGCGACAACGCCGTGATCGACGCCCTGATCGCCGCGCTCGACGCCAGGGGCCTGGAGAGCGTCGGCGTGTGGTTCGACCAACGTCGTCCGCAGGGCCTAACCGAGGCGCTCGCGCCGCTCGCCCCCGATCTGCTCCTCAACACCCAGCATATCGTCGCCGGCGACCCGATCCGCGACCAACTCATCGCGCTCGACATCCCCGCCCTGATGACCTTCTCCTACCGGGAAGGCGGCGTCGAGGCCTGGCGCGCGGCCGATACCGGCCTGCCCAGCCGGTCCGCCGCCGCCCTGATGGCGCCCGCCGAGGCCTGGGGCATGAGCGATCCCATGGTGATTTCGGCTTTCGAGAACGGCGCTCTCGCCCCGATTCCCGAACAGGTCGAAGCCGTCGCCGCCCGCGCCGCCCGCCTCGTCGCCCTTCGCCGCAGGCCCAACGCCGACAAGCGGCTGGCCCTGATGTTCTGGAACCATCCCGGCGGCGAGGCGAACGTCTCGGCCTCGAACCTGAATGTTCCGCGCAGCCTGGAGGCGTTGAGCCTGGATCTGAACGCGGCGGGCTATGCGATTCCGCCGCTTTCCGAAGCCCGCTGGATCGACGCGGCGCGCGCCATGCTGGGCGCCTTCTACCGACATGAGGAACTGGACGGTCTGCGGGAGCGGGAATTGGCCGTGACCCTGCCCGTCGCCCGCTATCGCGCCTGGCTTGACGCCCTGCCCGCCGCCCGGCGTGACGCCGTCCAGGCCCGCTGGGGCGACCCGGCGCGGCATTGGTCGGTGCGGACCATCGCCGGCGAGACGGTTTTCGTCATCCCCGCCTTCCGCGACGGCGCCCTGACCGTCCTGCCCCAACCGCCCCGGGCCGCCCGCGTGGGCGAGGCCTATCACGACACCGCCGCACCGCCCGACCATCTGTATCTGGCCGCCTATCTGTGGGTGCACGACGTTCTGGACGCCGACGCCCTCATCCATCTGGGCACCCATGGGACGCAGGAGTTCCTGCCCGGCAAGGACCGGGGACTGTCGGCGCACGATGACGCCTTCGTCGTGCTGGGCGGCCTGCCGGTCGTCTATCCCTACATCCAGGACAACATCGGCGAGGCCATGCAGGCGAAGCGGCGCGGCCGCGCCGTCACCGTCAGCCATCAGACCCCGCCCTTTTCTCCCGCCGGTCTGAATGACGAGCTCAAAACCCTCCACGACCTGATCCATCAGCACCAGCAGCTGGAAGAGGGCGCGGTGCAGGACGCTGTGCGGGAGCAGATTCTCGACCTCGCGGCGCAACGAAGCGTGGACGCAGACATGGGCTGGACGCGATCGACCGCGCGCATCGACTTCGCGGCCTTCCTGAACCAGTTGCACGACTATCTGCATCAGGTCGGCGGCGCGCCCACGCCGCTCGGGCTGCACGTGTTCGGTCGTCCGGCCTCGCCGGATCACCGGTTGACCACCGTCATGCAGCAACTGGGCGCGCCCTACTTCGAGGCGCTTGGCCTGGACGAGCAGGAGGTGCTCGCCAAGGATCAGGCCGCCCTGCACGCCGATCCGGCCTTCCAGACACTGCAACATCACCTTCGTGACGGCCTTCCTTCCAGTTCCATCGCCGATCCCCTTCTGCGCGCCCAGATCGAACGTGCTGAAATCCTCGACCGGCGCCTGACGGAAACCGGAGAGACAGACGCCCTGCTCAGGGCCCTGTCCGGCCGTTTCGTCCTGCCGGGCGAAGGCGGCGATCCGGTGCGCAATCCCGAAGCCGTCGGCGGCCGAAATCTCTACGCCTTCGCGCCCGACAAAATCCCCGCCCAGGCCGCCTATGACGCCGCCGCCGTGGCCCTGGACAGCCTGCGTCAGGCCTATGCCGAAGAGCACGATGGACGCCCGCTGACCAAGATGGCCGTCAGCCTGTGGTCGTCCGAGTCCGTCCGCACCCTCGGCCTTCCTGAGGGACAGATTCTGCGCGCCCTGGGATTACGGCCCCGCTGGGACGCGGGAGGACGCATCGTCGCGCTCGACATCATACCGGCCGGCGAACTGGGGCGGCCGCGCATCGACGTGGTGGTGCACGCCACCGGCGTCTATCGCGATCAGTTCGACGGCTTCCTGCGCCTGCTGGCCGACGCTGTCGAACGCATCGCCGAACAGAACGAGCCCGGCGATCCCGTCGCGGAGAACAGCCGCGCCGCCGCCGCTCGCCTGGTCGCCGAAGGCCTTTCGACCGATGAGGCCGAGGCCCTGGGCCGCGCCCGCATCTTCAGCAATGCGCCCGGCGACTACGGCAGCGGCGTGCCCGACGCCGTGCGCGACGCCGACAGCTGGAATGACGCCGAGGATCTGGCCGATCCCTTCCTGGACCGCCTGGGCTATGTCTATGGCGCGGGACGCTGGGGCCGGAAAGCGCAGCGCGGCGTCTTCGCGGCCCAGCTCGCCGGGGTCCAGGCCGCCGCCCTGTCGCGATCCAGCAATCTGCACGGCGTCCTGTCGACCGATCACCCTTTCGAATACCTGGGCGGCCTGTCGCTGGCGATCCGGCGGGCCGGCGGCGAGGCGCCCTCTCTCTACATCACCGACGCGCGGGCCGGGTCGCCGAGGACGGTCGCCGCTCGCGACTTTCTGGCTGCGGAAATGCGCAGCCGCTACACCAACCGCACCTGGATCCAGGCCATGCAGGCCGAAGGCTATGCCGGGACGCTGGCTGTCGTGGACCTGGCCGACAATCTGTTCGGCTGGCAAGCCACCGCGCCCGGCATGGTCCGACAGGATCAGTGGCAGGCGCTTCACGACGTCTATGTCCGCGACGAGCGCGGCCTGGGCGTGCGGGAATGGTTCGAAGCCCACAACCCCATGGCCGAGCGACAGATGATCCAGCGCCTGCGCGACGCCGTCGCCAAGGGCTACTGGTCTCCCGACGCGGCGACGCGGAAAGCGCTTGAGGCGCGCCTAGCGCAGATCGACAGTCCTTCGCCCCCCGGAGCGACGACGCCTCCCGGCTTCGGCCAGGGAGCGGCTCGCTCAGCGGCCGCCTCGGTCCCGGAGCCTGCCCCGGCGGGCACGCCCTCCGACCTCGTGCGGGGCCAGGTCCTTGAGCCGATCCCGCCGCCCGCCCCTGCCCCGTCCCTTCCCCCACCGTGGGGCCGCCTGCTGTTTCTCCTCGCCTTCCTGGCGGGCGGCGTCAGCCGTCTCGTCTCTCTCCCTCGAAAGGTCCCTCATGCCCCAGCTTGAAGCCGGCCTCTATCAGGTCTCCAGCCTGTTCCTCGCGCCGGCGCTGATCCTCATCCTGGCCGCGATGGCCTATGCCCTGTTCGCCCTCGGCGCCTTCCTGGTGGAGGCCGGCCAGCGCCGACGCGCCGACTGGCGCAGTCCCCTATGGCGCCGCTGGCGAGCGACCGACGCCGCCAGCGACGATCTGGAACTGATGATCCTCAAGGACCTCGAGGGCCTGCGCATCGTCTCGCGCAGCGCCCCCATGCTGGGCCTTGTCGCCACCATGATCCCCATGGGCCCCGCCCTGCTGGCGCTGGGACGTGGCGACGCCTCGGGCGTAGGCGAGAACATGGTGGTGGCCTTCTCAGGCGTCACACTGGCCCTGATCGCCGCCAGCATCGCCCACTATGTCCTGACCGTGCGCCGGCGCTGGCTGCTTCAGGACCTGCGCGCCATCGAACGCGCGCGGGAGGCCGGTTGATGCGCTTCCTCGACGAAGAAGACGACGATCCCATCACCGCCGTTGTCAATCTGATCGACCTGTTCGTGGTGATCATCGCCGTCCTGCTCGTGGTTCTGGTGCAGAACCCGCTCAACCCCTTCAACGCGCGCGACCTGATGGTGATCGAGAACCCCGGCAAGGCCGACATGCGCATCACCGTGAAGGAGGGCGACGAACTGACCCGCTACGAATCCCAGGGCCGGATCGGCGAAGGCCAGGGCGTCAAGGCGGGCTCAGCCTATCGCCTCCCCGACGGTAGGATGATCTATGTGCCGGAATAGAAGATCGGATCATAAATCCCAGTCCAAAGCCGGCGCTCCATAGGAAAGGCTTCCAGTGCTTGATCTGAACCGCAGCCAAGGGAGGAAAGGGGTATGAATAAATCGAAGTCACTGTATCCCTGCTTTCGAGTTGCGCCAATCTGGGTCTTCTGGCGGCTCCGTAAGGCGCGCCTCCCGTCCGACACACAGCGACTGCTGGGTAGCAGGGGGGTGACGAAATCGTCCTTGGCGCCCGTGCTATAGCTGCCCCTCGGACGACCCCGCTCCTCCCAAAGGACCTCATGGCGCGACAACCCAGGATCTCGACCAGGCTTTCCGCAGCCAACCTCGTCCATCTCGGGGCGCCCCGTCTGGCGGACCTGCTGATCGAGGCCGGCGCCGGGAACGCCAATCTTAAGCGTCGTCTTCGTCTGGAACTGGCGGCCGAGGCCGGCCCCGACCTCCTCGCCCTTGAGATCGGCAAGCGCATCACCGCCGTCTCCGTCGCCCGCACACGTGTGTCCTGGCGCAAGCGCGGCGAACTGATCGACGACCTGAACATGCACCGCGACATGATCTTGGAGCGCCTGGCGCCCGAGGTCCCCGGCGAGGCGCTCGCCGTCCTCATTCGCTGGTTCGACCTCTATCCTGGCTTGGCCGCCCGCGTGAAGGACACCAAGGGGGAACTGCCCGCCGCCTTCGAAGCTGCGGCGCCGGACCTCTTCACCCTCGCCGAAACCGCAGGAGACGAGGCGCTGCGCGACCTGGTCGATGCGCTCCGCCGGCGCCCCCAGGACTATGCGCGCTGGATATCCTCCGCCGGCGAGGCCCTCGGCCCGCTCACGGCGCGCCGACTTCTGGACGGCCTGGACGTATCGACCCGCAAAACTCCGGCCGGCCGCAACCTGCTGCGCCGCCTCGCGGATCGGGCCGGCGACCTCGATCTATGGCTGTCCCTCGTCACGCCTGAACAGGCCGGATCGCCCGACATCGCCGCCGACATCGCCCGCCGGCTCCTTGAGGTAGGCCGCACTGCAGAAGCCCGCGCCGCCCTGGAAGCCGCCCTGAACCCCTCCCCCCTTAACCGTCGCTGGACCTATGGGCGCGACCCGACTGACGGCGCGCCCCGACTGACCCCGGCCTGGGAGGCCGCATCCATCGAGGTGATGGACGCCGAGGGCCATCGCCAGGAAGCCCAGGACCTTCGCTGGCGCCTGTTCGAGCGCGACCTGTCGGCGCCCGTCCTTCGCGACTACCTCTCGCGCCTGGCGGACTTCGACGATGTCGAAGCGCTCGACCAGGCCTTCGTTCACGCCTCGACCCACCCAGACTTCGAAGCGGCCATGCGCCTGCTGATGGACTGGCCCGCCCATCGCGAAGCGGCCGCCCTCGTCCTGGCGCGCCCCCGCGAAGCCCGGCAGGTGCGCCCCGCATCGGCGGACTGGGCCTCGCGCCTGGCCCAGCGGTACCCTGAAGCCGCCGAAATCCTGACGGGTTAGGCCAGCCTGTCAAGCCAAGGTCCTGAAGGTGACGGAGTAGCGCAGCGCCGTCATCGGCGAGATGGAATGCTCCCAGTCGCTCCGCGCCTCGCCGGAAAGGCGATAGACGGAGCCCGGCCCCAGCGCCGCTCCGGCGCGACGCCACTTCGACCCCGCCTTGCGACGAAGGCGCATGACGCAGGGCGCAAGGAAGGAGACGCCCAGGATCTTCCCATAGACGGGACGGTCGCGGTGCCATCCGATCCCGGCGCCGGGCGCATATTCATTGACGAGGGCCTGCACGAACGCCCCCTCATCAAGACTGAGCGGTCCAGCCAGGCGATCCAGAAGCGCTTTAAGGAAATCCGGCCAAGGTTCGGCCGTCTCCAGTCGACGTCGCTCAAGGTCGTAGCGGCGTCCAAAAGCTGCGATCCGTCTGAAGCCCTGATAGCCCATATGCTCATAGGGCCTGAAGCTCAGCTTCTGCAGGTGAGCGACCACCGCCGCCTGTTCGGCCGCCGTGAGGACGTCCGGCCAATAGTCGAAACCCGCTGGCGCGGCCGGCCGCGGGACGTGGCCGAACAGATCGGTCTGGAGCATGGCCGTCACAGCGCCAGTTCGCCCGCTGGCGTCCATGACGGGATTCCAGGTGAAGCCTTCTCCAGATTGGACAGGGTCACGCCGACAAGCCGCACGCCCCTGGTTGGCGGATAGAGGGAGCGCACCAGCAGGCGGGCGATCTCACGCAACCGCGCCTTCGAGGCGACCGGCTCCTTGAAGGACCGACTGCGGGTCGACTGTTGGAAGTTCGCCCATTTGACCTTCACCGTCACGGTCCGGCCGAGCGCCCCCGCCTTTTCGCACCAGGCCCAGACCTCGTCGGCCATCCGATCCACGCCCGCCTCGATCGCCGCTGGATCGACCAAGTCGCTGGCGAAGGTGGTCTCAGAGCCGCTGGACCTGCGCTCGCGGTCCGGATTGACGGGGCGCGGATCGTCCCCGCGCGCCACGCCGTAGTACTAGGCGCCGGATTTGCCGAAATGATGCTGAAGGAAGGCCAAGGACTGACGCTTGAGGTCCGCGCCGGTCTCGATACCCAGGCGGTTCATCTTCTCAGCCGTCACCGGCCCGACGCCGTGGAAACGCTTGACCGGCAGGACCTCGACAAAGGCCTCTCCTCGCCCTGGCGGGACCACGAACTGGCCGTTCGGCTTGCGCTGGTCCGAGGCCAACTTGGCCAGGAACTTATTGTAGGAAATCCCGGCCGAGGCCGTCAGACCGGTCTCCTCGAGGATGCGCGCGCGTATCTCCTCGGCCGTCGCCGAGGCCGTCGGCAGTCCTCGGATATTAGCCGTGACGTCGAGATAGGCCTCGTCGAGGGACAGGGGTTCGATCAGGTTCGTATAGTCGGCGAAGATGGCGTGGATCTGCGCCGAGACGGCGCGATAGACCTCGAACCGGGGCGGCGTGAAGATCAGTTCCGGGCACTTCCGCAAGGCTGTGCTCGACGGCATGGCCGACCGCACGCCGAACTTGCGCGCCTCATAGCTGGCGGCGGCGACCACGCCGCGCGAAGCGGCGTGGCCTACGGCGACGGGACGACCGCGCAAGGCGGGATCGTCCCTCTGCTCCACCGAGGCGAAGAAAGCGTCCATGTCCACGTGGATGATCTTGCGGGTGGGGGCAACGTCCATGGACAACGTCTAGCAAGACTCGAACAAAATGAGAACATTCTTCCGGTAGAGTGACGGCTCCAGCCTGAAATGCGCCGTATCGGAAGCGGAACGCGAAACAGTCGGACCTGTTCTGCAAATTCGCTTGCCCACCCCCGCTGGCGTTCGCGATCAGCTAAGCGTTGGAGAGCTCCATGACGGACTTCACCCTCTATTATTGGCCGGTTCCCTTCCGGGGCCAATTCGTTCGCGCCCTTCTCGCCCATGCTGCCCGGACATGGTCGGAGACGAACGAAGCGGCGATCAGCGCGCTCATGCAGAGGCCGCCAGGAGAGATGCCCGTGCCTTTCATGGGGCCGCCCGTACTGGTCGATCACGCTTCCGGAGCGGCGATCTCCCAGATGCCCGCGATCCTTCTGTATCTGGGAGAGACGCTTGAACTGCTGCCTTCCACGCCAGAGCTGCGCGCCTTGACGATGAAGGTGGTCAATGACGCGAACGACGTTATCGATGAGATCACTCTGGACGGCGGCCGACAGATGTGGACCGAGGCGCGCTGGTCGGGCTTCGCGCCCCGTCTGGGAAAATGGATGGCGTTGTGGGAGGACCTGGGCCGACGCCATGGCCTGGCGGCGCATTCCGGCTTCTTGCTGGGTGGAGAAAAACCGGGCGTGGCCGACATCGTCACCGCGACCCTCTGGTCCGCCCTGACCGAGCGCTTCCGCCCTATCGAATTAATGCTTGAAGAAACCGCCCCCATCACCGCGGGCCTTGCACGGCGCCTCTCAAGGACGCCAGCCCTGGCCCGCTTGGCGGAGTGGTCGCGCCGCGAATACGGCGACGCCTATTGCGGCGGCGACATCGAGCAATCCCTGCGTAGAGTTCTGAACGTCTGAGGCGCGCGAACGCGATAGCGTCGCGAAAGCCGGTGAGCGCCTGAACCCGCACAGGCCGACCCGGCACGTGGCGCCCTTTGCCGGTTGAGGCGTTGATCAGCCTCACCGGAGGCGATCTTGATCGACAGGCCTGGAGCGAAATCGACGATCGACAGCTTGCGCCAGAAAGCGCAAGCGGCCCTGCGGCGCGCAGCAGAGGGCCGCGACGCCATTTGCGCCTATGTGGTCGCTCGGGATCCGGTATGGCTCGCCGTTCGTCGTCCCGGCCGGCCGGAGTTCATCGCGGCGGCGATCACCTTCGCCCTCGTCGCCGCCTTTCTCCTGTTCCTCGTTCTGTTCGACTGGAACTGGGTGCGCGGCCCTATCGGTCGCGCCGCCTCCGCCTCGACCGGCCGGGAGGTGGCTCTGAAAGGGGACCTGGATGTCAGGCTGTTCAGTTGGACGCCCTCGGCGACCGTGCGCGGTCTCAGCGTCGGCGGGCCCACATGGGCGTCCGGGCGCAATACCGCCGAGATCGAACGGCTCGACGTCTCGATACGATTGCGACGGCTGTTTCTGGGCCAGATCGAAGTGGCTTCGCTGACCCTCACCCGCCCGCGGGTCCACCTGGTCGTCGACAGCCAGGGCCGGCGCAGCTGGGACCTGGAGCCGGACCGACCCGATGACGGGCGGGGCGCCAGGCTGCCCGTCATACAGCGCCTGGTCATTCACGACGGCCGGCTGACCTTGAACGAGCAGCGACGCGGCATGACGCTCGACGCCGTGGTCACGGCGCGTGAGGCGCGCTCGCCCCAGGATGGAGAGAGCGGCTTCGTGCTCGACGGCAAGGGGACCATGAACGGCGAGCCCTTGACGCTTCGCGTGACGGGCGGTCCCTTCATCAACATACGCCGCGACCGGCCCTACGCCTTTACGGCTGAATTGGCCGGAGCGAGCTCCAGGCTGAGCGCCGCTGGAGCCGTCACCCGGCCCTTCGACCTGGGTCGTTTCAACGCCAGGCTCGAGCTGCAAGGTCGTGATTTGGCCGACCTCTACCTTCTGACCGGGATTACGACCCCCAACACGCCGCCTTATCGGCTGAGAGGAAGCCTGACTCGCGACGGAGCCCGGTTCCGCTTCGCGGACTTCAGCGGGCAGGTCGGATCGTCGGACCTGTCGGGGACCCTGGAGGTGAACAGGGTCGAAGGGCGCCGCCGCGTCGATGCCGAGCTCGCGTCCCGCGCCCTGGACATCGACGACCTGGCGGCCGTGTTGGGCGCGCGCCCGCAGGCCACGACTGCGGGCACGGTCGCGACCTCGGGCCAGCCCGGCAAACTGCTGCCCGACGCGCCCTTGCGAACAGAACGTCTGCGCGTGATGGACGGAACCCTCGCCTATCGCGCCGCTTCGGTGAAAGCCAACGCCTTCGACATTCGGCAGGTCCGGCTCGGCGCGGATCTGAAGGACGGCGTTTTAAAGCTCGATCCGGTCTCCTTCGCTTTCAACCGCGGCGAACTGAACGGAACCGCGCGGATCGACGCCACGAAGGACACGCCTTACAGCGCCGTCGACTTCCGTCTCAGCGGCTATCCGCTGGAGTCCATCATACCCGCACGGGACGGTGCGCCGACGGTGACGGGCCGCGCCCTGGGCCGGGCGAAGCTGGAAGGGCCCGGCGCGTCCATTCATGAACTGGCGGCCCGTTCGAAGGGAAGCCTCAGCCTCGTCGTTCCTCAAGGACGGATGCGTTCGGCCTTCGCCGAACTGCTGGGGATCAACGTCGGCGCCGGCCTGCGCAAGCTGCTTTCGGGCGATCAGTCCGCTTCGCCCATCCGCTGCGCCGTCGCCGATTTCAAGGTCTCAGACGGCGTCGCTACAGCCCGCACCCTGGTGATCGACACGGACGTGGTCCTGGCCCAGGGATCGGGAACCATCGACCTGGGGGCCGAGAAGCTGAATCTGAAGATCGACGGCGAAACCAAGAAGCCTCGTCTTCTGCGGGTCTGGGCGCCGATCACCATCACCGGCCCCCTCGCCTCTCCGGATCTCGGCGTCGATGTCTCGGCCGTCGCCACACAGGGCGGCGTCGTCGGCGCCCTGGCCACGCTCGTCAGCCCCATCGCAGCGCTGCTCGGGTTTATCGATCCCGGCCTGGCGGAAGACGCGGACTGCGGCTCTCTGATCGCCAGCGCGCGATAACCCTATGGTCCGGAAACGCCCTCGCGCGATCCGGCCGCGTGGGGCGGCGGGCGGGAGGCGCTGCGCACGCCCAGGGCCGTCAGAGGCCGTAACAGGTTCAAGCGCCTAGCTTTGCCGCTATCCCGAGCTCAGGCGGACCTGCATCCGCTCTTGAAGGGGATTGTCACTGCCGCACGACATTCAAATTATAGGCGCTTTCTCCGGCTTCGTTGCGAGCGACTTCCTGATGAAGACGCCGACCAACATAGGAAAAAACTACCCGCGCATGTCAGGGACCGTTTTGCATATTGGATTATTGTTTCATTTTTCTCACAAAATGATTCTTTCTATTTCTCATTGAGCCTTCGGCGCACATTTCGAAGATGGCGCAGTTTTTCGACGTCGGCGTGAATTTCATTCCGCCTCACGAACAATAACCGAAACTCCTGCTCCCGCCCCAGTGCTAGCGATTCAGGAGTCGGCTAAGCGCCGACAGACGCTTGCAGGGGCCGCGGCCCCCGATCTTGGGAGGGATTGAGGCTTGCGGACCACGACAGGGGTGAAGGCTGCCTTCAGGCCGGCGCGCGCGGTCTGCGCCGCTGCTGACGGGAGGGTCGATCCAGCTGACGACGCAGGCCAGGCGGGGCTCACGAACGCTACGCTCGATCCGCCCCGTCGCGTCGCGGCGCGGCGCGGCGCGGCGCGGCGCGGCGCGGCAGGCTGGAGAACCATCGCCGCGATGGAACTCAAGGCGCAAATTCAAATCAAAAAACGAGGGGTGATCCGATGAGACTGTCTGCGTATCTGAAGACCGGGACGATAATCGCCGGTCTAGCCGTCACAGCCGCCGCCCAGCCGGCTTGGGCTCAATCCGAAGCGCCGCCCGCCGAGCCCGAAGCCAGCGCCGTCGCCGATATCGTGGTGACCGGCTCGCGTATCCGACGGCCGAACGTCGAGGCCTCGACTCCGGTCAACGTCGTCGACGCCCAGGAGATCGAGAACATCGGCGTCACCAACCTGATCGACGCCATGGCGCGCCAGCCGCAGGTCGGCCTCGGCGCATCGGCCTCCAGCACCACCAATACGGTGGCCGGACAGGGGCTGGCGACGCTGAACCTGCGCAACCTGGGCGCCAGCCGCACCCTGGTGCTGGTGAACGGACGACGCCATGTGGCGGGGTCGAGCGGCACCAGCGCGGTGGACGTCAACACCATCTCCAAGACCACGATCGCGCGCGTCGATACGGTGACGGGCGGCTCCTCGGCCGTCTATGGCGCCGACGCCGTGGCCGGGGTGGTCAACTTCATCACCAAGCAGGATTTCGACGGCATCGCCGCCCAGGCCCAGTACGGCTCGGCCGACGGCCCGAACACCTACTACGGTTCGGTGGCCGTCGGACGGAACTTCAACGACGGTCGCACCAACGTCATGGCCGCCGCCACCTATGACAAGACAGAGGGACTGTACCGGCACGAGCGCGACTACGCCATGAGCGGCCTGGCCTATATCCCGAACCCGGACAAGAAGAGCCCGGACGACGGCCTTCCATCCTTCATTACCGCGCGGGACGTCTACACCAACATAACCAACGATTCCTTCACCCCGGTGATCGTCACGCCGATCGGCTCGAACGCGGCCTACAGCCTGACCTTCACCGAGGACGGGCGGCTTGTTCCCTTCGATCGCGGCCAGATCGTCGTCGACGGCGCCGGGCGGCCGCAGAAGGTCTCCATCGGCGGCGACGGCTTCAAGTTCCGCGAAGACGCCCTGCGCACTCCAGTCGAGCGCTATGGCGGCGAGCTGCAGCTGCGCCATCAGTTCCAGCCCTCCGGCGACGTCATCACCGAACTGAACCTGTTCGCCGAGGCCAAGTATTTCCATACCGAGGCGAACAGCCAGCGCGAGAACGGAACCTTCGCCGGAGACGTCGCGGGCACGGCCACCGGCAACGCCTACCGCATCCAGGCGGACAACGCCTTCCTGCCGTCGGATCTGCGCGCGATGCTGACGGCCGCGGGGGTGGAGGAATTCGATATCACCCGCAACGACCGGGATTTCGGCATCCGCACCTATGAGAGCGTGTACGACACCACCCGTTTCGTGGCCGGGTTCGACGGCGCCTTCAGCAACGGCTGGCGGTTCGAGGCCTACGTCAACTACGGCCAGACCGAGTCCCAGTTCACCAACTTCGACCGACTGCAGAGGGAGTTCTACGAGTCGATCGACGCCATCGAAATGAACGGGCAGATCGTCTGCGCTGACGCGGACGCGCGGGCGCGAGGCTGTAAGCCGCTGAACCTGTTCGGAGCGGGCATCGCCTCCCAGGATGCGATCGATTACTCCTACATCTACACCGTCCGGGACGACGTGACCCGTCAGTGGAACGCCGTGGCCAGCGTCAACGGCGAACTGTTCTCCTATCCGTCTCTGTTCAGCGGAACCAGCCTGCCGGTCGCCTTCGCCGCGGGCGTCGAATGGCGCAAGGAATACGCTCGTTCGGTGCCGGACAAGCGTTCACAGGATGCGTTGATCTTCCAGAACGCCCAGCAGATCACCGAGGGCCGCTATGAATCCAAGGAGATCTTCGGCGAAATTAATGTGCCGCTGCTGGCCGATGTCCCGTTCGTGCAATACTTGGATCTGACGGCGGCCTATCGCTATCAGGACTACACCACCACGGGCGGCGACAGCAGCTACGGCGTCGGCCTGGAATGGACGGTCGACCGCAACATCCGCTTCCGCGGCAACTTCGCCAAGGCGGTGCGAGCGCCCAATATCAACGAACTGTTCGGCGGCGGCAGCGAGGGCTACAGCCAGATCGAGGACCCGTGCGACGCCACGCGGGTGAACCTGGGCAACTTCTCCTCCAACCGCCGGGCGAACTGCGCGGCCCTGGGCCTGTCGCCCGACTTCGTCCAGTCCACCGCCACGCGGCCAGTGGTCAGCCAGGGCAATCCCGACCTGGCGCCCGAAGAGGGCGAAACCCTAACCCTGGGCGTCGTCTTGACGCCGTCCTTCCTACCAGGGCTGGCGGTGACCATCGACCACTACGACATCAAGATGAGCGACGTGATCGCCTCGCTCGGATGGCGGAACATCATCAACAACTGCGTCGACAGCCCTGACCTGAATAATCCCTTCTGCACCAGCGTATCGCGCGGCTCGGACGGCAACATCACCCGCGTGCTGAACCAAGTGCTGAACGTGGCCGAATACACCAACTCGGGTTGGGACGTGACGGCCTCCTACCGGACCGATCTGGCCAAGCTGGGTCTGCCGGATTACGGCTCCTTGTCCTTCAACGCGGCCGCCGGCTTCCTGGAGGACCTGACCTATGACCCGGTTCCGGGCGACGCCAGCGTGCGCGACGAGCAGGCGGGCGAACTGCCCAATCCCAAGCGCCGGATGAACTTCCGCGTGACCTGGGACTATGACCGCGTGTCGGTGTCCTACGCCAACCAGTATCTGAGCAGCATGGTCCGCAGCAATCAGGACCAGCCGGGAACCTATGAGCCCTACAAGGCCCCGTCGTGGCTCACCCACGACATCCGCGCCGAGTATCGCTTCGACAGGTTCTCCGTCTTCGCCGGTGTGAACAACTTCACCAATGAGGAGCCGCCGCAGACGCCCTTCACCTGGACGGGTACGTCGCTCAATACCGGCTTCAACGCCAGCATCTACAATAATCTGGGCCGCTACGCCTACATCGGCGTGAACGCCAAATTCTAATCGAACAGGTTTGAGGCCGCCCTGCGAGGGGCGGCCTCTTTCATGACGGGCGTCCGGTCGGCGCCCAGAAGATCCAGGGGGAGAAGAAAGATGAAGACCGTGATCGCTCACAGCGCCATCGCCGTCGCACTCGGCGTTCTGGCGATTGGCGCCGGCGTAGCGCCGACGCCGGCCCTGGCGCAGACCCAGGCCAGCGCCGCGCCTGCCGCCGCGCGCCAGGCTCCGCCGCCGCTGACAGATCTTGACCGGCAGTTCCGCGCCATCGCCGATGAAGAATGGGCGTGGCGTCAGCGTGAATTGCCCTCGCGCCTCTCCAAGCCGATGAATCTGCCGGATGTGAGTGCTGCGACCCAGGAGCGCCGTCTCGCCTACTGGGTGGATGTGCAGCGACGTCTGAATGCGATTTCCCCGGATCAGCTATCGCCGTCCGAGCGCACCAACTACGCCGTCTACAAGAACCAGATCGACAACTTCGTCGATGACGGACGCTTCCGCCTTTACGAGATGCCCTTCAACGCGGACAGCTCGTTCTGGTCGAGCATCGCCGGCATGGCCAACGGAACCTTTGGCTCCGTAGCTGACTACGAACGCTACCTCTCACAGCTGGGCGATACGCCGCGATACTTCGACCAGCAGATCGCCAATATGCGCGCCGGCGTCGCGCGCGGCTTCGTCCAGCCGCGAGAAGCCCTTTCAGGACGCGATGTTTCGATCACGGCTGTGACGGATCCGACCGACCCGCTCAAGAACCCCTTCTATGCGCCCTTTATCGACATGACGGGCGTCTCGGACGCTGACAAGCAAAGGTTGCGGAGGGCCGCGATCGAGGTCATCCAGCAGAAAGTCGTGCCTGCGCACCGAACTCTGCTGACCTTCTATCGGAACGAATACCTGCCAGCGGCCCGCGACACCCTGGGGGCCAACCAGCTGCCGGATGGAGAGGCCTTCTATCAGAGCCAGATCCGCCAATACACGAGCATCAACCTGACGCCGGACGAGATCCACCGGATCGGCCAGGCAGAGGTCGCCCGTATTCGCGCGGAGATGGAAACCGTGATGCGCAGCACCGGCTGGACCGGCACCTTCAACGAGTTCACCCGCTTCCTGAAGACCGACCCTCAGTTCGTCTACGACAAGCCCGAGCACCTGCTGTGGCACGGCGCCTGGGTGGTCAAGAAGGTCGACGGAAAGATGAGCCAGTTTTTCGGCCTTCAACCGCGTGACACCTTCAGCGTCTCGGCGGTCCCGGCCAATATCGCCCCCTTCTACACTGCGGGGCGCGGCAACTGCTCGCTCAACACCTACGACCTGCCGTCGCGCCCGCGCTACAATATCCCCGCCCTGACGGTGCACGAGTGCAACCCGGGCCATGCTTGGCACGGAAAGATGCGCAAGGAGTTTCCGGGCATTCCCGAATGGCGTCTGCAGGCCAATATTTCGGCCTTCGGCGAAGGTTGGGGGCTCTACACCGAAAAGCTTGGCGTGGAGATGGGCGTGTACGAGGACGCCTATGAAGACTTCGGCCGCCTGAATTATGAAATGTGGCGCGCCGCTCGCCTGGTGATCGATACGGGTCTTCACTCCAAGGGATGGACCCGCGCTCAGGCTATCGCCTTCCTGAGCGACAATACGGCTCTGTCAGACCACGAAATCCAGACGGAGATCGATCGCTACATCACCTGGCCCGGCCAGGCCTTGGCCTACAAGTTGGGCGAGATCGAGATCGTTCGCCTGCGACGCAAGGCGGAAACGGAGCTGGGCGCCGATTTCGATATCAGGGCCTTCCACGACAAGCTGATCAGTCTGCTTGTCGCCACGATCCCGGCGATGACGGCCGAGATGGAAGACTTCATCAGCCAGAGCAAGGCGACCGCGAACGCGGCGCGCGCCGAGTAGGCCATCCGGCCGATCCACGGCTGGCGGTTTTCTCCCAGATCGCCGCCCCCCGCCGCCTGTTGATCCGTTTGCGGATCAGCAGGCGGTTTGTCATCGTTCGGAGTAGCCAGGATGCGTAAGGGGGAGCCGCGTATGAGCGCGGCGGGATACAAGCTGGACGAGGCTGACCGCCGCATCCTGCAGGTGCTCCAGCAGGACGGGCGGATCACCAACCAGGATCTGGCCGCCGCCTGCACCATGTCGGCGTCGTCCTGTTTCGAGCGGGTGCGCCGCCTGCGCGAGCGCGGCGTCATCGCCGGCTATAGGGCCCTGATCGACCCGAAGTTCGTTGAGCGCGAGCTGCTGATCTTCATCGAAGTGCTGCTGGACCGCACGACCTCGGACATCTTCGACCAGTTCGCCGAGCGCATCCGCCGCTCGTCCGAGGTGCTGGAGTGCCACATGGTGGCGGGGCGCTTCGACTATCTGGTCAAGGTGCGAATGAGGGACATGGCCGCCTACCGCGGCTTCCTGGCCGGCGCGCTGAGCGTCATGCCAGGGGTGCGCGAGACCCGCACCTATGCGGTGATGGAAGAGGTCAAGGACACCTCGGTCCTCGCGCTGTAGCCAATCGACGTCATGGCGCCTCGCAGATTTCCGCGCCAGCCGGATGGCGGAATACCAACGCGACGCGTAACGGCAGACGATCCGCACCTCGCGGGAGACACGCCTCGAGCGCTGGCCAAGGCGCTGAAGCTGCTCGAATCCGAAGAGGCCCGACTGGAGCGTCGAGTCGATCTATCGCCCGGGAGCGGCGCCTGCGGGAGCGACGCGCCAAACCGTGTTGGACAGGTCGTCGGCCACCACCAGCATCCTGCGCTGAGGATCGAACCAGACGCCCACGGGACGGCCGCGAGCTTCGCCTTTGTCCGTCAGAAAACCGGTCAGGAAGTCGACGGGCGGGCCGGCCGGCCGGCCGCCGGAGAACGGAACCCAGGCCACCTTGTAGCCCGCCAGATCCTGGCGATTCCAGCTCCCGTGCTGTCCGATGAAGGCCCCTTCGGCGAAGGCGCCGCCGAAGCCGCCGTCGCGGGCGAACGAGAGACCGAGGGCCGCCACATGGGCTCCCAGGGCGTAATCCGGCTTCACGGCCGTGGCCACCAGTTCCGGCTTCCGGGGCCACACGCGCGGGTCGACATTCTGTCCCCAGTAGCTGTATGGCCAGCCGTAGAAGGCGCCGTCGCGGACCGAGGTCAGATAGTCCGGAACGAGCTGGGGTCCGATTTCATCTCTTTCGTTCACTACGGCCCAGAGGGCGGCGCTCGACGGCTCGATCGCCAGGGCGGTGGGATTGCGGATGCCGCGGGCGATGGTCCGACGCGCGCCCGTGGCCCGATCGACGGCCCAGACGACCGCCCGCTCCTCCTCCACGGCCATACCCCGCTCGCCCGCATTGCTGTTGGAGCCGATGCCGACGTAGAGGGTCGATCCATCGGCGCTGGCGGTCAGGGCCTTGGTCCAGTGATGATTGAGGGCGGACGGCAGGCGAGTCACCACTTCAGCGGAGGCCGAGATCCGGGTCTGCCCTTCGACATAGGGGAAGCTGACCAGGGCGTCCTGCTCGGCCACATAGATGCGGCCGTCGACATAGGCCAGGCCATAGGGCGCGTTGAGACCGTCGATGAAGACCGTGCGGACTTCGGCGCGGCCGTCGTTATCGGCGTCGCGCAACAGCGTGACACGGTCCCCGCCCTCGACCTTCGTGTTGCCCTGCTTCTTGATGACCCCTGCGATGACGTCCTTCGGCCTCAAGGCCGGAGCGCCGCCGCCCCGCCCCTCGGCCACGAGGATGTCGCCGTTAGGCAGGACCAGCATCTGACGCGGAATACGCAGGTCCGTAGCGAGGGCCGTCACCACGAAGCCTTCGGGGGCGCGCGGCGTCTCATCTCCCCATCCTACAGGCCGGGCGATACGCATCGGCGGCAGCAGGGTTTCCCTGATCTCCGGCAAGTCAGGCGCCGGCCCGACTTCGTTGATCCCTTTTTCGCTTCGACCGCAGGCGGCCAAAGCAACGGCGCCGGCCAGGGCTCCGTACAGAAGAAGGTTGGTGCGGATCATCGGCCAGCCTCCTCGTCCAGCATCCCGGAATAGCGCAGCCAGCCCGCAATCAGGGCCAGAACGCAGCACAGGGCGGACAGGGTGACGCCGAGCGCGCCCACGGAGCTCCATCCGTCCTGACTATGCTTGAATGCGTTCGCAAGCCCGACAAGGCACAAGGCCCCGAGGACGCCGCTGTACAGAAAACGCGAGACCCCGCGGCGTCCCCAGGCCAGGTCGATCAGGCTCCATACGAACGCCGCCCCGCCGAAGATCAGACCGCCGACGATCGCCCAGGAAGAGAAGTTGCTCCACTGCATCTGCGCGGTCCGGAGGTAGGCCGCATCCGTCGCGGTCCCGAGGCTGAACAGAGCCACCGGAACGCTCAGGATCAGCCCCTGCAAGGCCCGCCCCGGGCCTGCCGTCGCGGTCATGGCCGGCTCTCGGCCAGTTCGATGCGACGGACCGCGCGGGCGCCGCGCGCCTTCATCCGCCGTCTCAGCTGCTCGCGGATGCTCCAGCCTTCCAGATGCATCAGATCGCTGATCGTATAGCCTTCCCGGGAAAGCGCTTCGCGCACGTCGCTGACTTTAAGGCAGGCGTGGTCTCGCTCGGCGATTTCAAAAGCGCGTTCGATGACATGGGTCTGGTTCATGGCTCCTCCTTCGCCTGACCCAATCGGCCCCAGGCCATGCGGTTCCGAGCCCGAACGATATGACGCAGGCTGGCGATGGTCCTGCAGGAGATTCCGCCCGCTTTCGAGGGCCAGACGCCCGGCGTGACGGCTCGCGCTCCGCTGCCGCCCAACGAGAACAGGATTCAATGTGCGTGGGACATGGCGTCTGGGTGAGAAGGACCTCGGTCTTCCCTCCGCCCCGACGGCCAAGGCGGCGTCAACTCGTCGAAATGTTCGGCTGATGCGTGAATCCCCTGACGCCTGTCAGCGCGCGCGCGTCGCGTCTGATTTCCACCTCGCTCTGAGCATAGAGGGTCAGGAGGCGAGCCAGATCGACCAGAGCGCTCTGATGGATGCGTTCGTAGCCATGGCTGGCGTCCACGCCGAACGTCACCAGGGCCGTGCGGATGTCGGCGCCGGATTCCAATGCAGAGGCGGAATCCGAACGGTAGTAACGGAACACGTCTTTCTGGTGCGGGATGTCGTGATCCCGCGCCAGTTGGACCAGCTTTCGGGAAAGGTGCCAGTCGAAGGGACCCGTCTGATCCGCCATGGCGATGGTGACGCCGAACTCGGACGAGTTCTGACCCGGCGCAGTGGTTCCGTTGTCCACCGTGACCATCGCCGCCACGTCCGGCACGAGCACGGCGGAGGCGCCCAGGCCCACCTCTTCAGCGATAGTGAACAGCCACCAGGTATCGACCGTGGGCGTGCGTTCTTCGCGCAGCATGCATTCCAGAGCGGCCAGCATGACCGCGACGCCGGCCTTGTCGTCCAGATGACGTGACACGATGAAGCCGCTGTCGGTGAACTCGGGCTGGGCGTCGATGGCGACAATGTCGCCGACATCCACGCCCAGAGCCAGGGTGTCGGCCCGCCCGTGGGTCACGGCGTCGATCCGCAGTTCGACCTGACGCCAATGGACGGGTTGATCGTCCACCTCTTCGTTGAAGGCGTGCCCGGAGGCCTTCAGGGGAAGGATCGTTCCGCGATAGCTTCCGCCTTCCGCGAAGACGGTGCAGCGCGCGCCCTCGGCGAAGCGTGACGACCAGTGGCCGATCGGCACAAGCTCCAGCCTGCCGTTGTCCTTCACCGCCTTCACCTGGGCGCCGAGCGTATCGACGTGCGCCACGATGGCCCGCGCCGGAATAGCTTCGAGACCCGGCAGGCGCACCCGGATCGCGCCGCGTCGGGTCAGTTCATAATCCAGGCCCAGACGCTCCAGCTCTCGGCACAGGGCCCAGACGGCTTCGTCCGTGTAGCCCGTCGGACTGGGCAGGCTCAGGAGTTCCCCCAAGCGGGCGTTCAGGTAATCCAGGTCGATCTTCGGGGAGGTCAAGGTCGCTCCTGACATAGTCTCAGGCGTCGGGGCGCGCCGACAGCGGGAACAGCAGATCGATGAACCGTTCTGCCGTGGGGCGGGGTTCGTGATTGGCCAGGCCAGGGCGCTCATTGGCCTCGATGAAGGCGTAATCCGGCTGATCCGGCGCACGCACCATGAGGTCGATCCCCGTCACCGGGATGTCGATGGCCCGCGCCGCCGCCACGGCCGCTTCGACCAGAACCGGATGCACCTCGTCCGTCACGTCATGGATGGTGCCGCCGAGATGCAGGTTGGCCGCCTTGCGCACGAGGACCTCCTCGCCCTCCCCTGCGACGTCATCCAGGCCATAACCGGCCTCCGCCAGGGTGCGCTCCGTTTCCGCATCGATGGGAATGCTGGATTCGCCCCCGGTGGCGGCGGCGCGCCGACGGCTCTGATGCTCGATGAGGACCCGCAAGGTCGAGCGTCCGTCGCCGATGACGCGCGGCGGACGCCGCACGGCGCAGGCCACGACCTCATAGTCGATCACGACCAGGCGCAGATCCTCGCCTTCCACCTGCTCCTCGACAAGGACGTCCGGACAGATGCGCCGGGCGCGCAGCAGGGCTGCCTGGACGTCGGCCATGGTCTTCAAACCCACGGCCACGCCCTTGCCCTGTTCCCCTCGCGCAGGCTTGACCACGAGCTGACCATAGGTCTCCAGCGCTTCGTCGATCGCGCCGAGATTCTGCGGATCGATGCGGCGCGGCACGCGCACTCCGGCGGCTTCCACGATCCTGCGGGTCACCCTCTTGTCGTCGCAGATGCTGAGAGCCACGGCCGAGGTCAGCTCCGAAAGGCTTTCGCGGCAGCGGACGGAGCGTCCGCCCCAGGAAAGGCGGAACAGCCCTCCTTCCGAGTCGATGATATCGGTCTGGATGCCCCGTCGCCGCGCTTCATCCACGATGATCCGGGCATAGGGATTGAGCGCATGATCATCCGAGGGCCCGACGAACAAGGCTTCGTTGATCGGGTTCTTGCGCTTCACGCCGAAGAAATGGACGCGCCGGAAACCGAGCTTCTCATAGAGGGCGATCGCTTGGGCGTTATCGTGCATGACCGACAGGTCCATGTGGGCCAGGCCGTGCGTCCTGAAGTGCTCCGCCAGACGGCGGACCAGAGCCTCGCCGATCCCCGGCTGTGTCGCCTGGGGATCGACCGCCAGGCACCAGAGGGATGCGCCGTTCTCCGGATCATCGAAGGCGCGAGCGTGGTTCACACCCGTCACCGTGCCGATCACCGCTCCGGTCGTCAGGTCCTCCGCGACGAAATAGGAGAGAGTCCGGTCGTCGCGATGCGACCAGAGGAAATCCGGCGGCGCCTGCACCATGCGACGCTTGGCGTAGATATCATTGACCGTCTGGGCGTCCGCTTCCGACATCAGACGGCGAACGGTGAAGCCCCGCGGCTGACGGCGGCTGGACCGATAGGTCGCCAGGTCCAGCCGATAGGTATGGGACGGATCGAGGAACAGCTCCTGCGGCGCCGAGGCCAGCAGGACGTGGGGATTGCGGACGTAAAAGGCGATGTCGCGGCGATCCGGCCCCTCCGCGCGCAGAGCCTCGACCAGAGGCGCGGCGGTCTCGAAGGTCTGGGCGAACAGAAGGCGGCCCCAGCCGCAGTCAAGGACGGCATCGCGCACGGACTCACGTCCCGAGGGCACGGGCGGTTTGAGGCCTTCATGACGCATGCGTTTCAGCCGGTGCGCCTTGGGACGCGCGAGACGAAGATCAGACGCCATGTTGCTGCATCCACATCTCGAGGACGGCGACCTGCCACAGCTCCGAACCACGCAAAGGGGTGATATGGCCTGTCGGGTCGTTGAACAGCCGATCCAGGTAGGCCCTGTCGAACAGCCCGCGGTCGCGCGCCGCCTGATTGGTCAGGGTCTCACGCACCATGTCGAGATAGGGACCCTGGATGTATTTGAGCGCGGGCACCGGGAAGTAGCCCTTCTTGCGATCGATCACCTCTGATGGGACGACAAGGCGCGCCGCCGCCTTGAGCACGCCTTTGCCGCCCTGGGCCAGCTTGTGTTCCGGCGGGATACGTCCGGCCAGTTCGACCAGTTCATGGTCCAGGAAGGGCACGCGCGCCTCCAGTCCCCAGGCCATGGTCATGTTATCAACCCGCTTCACCGGATCATCGACCAGCATCACCTGGCTATCCAGCCGCAGCGCCTTGTCGACAGAGGTCTCCGCCCCGGGTTGCGCGAAATGCGCCTCGACCAGAGCCCGGCTGACATCGACATCCGTCATATAGGCGCCGTTCAACTGGGTTTTCAGGGTTTCGTGGCTGCGGTCGAAGAAGGCGCCGCCGTAGGCCTCGACAGGGTCGGCGGCCCCGACCATCGGAGGATACCAATGGTAGCCGCCGAACACCTCGTCGGCCCCTTGCCCGGACTGGACGACCTTGATGTGTTTCGAGACTTCCTGGCTCAGCAGGTAGAAGCCGACATTGTCATAGCTGACCATCGGCTCGGACATGGCGCCGATCGTGCCGGGCAGAGCCTCCATCAGCCGCTGGTGCGGCACGAAGATCTGATGATGCTTCGTCCCATAGTGTCTGGCGATCAGGTCGGAATAGACGAACTCGTCTCCCTTCTCGCCGTTGGCCTCCTCGAAGCCGACCGAAAAGGTCATCAGGTCCTTCTGACCCAGTTCGGCCAACAGGCCGACGATCAGGCTGGAATCCACTCCACCCGACAGCAGCACGCCGACGGGCACATCGGCGACCATGCGGCGCTTCACCGCTATGCGCAGGCCGTCCAGCACCTGATCGCGCCAGTCCTCGGCGGTCAGGGCGGCGTCCCCGGCGTGGCGCGTCATGTCCGGGCGCCAGTAGACCCGTTCGCGCGACGCGCCGTCCGGCTCGATCACCCGTATCGTCGCCGGCGGAAACTTCTTCACCCCCTTCAGGATGGTGTGCGGCGGCGGCACCACCGCATGAAAGGTCATATAATGCTGCAGACCCACCGGGTCGATTGTCCTGTCGACGTCGCCCGCCGCCAGAAGCGCCGGGAGGGTCGAAGCGAAACGCAGCCGCCTGCCTCGTTCGGCCAGATACAGCGGCTTGATGCCGAAACGGTCGCGCGCGATCACGATCCGACCGCTGTCGCGTTCGTGCAGGACGAAGGCGAACATCCCCTTGAACCGCTCGACGCAGGCCTCGCCCCAGGCCTTCCAGGCCTTGATGATCACCTCCGTGTCGCCGTGCGAGAAGAAGCGGAAACCCAGGCCCTGAAGCTCCTCGCGCAATTCCGGATAGTTGTAGATGCAGCCGTTGAAGGCCAGAGTGACGCCCAGATCGGCGTCCACCATCGGTTGCTGCGCCTTCTCCGACAGGTCGATGATCATGAGGCGCCGATGTCCCAATCCCACTGGCCCACGCATCACTATGCCGGATCCGTCCGGTCCCCGGGGCAAGAGGGCGTCCGTCATCCGCTGTACCGCGCCGGCGTCGGCGGGGCGCCCGTCGAAGTTGATCTCGCCGCTAAGACCGCACATGGGTCCTCCTTGAAGTGTGGATGCAGCGCGTACAAATGGTTAGTTCACGAATGAGTTCAACCCAATGAGCGAAATTCCCCTGCCGTCAGCCGCCGACGCCACGGCGTCATTGGTGCGCTCGGTCCGCCGCATCGCCCAGGCGATCGACGTTCGCTCGCGCGAGATCGCCCGGTTGACAGGCCTGACGCTGCCGCAGCTTCTGGTGCTGCAATCCATCCGTCGTCTCGGCGAGGTCAGCACCCGCGCCATTTCCCAGGACGTCTCCATGTCGCCGCCGACCGTGGTGGCGGTGCTCGACCGACTGGAGGCGCGCGGCCTCATCGTCCGGTACAGATCGACCACGGATCGTCGCATCGTCCACGCGCGCCTGACCGAGCCGGGGCACCAGGCCCTGGCCGAGGCGCCGGACCTACTTCATTCGGATGTGCTGGCGAGGCTCGCGCTGCTGTCGCCGAACAAGCGACGCCAGATCGCCGGCGCCGTCGCCGCCCTCGCCGATCTCATGGCGCCTTCCGACTTGGGTACGGAAGCACATCGAAACGCCTAAACAGATCGACGCGGCGTTTCCCTCATCAGGCCTTCCCGGCGCCCGCGACAGCGGCGTCGCCTATGCCCGAACGCATGCTCAAGGCTAGGCCAGGTCCAACGGGATACGCCCAGCCGCAACAGCAGCTTGCTCCAGGCCCTTTTCCCGCAAGCGCTCCATCCGGTTGATCTGCCGGCGAACGCTCTCCCTTCGGCGAGCAGCCGCTCCGGGGGCGCAGCGTTCTTCCGCGCCTCGCCGATAGATGGCGATGTCACGGATGGTCCCTGCGAAACATGATCTGATCGAGCACGAGAAACAGACCCGCCGCCAGGGCCGCCCAGGCCCGAGCCCGATCAGGACCAGGCCTGCGAAGCCCTGCATTAAATGCGCGCCTCTCATCGCGGCGTTTCCCTTGCAGGCGCCCCGCCCCCCTGGCCGTCGTCCTGAAAATAAGGCGCGGCCTCCGGAAGCAGACCCTTGTCGACGGGCGCTTCCGAAAGGGGCTTCGACCAGGACAGCCAAACCAGGCCGAACCCCACAGCCGTCAAGGCGAGGCCCGCCGCGAGGATGATCGTAATGCGCCTCCCGCCGCGACCCTGGCGGGCGTACTGCGCTTCAATCGGACGCTGCTCGTGAACAGCGGTGGCGGATTTTTCATGTGGGCTTGGCGGCATGGTCAGACTCCTGATGCTCAGCCGCTCCACAATCATTCGTACGAACTGAGGTTGCCCTAAGGACGCCTTCAGACAAGCGGAACCCGGCGCCGACGGCTCCTAAAGCCTGCGGCTTAACCCATGTGAACGTGAGCTCTTCGGCGGCATGCCATGCTCCCGACGTGGAGGAATTCCCATGTCGCGTTTGTCTTCGTTCTCGCCTAGCCGTGCCTTCATCACCGCCCCCGCCCGCGAACTGGGGGTCGCCGACCATCCGGTCTTTCAAGCGCTGCCGCTTGAAGCTCGAAAGCGAATAGAGGCGACAGGCCGTCTGCAACGGACTCAGAGCTTCGGCCGGGCACTCGCCGAGCACGAACTGCATTTCGTCTTGAACGGCGCGGTGGGCCTGTTCCCGGGGGCCGGCGACATCTGCGTTTCGCTCGTACCCGCCGGGGCGGTTCAAGGATGGGACCGCGCCCTATGGCCGACCTCCCCCGGTCCAGTGGCCGTCCCCCTGGTGGAAACCCTGCTGTTCAGCACCCCCGCGGCCTCGATCCTCGACACGCTCGGTCGGGATTGGCTGACACGACTGGTCATGCTGCAGGCGCAGCAGCGTCTGCGTGGACTGGAGGCCGAGGCCTGCTGCAACGCCTCCCATGCGGTCCTGGATCGGCTCGCCAAATGGATTGTACGACTGCACGAGGGATCCGCCGGCGCGCCGCTGCATATCACACAGGCCCAGTTCGGCCAGATGTTGGGCGTCCAGCGCACCAGCGTCAATGTCGCAGCGGCCCGGCTCCAGGCTCTGGGTCTGGTTCGTTTCGGCAGAGGGCGGGTCCGCATCCTGGATTTGGAAGGCCTCCGGGCCGCCTCTTGCTGCGTCGCCCCCGCTGCGAGCCTCGCCGACCGGGCCGCGCCTGTGCGCGCTCCTGAAAGCAAGAGCTTCATTCAGGCGCCGGAGTCGCCCCTCAGGAGAATTGCCTGACGGGAAGGAGCGGCTCCCGCTCGGGAGCCGCAACGACTACGAGCCGCTGGCGTTGGCCTGTATTCGCAAGAGGACGCCATGCTCCACCTTCCTCCCACGCGTCGGCTCGAACTCAAGCTCGCCAGACGCGACTGTCTGACCGCTCAGGAATCCGCAGCCTTGGCCGGACTCGTGGAAGAGCCGGTGCTCAAACCGGCCGGCGCGCAGCTCGTCGGCCCAGGCGAACGGCCGGAGATCAGCACCCTTCTCCTTTCCGGCTTCGCCGCCCGGTACAGCGAGCTGGCCGACGGACGGCGCCAGTACACCCAGGTCAACTGCCCCGGCGATTTCGTCGACTTGCACAGCCTCGTCATGCGGCAGACGGATCATGGCGTCCTGGGTCTTTCACCCTGCGTCGTGTCGGCCGTTCCACATGACCGACTGAGGCGCATCACCGAGGATCGTCGACGACGGCGTCTTCGACCTGCCGATCCGACAGCAGGATCTGGCGGATTTTCTGGGCATGTCCGCGGTGCATCTCAACCGCACCTTGCAGATTTTGCGCGACACGGGCTGGATTAGCTGGAAAGGCGCCCAGGTTCGCGTCGTCGATCGCCAACGCCTCATCGAGGCGGCCGAGTTCGACGACGCCTACCTTCGCCTTGACTGTTCTCCGGTCTGACCGCCGCAATGTCGTCCTCCGCACGCAGGCAACGCCCTCGCCGCGTGCGCGCTGGCCTTAAGGATCAAGAAAAGGAACAGCGCTCATGCGGCGAAACAAGGCGGCCTGGATCATCACAGGCGTATTCATTCTTATCGTAGTGCTTGCCGTATTCCTGACGCCGCGCGGGCGCGACATGAACGCGGCGCCCGGGACGCTCGTCGATCAACCGGACCCAGCCGCCCAATCAGGGAGCTAGTCGGCCGTGTCGCGCGCAGCCGCCGCAGGCCTTCGCGCGTCCAGGTCGAAGCCGTCGCCATGAGCCAGCACATGCATGCGGATGTCGAACAGCGACAGGGCGTCGTCAGCCTGGCCTTCCGCAATATTGGAATGAGTGGCGGCTTCGCCGTCGACCACATAGACTGCTCCGGCGCCCAAAACAGTCATCCGGCGTCCTTCGACCACGAGGGCGGTGTCCTCGTCTACGCCAAGGCCCAGCAGTCTCGGATTATGCGCCACGGCGCCGAGCAGACGTCCATAACGCCCACGCTCGGCGAAATGCTGGTCGATGATGGCGTCCCGCAGCAATCCCAGTCCCGGCGCCATATGCAGCTCGCCGATGCGATAGGATTCTTCGGCCGTCCCCTTCACAAGCATGGTCTCGCTCATGACGGAGGCGCCGGCCGAGGTGCCGGCGATCAGGCCGCCCCTCTCATACAGACGCCGGACGCTCCGTTCGATCGGAGTGTCTCCAATCTGGCTGGATAAGCGGAGCTGGTCGCCGCCGGTGAAGAAGACTCCCGCGGCGTTCTCGAAGGGGGAAAGCTTGTCGGCGTCGCAGCCCTCGCGCGCCAGAGCCAGGGCGATGGCGCGTCCTATGCCGCGCGCGCCGCCGGTGACCAATGCCACCCGGCCTTGGAATCGCGGCGGCGCGCCGGGAGGCGGGGCGGGCGCGGGATCGTGAGCATTCATGGAGACGGCCTCCCTTACCGCCTCCCTGCAATCGCGGTCCCCGGACGCCATTCCGGAGCGTCTGGATTCAGACTTTCATCCGGGCTCCCTCAGTGCAGCTTGAGCCGCCCGGACACGCGGCGCATCAGCAGGCGGGACAGGGCCAGAAGCGCTGTACGCCGCAGGCCGATCACCGCGCGATAGTGGTCAAGGTGAAGACCCATATAGGCCTGACGCGCCAGCCAGCCCTCGATCAGGAAGTTCGGCCCGACCAGACCGCCCATCAGCGATCCCACGCCGCCTTCGCTGCCCAGGGACACCAGGGAGCCGCGGTCGCGATAGACATAGGGCCCCGGATCGCCCGCCTTGAGCAGGGCGCGAGCCAGATATCTGGCTTGCTGGGCCGCCGCCTGAGCGCGTGCCGGGACGAAGCCGGCGCCATGCGGAGTCTGGGCGCAGTCTCCCATGGCGTAGACGTCCGGGGCGGACGTCCTCAGACGATCGTCCGTCAAGAACTGATTGAGACGCCCGGTCTCAAGTCCGAAATCGCGATTGCGGGGCGACGCCAGAACGCCCGCCGCCCATACGGTCAGGTCCGATCGAATCCAGCCCCGGCTGGTCTGCAGTCCGTCCGCCGCAACCTGCTCAACCCTGGCGTCCACGGCGAGGGTCACGCCCCGGCGCTCCAGTTCCTGCGCCGCCTTGGCGGCCACGGTTTCGGGCAGACCGCCGAGGATGCGCGGCCCCGCCTCGACCACTGTCACCCCCAGATCGAACTTCTGATGGGCCCCCAGACCGGCTGAAAGGGCCCGGTGGCCTTCGATCAACTCGGTCGACAGCTCGACCCCCGTGGCGCCCGCTCCGACGATGGCGATGTCCACCCTTTGGCCGGGCGCATAGGCCGAGGCCAGGAAGGCGCCGGTCAGGCGCCGGTTGAAGGCTTCGGCGTCCGCCACGTCCTCCAGCAGGTGGGCGTGCTCGGCGGCCCCCGGCGTATTGAACAGATTGGAGCCGCTGCCCATCGCCAGCACCAACCGGTCATAGGCCAGCGTTCGCGGCGGAATCAGAACCCCGCCGTCGTCGTCCCGCACTTCGGCCAGACTCAGCCTCTTTTCAGCGGCGTTCAGTCCCTCTAGGTCTCCGAAGGCGAAACTGAAGTGATTGCGCCGGGCCAGCAGCGGATACGCCAGGCCTTCCTGATGCGAATCCAGCGAGCCGGCCGCGACCTCGTGCAGGGAGGGCTTCCACAGGTGAAAGATGGTCCGGTCGATCAGCAGCACGCGTCGCGGACCTTCATTGCGGCCCAACGCGCGCCCCAGCCGGGCGGCGAGCTCCAGGCCGCCCGCGCCTCCGCCGACGATGATGATTTCGTGGCGCATGTTTTCTCCTCGCGTGGCAAAGGCCGAACCCGAGCCTCAATGCGGATAAGGATACGGCCGACGCCTGACGCGCCGGCCGCTCCGCGAATGCGACGGTGTTTCGCATCGTCCGTCCGCAACCCCGCCTCCCCTTCCTGATGTGAAACGACCGCCCCCTAGCCCGGCGGAACGGATGGGACCGGCCGAGTTCGCCCCGCGCCTGGGCCGGCCCCGAGGTCCGCGCCGGTCAACGGATCGGATTCGGGATCGGAACGCGTGCGAGCGGCGAATGTCTCCACCGCCTTTTCTTCGTCGGCCGAAAGCGCCACCTCGGCGCGGCCGTCCCCGCCGTCGACGGCCATTTGAGCTTCGCGCTCGTCGACGGTGTCCCACTGCTCGCCCGTGTTCCACGGTCCGGATGCGTCGCCCTCGCCCTGGGACATGTTGTAGTATTTGTCCGCGAAGTCCGGATGGCCCGGCAGCTTGCCCGGCGGGAAGTTGGCGGGGATGGCGTAGAGGGCCTTCTCGAACGACTTCTGGTGGGCGACCTCACGCGTCATCAGAAAGGTCAGGGCGTCCTTGATTCCCGGGTCGTCGGTGACGTTGATCAGTCGCTCATAGACGATCTTGGCCCGCGACTCCGCCGCGATGTTGGAGCGTAGGTCGCAGGCCGGATCCCCGATCGAGTCCACATAGGCCGCCGTCCAGGGCACGCCCGCCGAATTGATCAGGGCCGCGCCGCCTCCATAGAGGATGGACGTAGTGTGGCTTTCGCCCCCCGACGTCATGCTGGCGTAGAGGTCGGCCTCCTCCTCCGCCGCCTCGGCCAGGCGCCCCTTGGCGCCGCGGTTCAGCATGGCGACGATCGAACCGATGATCTCGAGGTGGCTGAGCTCCTCGGTCGCGATGTCCATCAGCATGTCGCGGCGGGCGACGTCCTCGTCCGCCAGACCCTGCGTAAAGTAGCGCATCGCCGCCGCCAATTCGCCCTGTGGCCCGCCGAACTGCTCCAGCATCAGGGTCGCCAGGGCCGGATTGGGTTCTGAAACCCGCACCGTGTACATCAGCTTCTTGTTGTGCATGAACATCTCGCGTCTCCTTGCGACAGCGATCAGCGGCTGGGGTTCTCGCCCGCGCGCTTCAGCATCAGGAATTTCTCGGTGAGGGCCGGCAGGCTCTGGTCCACCCAGGCCGCCATGCGCGCTTCTTCATCCAGCGAGGCGTTCAGCGGATCCAACGCGACAGAGTAGCCACCGTGCTCGGCCAGGACGATCAGTCCCTTGTAGGCCGCGACCTCATAGTTCTCGAAGGCGAAGTTGGCGAAGGCGTTCTTGAGAATTTCGTCCTCGGCGAAGGTGTGGCCCAGGGCTGCCATGTTGCCGCTCATGGACATCGCGGCGTCCTTCAGACCTGACGGACTCTCGTCAAGGCCCGAGAGAATCTGCTCAAGCCGTGAAATCTGCTGCTCGGTTTCAAGCCGGTGCGCCTTCAGCTTCTCCGCCACCTCCATGAAATTTCTGGCGCGTTCGATCTGCCGATCCATCAGGGCCAGGGCCTGATGCTCCACGGCATGGGCGTTCTTCAGGCCAGTCACGAACACGTCGCGCCAGACGTCGTCGTTGTTGATCATGTCGATCTCCTTCGGTTTGCGGGTCTCTGGCAAACCGGCGGAGCGGATGAGGGGTCCGGCTGTCGGATACCCGTCACTTCATCGATCTCCGCAACGAACCCGCTGTCGGTCCATTGGCTCTTCACGCACCGGAGCCAGACATGACCGATCGTCCGATTTCGACTGACGCCGATGTGGATTCCTCGGCCTTCCGCGACAGCGACCTTCACGAAGGGCGCCACGCGGCCGACAGCTTGCGCGCCATGCTGATCCGACGGCCCCGATCGGCCCTCTACAACTATTGGCGCGATCTTTTGAACCTGCCCGTCTTCTCGGAGACGGTGAAGTCTGTCGAAGTTCTGGACGCGACGCATTCCCGATGGGTCGTCGAAGGACCGGGCGGAAAGGACGTCGCGCTGACCTCCGTGGTCACAGAGGACCTGGCGGACCGTCGCATCGCCTGGACCTCGACCCAGGGCTCCGACGTCGACCATGAGGGTTGGATCGAGTTCCGGGACCATCCTTTCGGGCGCGGCACGGAGGTCCGGCTCTTCATCAGCTACGATCCGCCCGGCGGGGTCGTGGGCAAGGCGATCGCCAAGGTCATGCAGCGCGAGCCGCGCCTGCAGGCGCGGCGCGAACTGCGGCGCTTCAAGCAGCTCATGGAGACGGGCGAGATTTCGACCTCAAGGGCGCCGGATGCAGCGCCGCGCGGCTCCCGCCGCCTCTGATCGCAGCAGAAAGGATCGCCCATGCGCGCGCTCACCTGGCACGGCAAGCATAACGTCCAGATGGACACGGTTCCCGACCCGGAGATCATCAACCCTCGCGACGCCATCATCAGGATTACGGCCACGGCCATCTGCGGCTCGGATCTGCATCTGTACGACAGCTACATCCCCGGAATGTCGAACGGCGACATCCTCGGCCATGAATTCATGGGCGAAGTCGTGGACGTCGGGCGCGGAAACACCAGCCTGAAGAAGGGGGACCGGGTCGTGGTGCCCTTCGTCATCGCCTGCGGCCAATGTTTCTTCTGCCAGAAATCCCTTCCCGCCGCCTGCGACAATTCCAATCCGGCGGATAAGGCCGACGCATCGGAGATCGCCTTCGGCCAGGTGATGACCGGCGCCTTCGGCTATTCGCACCTGACCGGCGGCTACGCCGGAGGACAGGCCGAGTACGCGCGGGTGCCCTATTCCGACTACGGGCCGATCAAGATCCCGGACGGCGTCGAGGACGAGAAGGTGCTCTTTCTGTCCGACATCTTCCCCACGGGCTGGATGGCCGCCGAGAACTGCCAGATCGAGCGCGGCGACACCGTCGCCGTCTGGGGCTGCGGGCCGGTGGGTCTGTTCGCGATCAAATGCGCCTTCCTTCAGGGCGCGGGCCGCGTCATCGCCATCGATCACCATCCCAACCGCCTGGCCCTGGCCAGGGCCAACGGCGCCGAGGTCCTCAACTACCACGAGGTCAGGGTCCGCGAGGCGCTCCAGGAAATGACGGCGGGCCTCGGGCCCGACAGCTGCATCGACGCCGTGGGCATGGAAAGCCACGGCTTCTCGCCCGACAACATCGTCGACGCCGTAAAGACCTCGACCCGCATGGGGACAGACCGCGCCCACGTGTTGCGCGAAACCATCATGGCGGTGCGCAAGGGCGGCACGGTGTCGGTGCCCGGCGTCTACGGCGGCTTCGCGGACAAGGTGCCGGTCGGCGCCTTCATGCAGAAAGGCCTGACCCTCAAAACCGGCCAGACACATGTGCAGCGCTACCTCCCCGCCCTGCTCGAGATGATCCTGGACGGCCGCATCGACACCACTGATCTGATCAGCCACCGCCTGCCGCTCGAGCAGGCCCCCGAGGCCTACCGCAACTTCAAAGAGAACCAGAACGAATGGACGAAGGTGGTGCTTCATCCGGAATGAAGCTGCAGGAGGCGCTGCGACGCCGGGCTTTTCCGCCGCTTCGTCAGATTCTGGAGCTGGCCGCGCCTTTCTCGTGAGAGCCGCAGCGGGGCCACGGGGCGATCAGCCGCATCGTTCATCAGCAAGTCTGTGCGGCGAATCCAGCATAGGTTATTGCAAGGTCTGCACGCGTCCTTAGGCAGGGCGCTCTCGCTCCTCGTCCAGGGTTCACAACTTGATGAAATCGTCACGTCGTCCGTCTGCGGGCTCGAAGATGGAGGCCTGGGCGGTTCTGGGGTTGGCCCTGGTTCTTTCCTTCTTCCTCGCCACCGGGCTTGTCGCCTGGAGGAATGTCGAAGTTCTGCGCGCCAACAACCAGCAGATCATCCATACGCACGAGGTGATCCTCGCGGTTGATGAACTGTTGTCCGCCGCTCAGGACGCCGAGACGGGCCAGCGCGGCTATCTGCTGACGGGCAACGTCTCCTATCTGCAGCCCTACGAGACGGCGACCCGGGATCTCAACCGACGGCTGGGCGATATCGCGGAGCTCACCCGCGACAACCCTGTCCAACAAGGTCACCTGAATCAGCTGCGCGCTCGCCTCGACGCCAAACTGGCCGAGCTGGACGCGGCCCTACAGGCGCGCCGCGCCGAGGGCATGCAGGCCGCGCTGGCGCGGATGGCCACGGATCAGGGCAAGCAGGAGATGGACGCGATCCGGGCCCAGGTCGCCCTCATGCGTCAGGAAGAGCAGAGCGTGCGTCAGCAGCGACTGACGGAAATGAACGCCGCCTATCGCACGGCGCTGATCAGCGGCGTGCTTTCGGGCGTGCTCGGTGCTGTCCTGACGATCACGGTCTTCATGCTGGTCCGTCGCAGCGCCAGGGCGCGCGCGCGCCAGGAATGGCTGCATGAAGGCCAGGTGGGCCTCGGCGTCGCCATGATGGGCGATCAGTCGCTGGAACAGCTGGGAGACAGCATTCTCGCCTATCTGGGACGGTACGCCGGCGTCCAGGCGGCCGCCCTGTTCAAAGGCGAAGGCGGCCTTTATCGACGCATCGCCGCGCTCGGCGTCCCGTCGGACGCGCCCGTCGCTGAACGCTTCGGCCCGCGCGAGGGGCTGCTCGGGCAGGTGGCGGCGGACGGTCAGATTCTGACCCTGTCCGACGTGCCTGAGGGCTATCTGACGATCGGTTCGGCCCTCGGCCGCGACAAGCCGAGGCACCTGGTGATCGCCCCCGCCCGGGCGGACGGCGCGGTCAATGCGGTTCTGGAACTCGGCTTTCTGCACACGCCGGACGAACGGCTTATGGCCCTGCTTGAAGAAACCGGGCCCGCCATCGGCACAGCCTTGCGCTCGGCCCGCTACCGCGCCCAGCTGCAGAACATGCTGGAGGAAACCCAGCGCCAGGCCGAGGAGCTCCAGGTCCAGAGCGAGGAGTTGCGCGTCTCCAACGAAGAGTTGGAGGAACAGGGTCGGGCGCTGAAGGAATCCCAGACGCGACTGGAGCAGCAGCAGGCGGAGCTGGAGCAGACCAACAGCCAACTGGAGGAGCAGGCCCAGTTGCTGGAAACCCAGCGCGACGATCTGGAGCGCGGCGCCTCGGCGCTGACGCTGAAGGCGCGCGAACTCGAACAGGCCAGCCAGTATAAGTCCGACTTCCTGGCCAATATGTCCCATGAGCTGCGGACCCCGCTCAACTCCCTGCTGATCCTGTCCAAACTTCTGGCCGACAACCCAGAGGGAACGCTGTCGGAGGAACAGGTCAACTACGCCCGCACGATTCAGTCGTCCGGCAATGATCTCCTGGCCTTGATCAACGACATCCTCGACCTGTCCAAGATCGAGGCAGGCCACATTCAGGCGCGTCCCGAGGCGGTGTCGATGCAACGGTTGACGGAGGACGTCCGGCAACTCTTCCAGCCGGTGGCGGACGATCGCGGTCTGGCCTTCGAGATCGAACTGGACGCTGGAGCCGATCTGATGGAGACGGATCGCCAGCGGCTGGAGCAGATTCTCAAGAACCTGCTGTCGAACGCCTTCAAGTTTACGGAAATCGGGGGTGTGAAACTGGGCATATCGGCCCAGCCCGGGGACAGGATCGCCTTCGCCGTGTCGGATACCGGCATCGGCATATCCCCCGAGCAGCAGACGGGGATTTTCGAGGCCTTCCAGCAGGCCGACGGAACCATCAGCCGCAGATACGGCGGCACGGGCCTGGGCCTGTCGATCTCGCGCGAACTGGCGCGCCTGCTCGGCGGGCGGATCACCCTGGAAAGCCGAGTGGGCGAAGGGAGCGTCTTCACTCTGACCCTTCCGCGCGCCTATGACGCTGCGCAGGTCCCTCCGCGCGAGACGCCTGCCCCTGCCCCGCATGTTTCACCCCCGTCGGAACCGCCTCCCGAGCGGCGTCAATCAATGTCTGCGAGCATCGAGGACGACCGCGATCATCTGGCCGGAACGCGCCGCCTGCTGCTGGTTGTCGAGGACGACGACCGCTTCGCCGCCATCGTCCGCGACCTGTCCCGCGAGCTGGGCTTCCAGTGCATCGTGGCGGGCACGGCCCAGGAGGCTCTCAAGCTGGCCAAGCGCCATCGTCCCAGCGCGGTCGTGCTGGACGTGGGCCTGCCCGATCAGTCGGGCCTGACCGTTCTCGACGTGCTGAAGCGCGACGATGACACCCGCCACATCCCCATCCACGTCGTCTCGGCCGAGGATCACAGCCAGACCGCCCTGTCGCTGGGCGCCATCGGCTATCTGGTCAAGCCGGTGAAGCGCGAGGATCTCGCCGAGGTTCTGCGCACTCTCGAGGACACGCTGACCCGCACCGTACGTCGCGTGCTCATCGTGGAGGACGATCTGGTCCAGCGCGACGCGGTGAGCCGCCTGCTGGCCTCCGGCGACGTAGAAACCGTAGGCGTGGGCACCGCCGCCGAATGCCTGGAGCAACTCAGAACCCAGACCTTCGACTGCATGGTGCTTGATCTCACCCTGCCTGACGCGTCGGGCTTCTCCCTGCTGGAGACCCTCAGCCGCGAGGGCGGCCATGGCTTCCCGCCTGTGATCGTCTATACGGGGCGCGATCTGTCGCCCGATCACGAGCAGCAGCTGCGCCGCTATTCGAGCTCCATCATCATCAAGGGCGCCAAGTCGCCGGAGCGGCTGCTCGACGAGGTCTCCCTCTTCCTCCACCAGGTGGTGTCCGAGCTTCCGCCCGAGCAGCAGAAGATGATCCGCAAGGCGCGCAATCGCGACGCCGTGCTGGAAGGGCGCCGGATTCTGATCGTCGAGGACGACGTCCGCAACGTCTACTCCCTGACCAATGTCCTTGAACCGCGCGGCGCCCTGGTGGAGATCGCCCGCAACGGCAAGGAAGCGCTCGAGGCGCTGGAGCAGGCCTCGACCGATCCTTCGAAGGCTGTCGACCTTGTGCTGATGGACGTGATGATGCCGGTCATGGACGGCCTGACGGCGACGCGTGAAATGAGAAAGGATCCGCGCTGGACGACTCTGCCGGTGCTGATGCTGACCGCCAAGGCCATGCCGGACGACCAGGAGCGCTGCATGGCGGCCGGGGCGAACGACTACATGGCCAAGCCGCTGGACGTGGACAAGCTGCTGTCCCTGGTCCGCGTCTGGATGCCCCGCTGAGTCCGCCATGACGAACGAGATCGAGGATATCGAGATCGGTCTGCTGCTGGAGGCGCTATACCAGCGCTACCATTACGACTTCCGCCAGTACGCACGGGCGTCGATCAAGCGCCGCCTGATTCAGGCGCGCAGCCATTTCGGCCTGCCGAGCCTGACGGCCCTGCAGGAACGGGTCCTGCACGATCCCGAAATGCTGCCTCGTCTGCTCGCCTTCCTGACAGTTCAGGTCAGCGAGATGTTCCGCGATCCCGGCTACTTTCGCGCCCTGCGTGAGCAGGTGCTGCCCCATCTGCGCACCTATCCCTCGCTCAAGGTGTGGATCGCGGGGTGCAGCGCCGGGGAGGAGCTGTATTCCATGGCCATCCTGTTCCGCGAGGAAGGCCTGTTCGATCGCACCCTCTTCTACGCCACCGACATCAATCCCGACGCCCTGCGCGCCGCGGAAGCGGGGATCTATCCCCTCGATCGAATCCGCAAATTCACCGAAAACCACCAGAAGTCGGGCGGCCGCTCGTCCCTGTCCGACTACTATACGGCCGACTACGGTCGCGCGGTCTTCGACAAGTCGCTGCGCGCCAATGTCGTCTTCTCTGACCACAGCCTTGTCACGGACGCCGTCTTCGCCGAGATGCAGCTCATCTCCTGCCGCAACGTCATGATCTATTTCGACCGAGGCCTTCAGGATCGCGCCGTGGGCCTTTTCAGGGACTCCCTGGCGCGCAACGGCTTTCTGGGGATCGGATCGAAGGAAAGCCTGCGCTTCTCACGCCATGCGGCCGCCTTCTCCGAGTTTGTCCCGGCGGAGAAGATCTACAGGAAACGCGAACCATGAGTCCGTCCCCCGACCGGGCCGTGGTGATCGGCGCCTCCGCCGGAGGGGTGCAGGCCCTGCTCGCCCTCCTCCCGTCGCTGCCGGCGGACTTCCCCTGGCCGATCTTCATCGTCCTGCACGTCCCGGCCGACCGCGGCAACGTGCTGGCCCCTCTGTTCGGGGCCAGATGCCTGCTTGAGGTCAAGGAGGCCGAAGACAAGGAGACCGCCCGTCCCGGCGTGGTCTATTTCGCCCCCTCAGACTACCACCTGCTGGTCGAGAGCAACGGTGATATGGCCCTGTCCTCCGACGAAGCCGTCAACTACTCCCGCCCCTCCATAGACGTGCTGTTCGAAAGCGCGGCGGACGCCTACGGCGCCGGCCTGACCGGGGTGATCCTGACCGGCGCCAACGAGGACGGCGCAGCCGGGCTGAGCGCCGTCGCCGCCGCGGGCGGGGTCGCCCTGGTGGAGGAGCCCGCCGCCGCCTACGCCCAGGCCATGCCCCAGGCCGCCCGCAACGCCTGCACGGCGGCCGTCGCCCTGCCGCTCGAAGGCATCGCCGAACATCTGAAAGGTCTCGGAACAGAATGAGCAGCCCGGAACAGCCGATTCACCTTCTGCTGGTCGACGACCTTGAAGAGAACCTGCTCGCGCTGGAGGCGCTGCTGAAGCGGGAGGACGTCGTCTGCCTGAAGGCCCGCTCGGGCGACGAGGCGCTGGAGCTGCTGCTGATCCACGATGTCGCCCTGGCCCTGGTGGACGTGCAGATGCCAGGCATGGACGGTTTCCAGTTGGCCGAGTTCATGCGCGGCAATGTGAACGCGCGCCACGTCCCCATCATCTTCGTCACGGCGGGAAGCGCCGATCTGCAGCGACGGTTCAGGGGCTATGAGGCCGGGGCCGTCGACTTCATCCAGAAACCGATCGAAACCGACATCCTGCGCAGCAAGGCGAACGTCTTCATCGACCTCTATCGCCAACGCAGGGAGATTCTCGCCCAGCGCGATGAACTGGAGGCCTACGCCAACGCCCTGCGCGCGGCGGACCGCCGCAAGAACGACTTCATCGCCATGCTGGGCCATGAGTTGCGCAACCCGATCATGGCGCTCCGCGCCGGTCTTCAGCTTCTGGAGCGCCAGTCGGACAAGAACCGCAAGGCCGACATCCAGGCGCGGATGGAGGTTCAGGCCCACCACCTCTCGCGGCTGATCGAAGACCTGCTCGACGTCGCCCGGATCGATCAGGGCAAGATTTCCCTTCAGCGCGAGCGTGTGAGTCTGCAGAGCGTCATCGAGTCCGCCGTGGACACCAGCCGACCCAAGATCGAGGCGGGCGCGCATGACCTGACGGTCGCCCTGCCTTCCCAGCCCCTGTGGCTCGAAGGCGATTTCACCCGCCTGTCGCAGGTCGTCAGCAACCTGCTGACCAACGCCGCCAAATACACGCCGTCCGAAGGACAGATCCGTATTTCCGCGGATGTCGTCCAGGACGAGGTGCGGATCGACATCGCCGACAACGGCGTGGGCGTGCCGCATGACATGCAGGGCCGCATCTTCGATATGTTCACTCAGTCGAAGGGGCCGGACGATCGCTCGCGCGAAGGTCTCGGCATCGGCCTGGCTCTCGTAAAGCAGTTGGTCGAGATGCATGACGGAGCCGTCGAACTGGCCAGCGACGGCCCCGGTCGAGGCAGTTGTTTCACCCTGCGTTTTCCACTCGCCGCCTGACCGCGTTCACGCGTCCGATGCGCTCTTCGCCGCGTCGCGAAAGCGCCATTTCATAACCAGGACCGCCGACGCCATCACGAGGGCGGAGGCGTTGGCGACGGTCACAGGCCAGGCCGAGGTCATCACGCCGTAGATCGTCCACAGGATGAAGCAACTGACGGTCAGGGAATAGGTTTTGAGGCTCACCGCCGAGGCGTCCCTCTCCTTCCAGATCTTGTACGCCTGCGGGGCAAAGCTCGTAATCGAGCAGATTGCTGCAGCCGAGCCGATAAGTGTTGCAACATCGCCAGTCATGATGGGCCAACGTCATGTTAGCGACGCTGTTCCCAAGGTGCATGTTCGCCGCTGAGGTCAATGTAGTGACGATCGCCTCAGCGCCGCCGACAACGATCCTAATGGATCGGAGCCTTTTCCGATTGCGCCGGGGTGGGTCGATAAAAGCCATCTACGCTTGCGCCTGTAGCGAGAACAGGGACGGACGCGGCCGATCTCGCGCCGCCGTCCCACCGCGACCGCCCGCTTACTCTGGAGGCGACTCCAGGTAGGCCTTGTCGAACTCGGCCAGGGCGGCCAGCCCGCCCCAATCTTTCAGATGAACAAGAGCCCCCTTCCACTCCACGAGACCTTCTCGTCGAAGCTCCGCCACGACGCGGTTCACATGGACGGTCGAAAGCCCAAGGATATCCGCTATCTCCGCCTGGGTCATAGGCAACTGGAAGCAGCAGTCTTTCGCGCGGCCCACCAGTTCCAGTCGGCAGTAGAGTTCACACAGGAACCAGGCCAGGCGCTCCTTTGCGCTCTGGGCGCCGAGCGCAAGAATCCACTCGCGGCTTACGGCGCCGTCGACCAGGGTGTCCAGCCACAGGCTTCTGACCAGGTCGCCGTCGGCGTCGATCAACCGATCAAGGCGAGCATGGGGAATGGAGGCCGCCCGACAGTCCGTCAGGGCCACGACGCCCTGCGGCTGACGCTTCTTCAACAAAGAGCCGAGATTGACGAAATCGCCTGGGAGACAAATCTCGGTGAATTGGCGCCGCCCATTCCGCAACAAGCGGTAGCGAGCCGCAAACCCGTTCAAAAGCAGGAGGCAGGAGGAGGCCTTGACGCCCTGTACGATGAGGTCGTCCCTCGCAGGGATGAGCGCCAAGGGATTGAACGCTTCACTGAGCTTGCGGAGGGTTGCTGGAGACACGCTCCTGCGCCGCGTCAGCTTGATCGTGATCAGATCGTGGAGCTCGTCGCCGGACCACATCCCCTCTTCGCCTTCCCGCTCCACACTTCGCGCATTTCCATCGCCGCCGCTCATGCGACGCGGCGTCGATAACGTCCTCGACGCCCAGGCGTTGCTTTAACGGTTCCCCTTCGCATGGGTCGGATCGCCTGGCGCCATGCCGAGAGACGCCGATCAGCAGAGTCATCCTAGGTTCAGGCTCGGGCGTATAGGTTTCCGTCATGGCCCTCTACGATTTCCTCGTCGCCGGTCTGGAGGTGGATCAGGTCCACGAAGCCGAGGCTTCGACGGACGCCGAGGCGCGTCGTCAAGGGTTTCGCTTCGCCGGCGATCTGATCAAGGAGCGCGAGATCCTGAGCCGGGAATCCGTCGCCTTCGAAGTGAGAGTGAAGACGAAGGACGGCCGCCAGATCTGCGCGGTCAATGTGAGGCTGGATTAGGATTCCCGAAATGGGCCTCGGACGATCGGCCGGTTGCTCTAACAGGACATGACGGTTGGCATGGTACCGGACGACGTTTGTGTTACACATTAACAATGCCTTCTTCCCGATCGACCGCCTCGCCGTCCTTCTTCAACCAGGAGATGGCGGACGCCTACGACCATCGGAACCGCGCCCTCGTTCCGATCTCCAATTGCCTCCACTTCCTAACGGGCCTGGTCCTGGCCGAATGTCCGAGCGAAGCGCGAGTGCTGTGCGTCGGCGTGGGAACGGGCGCTGAAATCCTCTCCCTGGCCCAAGCGCGTCCAGGATGGTTTTTCGTCGGGGTCGATCCTTCCGCCGAGATGCTGAATGTCGGCCGGGACCGGTTAAAGGAAGCGGGCGTTCTGGAGCGATGCGAGCTTATCCAGGGCTACGCCGAGGACGCGCCCCCCGGCCCATTCGACGCCGCGGTCAGCCTGTTGGTCGCCCATTTCATCAGACGGGAACAACGGCCGGCCTTCTACAGCGCCATTCATGATCGACTGAAGCGGGGCGGTCGCTTCGTCAGCGCCGAAATCAGCGCCGATCTCGAAGATGCGGCGTTTCCAGACATGTTGAAGGACTGGAAGCAGGTCCAGACCCTGATGGGCGCGACCCCCGAATCGTCGGCCAGGCTGGAGAGCATGCTGCGCGACGCGCTGGGGGTTCTGCCGGCGGCAGAGACCGAGGCCCTTTGGCGGGCAGCAGGGTTTGCGACGCCCGTGTCCTTCTTCCAGGCCTTCATGATCCGAGGCTGGCACGCCATGAAGGCGTAGGCCGGACGCGATCCGGGCCGGGACGCTGGCCGGCCTTTGCTGACGCAGTCGCAATGGCCGGCCGTCGGTTGGAAGCCCCCAAACTTATGGAACAGCCTGCCGGGCTGGACTACAGCGCCCCTTGAACCGTCTCCGCGGCCATCCAAATAGCGACCGCCTTCACTCTTCACTGGAGATGCTTCGATGCGAACCGTCGTTGTAGAACCCTTTGGCGACGTCTGGGCCGTCCGCGTGGATGACGTCGAGCCTCAGCTGTTTGGGCGCGGGCGCGCCGCGGAAGACGTCGCCAAGACCGTGGCGGAGCGGCTGGCTGCCGCCGGCGACCACGTCGAGATCCATCTGTTCCTACGGAACGGCCAAAAGGCGGCGCGATTTGTTTGCCTACCTCCCCTTTCAGCCGAGGACTCTCCTCTGCTGATCGGAGGAAGCCTGCTGGCCCAGGCGGCGGCGAACGTCGACGATACCGACCAGCGCGTAAACGCCTGACGGCCAAGGCGGAGTGCAGCAGGTAGAAGGGGGCGCCAGAAGAGCGCTGCGGACTCGCCCTTCCCTATGCTGCCCAGGAGGGATTTATCCAGGTCGCCGAGCCGGTCCGTCGATGCGGCCGGTCGAGGGCTGGACAGCCATGCAAATTGTAAAATAGTAACATCGTTCACGACGGGAGGCGGAACGTGCCGGGGCGGCCCAAACGAACGGGACGGATGACAGAGGCGGTCCTGATCGCCCTGTGTCTTGCGATCTTCGGCATCCTTTACTGGATTGCGACCGGATAACGTGAAGCGGGCCGGCTTCGGCTGTCATTCCGCAGTTGGTCGAAGAGCCGCCCCCGTGGAACCCATCGCCCTCGGGACGGCTAAGGATTGTCTTCCGCGCGGAAGTCTGCGGCCCGGAGCGCAACCCCCCTGACCACCGCTCCGGGCCGCAACCCCTGACGAGAAAGGCGCGACCGAGAGGAACCAGGCCGGGCTTAAGCAGTTTGCCGGGCATCCCCTTCTTCCTGGCGCCGGGAGATCGTCTTTGCGCAAACAAAAATCTCCCATCCCCCGCTGGTGGCGTCTAGCCGGGTGGGAGGCGGCGCGGCTGCTCGGAACGCTTTCGTTCATAGGGATCGTCGGGTGCGCCTACATGGGCTGGATGGGCTGAGACGGAACCCCGGATGGTCCTCGAGCTTTAAGGAGGCGCATTCCGGCGCTGGCGTGCGATGCGGCCCGGCGCGCAGCCACGCACCCCCTGCGGCGCACCGGGCCGCAACCAATTCCGGCGCAGCTTGTTGGCTTCGCATGACTGGATTTGGCGGACACCTGCTCGCGGCGCTCGATCGCCTATTCAAACGCCTGACCGGGAACGAGCGCCTCCTCTAGGCGGCCTCCGTCCCTCGACTGCGGCGGCGTGCGGGCTGAAATATCAAAAGCGCTGCCGTTAATCATCACAGGTTAAACGCGCAAAGCGCTTGGAGATCTAAGCTCGCCCAGTCGCTCGCCTCCTGAGCGGGCCTGCTCCAGTCCCTCGCGCACCTCCTGAAAGAGCGGGGCTGGACCGACGGTAGAGGAACGCGACTTGCCCAGACGTCCCCAATGGCGACCCAGCTTCGGCGAATGGTCGGTGGTGATTGCGATTTTGGCCCTACTCGCGATCGCCGCTTCCTCGGCCTTCGAGTGATCGGACAGACTCATTGATGTCGGCCGTCAGGTCGTCGGCCGTGCGGCGAGGTTGCTTTCAGGTGGCCATGACGACAAGGAGACCACCCCATGGCGGAACGTCGACTTTCGCAATGGCGCAACCTCGGCCTGGCGGCCCCGGTGATCTTTGCCGCTAATCGAGTGCGGCGGCCTCGCCTGTCCAGCTGGCATCCGAGTGTCGTCTGCGGGGCTTCGCCGTCGCGGGCGTCGCCACCGGCTCCCTGATAAGGTTTCTGGCCGTGCTGTCGGCCTTGCAACGCCTGCGTCCCGTCTGCTGCTAGCCCCGGCCGGTCTTCCGTAGAGAGAAGCTTGGGAGGTCGTGGCGCCGACAGCGACGGCGACACCATCAATGTGAGCGCTGGCCCGGCCGGCGGATGTGGCTCCCGCCCGTGCGAGCGTTTCTTCTGTAGGCAAATGAAGACCCCTCGCCGGCGCCTGGGGCCTCCAACGAGGGGCTTCGCGGTTCAACAGAGGGCAGCTCCAGGGGTTAGAGAGCTGCGATGGGCCAACTCACGGGAATGAGAACGGTTCCGAACGTCAAGGACATGCCCCCCGAAGCGAGAGCACGCATGAGGCGCGTCTGCAGTAAACTTCAAGCGCCAAAGGCCGCTCTCCGAATACCCGCCAAACCGGAGGCCCTGCAATCCGGGCTCGCTCCCTCTCGCAGCTGAGCTTTCAGGCTCGTTAGGCCCTCCTGAGTCCCAATGCGGCAGATCGGTTTTCTTATGCTCGCCTAATAAGTCCAGCATGCTGAGGCGCGCCTTCGCGTCCCGCCGGTCGTCGACGGAGCCGTCATATCAGGCCACCGCCGATGGCGACGTCCAAAGCGCGCGGCCCGCTGTAGAGCTGTCCTCCGGACAGTTCGCTCTTTCAGCCCGCCGACGCGTTCGTTCAAGTCGTGGATACCTCGGAGAGCGCCGATGACCTGCGGGACCGCCGACCACCCTCTCTATCGTTTCGCCCTGTTCGGGCACCGCTCCGCCTTCTGCGCGGAGATCGCGGCGGCCACGGACGACGACGCATACAGGGAAGCTCTGCGCTTCATGGGCGAGCTGTTGAAAGAGGGCGACACCATGAGGGACGACGGCTTTTCGTATCGGGTCACGGTGACCGCGATCGACGGCCGCCGAATCTGCGACATCACAAGCTGCGGCGCAAACCACGCGAGCCGAGATTGATCGCGTCGGACGCGTACGCCCGAGCGCCCGCTCGGATGCAACGCCGCAGGCGCGGGAGCCTTATCTAGAAGGCCCAGCGTCAGATCGACGACGGCCGGTTTCAAAGCTTGAGCGCCTCCTCGTTTGGTTAGGACCGTCAGGAAATCCGCATGTTCTTCCCCACCCGCCGGCCCAGGTCGACCGCGCCGCCGCTCCCGGCCGGCCGTCGCAAGCCAAGCCATCCGGCCGCCCGGCTCGAAGGCGACCTGATGGAAGGAGCGCCCGATCACAGCGATCGCCGCCCTGGACCTAGCTCCGCCGACATGGGGATTGGGCAGCGGCGCGCGGCCCTGGTCGCCCTTCTCGACCTGCTGGCGGCCGCCGGGTACGATTTCGTGAGCCCGACCCCCGCCACCCACAGACGGGTGGCGTCCCGGCGGGAGCGCGCCCGCGCCGCTAACCTGCGAGACATCTTCGGCTGGGGGCGCCCCTTCGACCCGAACGACCTCGACCCTACCCTCCTCGCCACGATGTCGAGCGGCGGGCTCCTCGTCGACGAGGGCGCGTCGCTTCGATCCGCTGTCAGGGTCAGTGCGCTTGACGGGCGCCTGCACCTGCACTCCGCCCGGAGCGACGCCTCTGACGCCGTCTTCCTTGGACCGGACAGCTACCGCTTCGTCCGCTTCCTGACCTCCGCGCTATGCGGTACGCAGCCGCGCTCGATCCTCGACGTCGGCGCCGGCGCCGGCGCCGACGCGCTGGCGCTGGCCGCACGCTTGCCGCATTCCAGGGTCGTGGCCGGGGACGTGAACCCCTTCGCCCTTGCTCTCCTCGCCGCCAATGCCGCCCACGCCCGCCTGTCGATTGAAATTGTCGCGGGCTCTGGGCCCGGGGCCGCGGCCGGCGAGTTCGATCTCATCATCGCCAACCCGCCCTATCTGGCCGACGGCGAGCACCGGACCTATCGCGATGGAGGCGGCGCCTTGGGCATGGACCTCGCCTTGGCGTGGGTCTCTGTTGGACTGCATCGCCTGCGTCCGCGGGGGCGCTTCGTGCTCTACACGGGCAGCCCGATCATCGAAGGCCGAGATATGCTGCGCATCGAGCTCGAGCGGCTCGCCGCCGAGGCAGGCGCGAGCATGACATATGAGGAGATCGACCCGGATGTCTTCGGGGGGATGCTGGCGCACGAAGGCTATCGAGAGGTCGAAAGGATCGCGGCCATCGGCGCTGTCCTGTCTCGCCAGGCCGCGCCGCGAAGGTTATTCGCCACCCGGGGCCTTCGCCCTTAGACCGCTTGGGCTTCGGTGAAGGCTGCGTTCCTTATGCCAGCCTTCGGTCGCATCCGCGTGAGGAGGAACGGGATCCCGGAGCGCCGGTTAAACCTCTGAAGGCCTTAATAGAGGGCGTGGCTAGAGAGTATGTGCACAGGTCCATGACGCAGATCGACGTAAGTTCGCCAGAGCCCCAGCTCTGCCTCCGATGCGCGGGATCAGGCATCTTCGACACGGGCGTCTGCCACATGTGCGACGGGTCCGGGAAGGCGCAGATCGACACCGACCTTTCAGCCGCCGCCGAGCAAGAGTCGAATCCCAGATCGCAGCCGAATTCTTCCGCTCGCCTCGCGGCCCAGCGCTGATGGACGACGGCCTTTACAAGATCGGCTTCAGGACACGGCTGGGACCGGGCTATGGGGTAGTCGTGCTCCAGGGCGGGCGCATCATCGGCGGCGACAGCAGCTCGTTCTATGTCGGCTCCTATGTCATTCACGGAGCGAGGTTCAAGGCCAGCCTGCAGCTCGATCGGCATACCATCATCCCTGTCCTGCGATCCGTGTTCGGCGTCGAGCGTGCGCGTATCGAGTTGGAAGGCGATATCCTCGGCCAGGACGCGCTCATGTCGGGGTCTTCGCCCGATGCGCCCGAAGTGAGTTTCGAGGCCGTGATGAGCAGACTGGCCTAGACGGCGCGCCGTCGTTTACGGCCAGATCAACAACGACCGCCTCCGCCGATCGAGGCTGCGCCTTCGCAATCGCCTTCCATCACCAGGCGACCGACCACTTCTGCTCCGCCCTGCAGGGCCATGAGCTTGTCTTCAGCGTCCTCCCAGTCCTCCGCTTCCAACTGGAGAGAAAAGCAACGCTCGCCCTGCTGGTAGTCCACGAGAAACATCGGCATCGCCTATCCTACCACCAACCAGGTTGAGGGACGTCCTCGAGCCGCGAGACGGCGAGCGACGCTCCAGGCGAAGGCCCGTTTCGCCGCAGCTTTGTCATCATAGCGGCGCGGCTTGTCCGTCCCACCTCCGGTCAGGCGATACCACGCCTCCCGTCGTCTTGAGCCAGGCTGGATGCGTTCAAGTCTGACGCCCACGCGGGAGCGTAACAGGCGTTTTCTTTTCATTTCTCCGTCCTCCTGCCCCCGCGCGAGGCGGCGAAGGCGGCGCAAAGCGCCCGCGCCGCCTCCCCTGCGCGCCTTATCGATATCGAGCGCGCTCCGCAGCGATCTCGTCGGTTGTATAGGGCGCCCCGGCGGGGTCAAAGCGCGTCCAGCCCGTCTGGCGGTAGGCGGCCCCTCGAGCGGCGGCGTCCCAGCCGCGGCTCTCGTCCAGGATCGCCTGCGCCCGGGCCCGCTCCGTTTCATTGACGCGAACGCTGACAAGGGTTCCGCCCCGACGCACGCCTTCGGCGTAGACGTGGGCGTCATCGTCATCATGGCCCGCCTCTTTGAGCGCGCCGAGAATTCCGCCGACCGCCCCGCCCGCAGCGGCGCCCGCGGCCCCTGCAACCGCCGCCGACGCGAGCCAGCCTGCTGCCACCACGGGGCCCAGGCCCGGCACCGCCAGCATGCCCAGGCCCGCGAGAACGCCGGCGCCCACGCCGAGCGCGCCGCCGGTCGCCGCCCCCTTGCCCGCGCCTTCTGCGACGTCGTTCTCGCCGTCGCCGTTCATGTCACCGGGCGCCCGCCCGTGATGCCGGTGGCTCTCGTGCCAGTTGTCGGCGTTATTGGAGATGACGCTGATGTCAGCCGCTCCAAAGCCGGCGGCTTCGAGGGCGGACACGGCGTCCATCGCTTCGGTGTGAGTATCGTAGAGTCGCGTGATAGTGGACATGGAAATCTCCTTCAGCATCAGGAAGCGGGCGACGCGCTGACGACGCCTTTGTAGTCTACGGAAACCCTCGACTCGACGCCGTCCTTGACGGCGGTCGCCGTCCAGACGCCGTCTTCGCCCTGGCTCAAACCGCCGACCTGGGCGTAGCCCTGTTTCTCAATGGCGCTTCTCGCCTGCCCCTCGGTAAAGGAATTTGCGCCCGGCGTGATCGTCCCCTCTGCAGCGTTCTCCGTCGTGTCGACGGCGGGGTTCCGAGGTGTCTCCGACGCGGACACCACAGGCCCTTCGACAGGGGATTGGGCGTCGCGGTTATCTCCGCACGCTCCAAGCAGAACGACGGCTCCGATCAGACCTATGGAAGCTCTCATGGGTTTCTCCTTTGATGAGGTGTTGAGGGAAGTCGCCCGGATTCAAAGCGTTCCGCCGCGTCGAAGACTTTCCCGCGGACCGTAAGGTTCCGGGTCATCCAGCCCGCTCCGAGGTCCGCGCTTCGCCCGTCTCTGCGGCCGAAACGCCATCTCGCCTCGACGCCAGTCGGTACAAGGCATGCTCGTCGTCGAAGACTTCAGCGGAAGAAAAGGTCCGGCTGACGGCGAGCCGCCGCCGCGCCTCGGCCATGGCGGCCGCGGCGTCCTCCACCGTGACGCATTCGACGCGCAGGACGCCTGTCCCCGCTCCACTGTAGCGAATGGTGAAGTGAGGCATTTCGCGGCTCCTCTGTGACGGTGAAGCAAGAGCCCGCCGCGCGACCTGTTCCTTGGGTCGCCTAGCGGACCCATGCGGAAGCAGGCTGGCGCTCGAGAGCCGAATCCTCTTTCGCGCTGGCATCCCCGTTTCGAGACACGGCCGGGACACGGCCTCAGCAAAGTCGATCGGACCTGGCTCCCACGATCTCGAATCCAAGCGCTGGAAGAGCAGCATCACCTTTGCAACTCGGCGCGACACCTATCCCTGCCGCAATTCGCGTTGATGGGCGTAGGCGAGGCGAACACCGGCGAGACAGTCATGGCGCCAGGTTCTGGAACGCCTCCTCGCCCCCTCAACTTCTCTGGGAATAAGAGGAGAGAGCCATGACCGAGACCCCACGTGATCCGCCTGAACAGCTCAACAATGAGGACGGCGACCTGACGCCGGTCAAAGCCGACACAGTATCGAGGGGTGATCCAGCCGAACGGCTTCGCGGCGTCGGCCAGGAGAACATCTCCGCCCGTCCGGTCAAGCCGAAACCATCGGACCCGCCCCCTGCCCCGCCGGAGTTGGACGACGACGCCACACAGATGAAGAAGATCGAGGACGCCGCCGGTACGGAGCCTTCACCGCCTGGCGTCGCCGAGCCGGAGGGCGCACGCGAACTGCCCAGGCCGCCGCTTGCGGATCCGATCTGATGGCTCCGCGGCTCAAGCTGTTCGAATGGTCGGACGGCTTCCACACCTTCACCGTGGCGGCCAGCTCGCGACCGAAGGCGTTAGCCGCTTGGGGCAGCGGCCAGGATCTCTTCGCCACCGGCCTGGCCAAGGAAATCGACGACAGCCCCGACGCTGAGGCCGCCAAGGCTTCGCCCGGCACGGTGATTGAGCGCAGGCTCGACGTGAAGCTCCCGGCGAGCGATCCGAAGAAGGGGGCGGCGAAGAAGACGAAGCAGCCCAGCGCCGCCGATCGGAAACGCGTGGAGGAAGCCCAAATCGCCCTGGACGACCTCGACGCCATGCACGGTCAGGCCGCACGGCGGCTGGATGAAGAGCTGCAAGCCATTAGGGCGCGCAGGGAAGAGGAACGGACGGCCTATGAAGCGCAGCGCGAGAAACTACAGGCTCGCCTGGAGAGGGCGCGCGCTAAGCTCTAGCCCTCATCGTCATCGTCTTCGTCGTCCTCGGCCTCGGCCTCGGCCCCGAAATCCGCGAACACGAGCTGCATCTCAACCCTCACCTCGTCCATGGTCTGCTGGACCCAGGCGTGAAGGGCGCGGACGGTCTTCTCGGCTGATACGGCGTCCGGCGAGAACAGACGCTCCATGACATCCGTCAGCGCCTGGTTCCTGCCCATGAGCACGCCAGCCCGATAAATCGGGTCGTCTGAAGGGTCGATGTCGTCGTCTTCGTCCATGTGCGACCTTCTGGCGCGCTAACACTCTTGTGAGTTGCGCACTCGCGTAACGGTTGTGACCCTCTCGCCAGGAGATAGTCTCCATCGGGAGAGCTATATGTCCGTAAAACTATAGGCGTCGCGATGGCTGCCCTCACGATGAATGTTATGGCCGCGGGCGCGGCGCCCGTGCCGCCTGACTGGTAACCTTCCGCGGCGCTTCGCCGTCAACAAATCCCTTCAATGGGATCAGCGGCCCGGCTTGAGGACAGTCCCCCGGTTCTCGCTGGGCCGTTTCGATTCGCGAAGTAGCTCGGAACCAGTGAACCTCCCACCGCTTGGTTTCAGGCAACCAACAGGGAGATGACCATGACCGACGTCCAACCGAACGATCCGAACCGCAATCCCAGGGAAGCGCCCGAACTGGACGGCGATGAAGTCGAAGCTGGCCGCCAGGCTCGCAAGAGCGGAGCCAATCAAGACCCTCTGGCGAACAACAATCCGGCCGACAGGAACACATCGCCTTCGACCGGCGGCGACGGCGCCGCGGGCGCCGGCGGTCCGAAGGGCTTTGGCACGGGCGCCTGATCAGCAGGAATGGGTGGCTGGCCGAATCTCCGGAGCGGCGCCCATTCGACTGATTGATCGTCGGTGGCGGCGGCGCTCTTGCGCCGCCGCACAGCTTGAGCGCCGCCCTGTTCCGGCGACGCCCTATACACTTGGCGTCCGGGCTCACCGAGCCGCCCTGACCGCCTATCTCCGATCGTCGCGGGTGCGATCTCGCAGTTCACCAGAGCGGCGCGCAACCATCGGGCTCACGCTGTGCAAATCTGACGCCGTCAGGCTGGTCGGCTAAGGCCGCCGCGCGCGTGTCGCACCAGCGACCGTCGCAACGCCAAGGCCTGCAACGACAAGGTCCTCGACGATCCCGCTGCGGGTCTGGCCAATGCGCCGCAGCGCGGCCTTTCGGCCGGCCAGCGTCAGATAGGCCAGCGGTATGGCGACGCCCACGGCCAGGGCGGCGCCGCGCCGCTCGCGTCCCCTCGGCGCCAGGGCGCCGCCGGCGATCCCGGCGCTCGCGATCCGGGCAAGCAGGCCGAGGAATACCGTACGATCCGGCGCGGACTTCATCTTGTCGCCCAGCAGTTCGCCAACGCCCATCGCCAGCGCACCGAACCTGAATAACGGACGGTCGAGCAGAACGAGTCTGCCCGGCGTGGCGCGGCGGCCCAGGCGCGCTGCGGCGATGACGGCCATGGGCGTCATCGAACGCGCGCTGGCGGCGGCGCCGATCAGGACCGAGGGAAGCAGGTCGAGGAAGCGCATGAAGGCTCAACCCTCTCCGACCGGGCGGGTTGCGTCGGCCGTCTCACGAAGCCTCCTTCCACCCTCGCACATTTCCGGCGAGGACCGCCACGACCGAAAAGGGCAATGAGATATTCTGAGATCGCCCCTGGTGGAGGCCGGTCAGCGCCGACGCGCCGACTGGCGCAGTCCCCTATGGCGCCGCTGGCGAGCGACCGATGCCGCCAGCGACGATCTGGAACTGATGATCCTCAAGGACCTCGAGAGCCTGCGCATCGTCTCGCGCAGCGCCCCCGTGCTGGGCCTTGTCGCCACCATGATCCCCATGGGCCCCGCCCTGCTGGCGCTGGGACGTGGCGACGCCTCGGGCGTAGGCGAGAACATGGTGGTGGCCTTCTCAGGCGTCACACTGGCCCTGATCGCCGCCAGCATCGCCCACTATGTCCTGACCGTGCGCCGGCGCTGGCTGCTTCAGAACCTGCGCGCCATCGAACGCGCGCGGGAGGCCGGTTGATGCGCTTCCTCGACGAAGAAGACGACGATCCCATCACCGCCGTTGTCAATCTGATCGACCTGTTCGTAGTGATCATCGCCGTCCTGCTCGTGGTTCTGGTTCAGAACCCGCTCAACCCCTTCAACGCGCGCGACCTGATGGTGATCGAGAACCCTGGCAAGGCCGACATGCGCATCACCGTGAAGGAAGGCGACGAACTGACCCGCTACGAATCCCAGGGCCAGATCGGCGAAGGCCAAGGCGTCAAGGCGTCAAGGCGGGCTCGGCCTATCGCCTGCCGGACGGCAGAATGATCTATGTGCCGGAATAGAAGTCCGGTCATAGATTCTGATCTGCTTCACCTTAACCGGAGAACCGGCCGTGTAATGCGCTCTCCTCAGAGACGCGCATAGAAGCGTCGCAGGACTGGTTGCCTATCTGCAACCTTCGGAGCCATGTCGACGCCACAGCCGGAAAATTTGCAATTAATAATCCCTCGCAATAAAGCAGGGCATCACCACGCCGTCGAGCCATTCGCCAGCGGGCGATCGATGCTTCGAAGGATGACTCATGCGCAAACCCGCCCTTATCGCCGGCGCAACCCTGGCGATGTCGCCTCTCGCGGCCGCGGCTCAAACTGAAGGCTCCGTCGCTTCTGAAGCGCCCGTGGCGGTGGGCGAGGTGGTCGTCACCGGCCGTTACACGCTTCCCAACCGGATCGACACCGCAACGGGCCTGGGCCTGACCGTGCGCGAGACGCCGCAATCGGTCAGCATCGTCACTGAGCAGCGCATCCTCGACCAGAATCTGGCGACCGTCGCGGACGTCATAGCCAATGGGGTCGGCGTGTCGGTCAATGAGGTCGATGACGTCCGCAACACCTTCAGCGCCCGTGGCTTCGAGATAAAGAACTACCAAGTCGACGGCGTGCCCCTGGCCTGGACCCTCGCCGGCGGCGCCGGCGAGACCGTGGCAGACGTCTCTCTCTATGAGCGGGTCGAGATCGTGCGCGGCGCCACCGGGCTGCTGACTGGAGCCGGCGATCCGTCCGCCTCCATCAACCTGGTCCGCAAACACGCCGACAGCGAGGTCCTGGGCGGCTATGTCGGCGCCAGCGTGGGATCCTGGAACACCTGGAGCGTATCGGCTGATGTGGGCGGCAAGCTAAACGCCTCCGGCGCGCTGCGCGGGCGGCTGGTCGCCAAATACGAGGAGGGCGACAGCTACATCGACCTCTACCATAATGAGAAGACCGTGCTGTATGGGGTGATCGACGCCGACCTGACCGACCGCACCCTGCTGAGGATCGGCGCAAGTCATCAATCCGGTTCGCCCAACGCCCCGGCCTGGGGCGCCCTGCCCTCCTTCTACAGCGACGGCTCCTTCGCCGTCTGGCCGCGCTCCAAGACCGCTTCGGCCGATTGGACCTACTGGGACACCGAGAACCAGAACATCATCGCCAACATCCAGCACGAGTTCGCCAACGGCTGGCGGCTCACGGCCAACTACAATTGGTTGCGCAACGCCCAGACCACCGAGATTCTCTATCTGTCGGGCCTGGTCGATCTCTCTACCGGCTCGATCCAGTACACCTATCCCTACTCGGACGATGGCGAGAGCATCCAGAACAGCTTCGACATTCAGTTGAAGGGCGACTTCGGCCTGTTCGGCCGCCGGCATGAGTTCGTCGTCGGGGCCCTGCACAGCACCCAGGATCGGGAGACCTCCACCTACGCCGCCCTCGCCTTCCCCCCGGCGGACGACTTCGTGAATTGGGACGGCGCCGCCTATCCCTATCCCGGCTTCTCCGACGTCGGCGTCCTGGCGGTCGATGAGACGGTCAAGCAGACAGGCTTTTACGGCGCCCTGCGGCTGAACCTGACGGACTCGCTGAAACTGATCGGCGGGGGGCGCCTGGCGAGCTGGGAGCTGTCAGGATTCAATTTCGGACCCGAGCGCGACTACGGCGACGACGACGTCTTCATTCCCTATGTCGGAGCGCTCTATGACCTGACGCCGACGCATCGGCTCTACGCCAGCTATACCGAGATCTTCCAGCCCCAGGATGCGCGCGATCGCAACGGCGGCTATCTGGAGCCTATCGTCGGCGCCGCCTATGAGGCCGGGCTCAAGAGCGCCTTCTTCGACGACGCCCTGCAGACCTCCGTCGCCGTGTTCCGGATCGAACAGGACAATCTGGCTCAGGCGGACATCGGCTATTTCGTTCCCGGCGTCACCCCGCCGGCGCAGGCCTATTACGGCGCCGAGGGCGCGACCAGCAAGGGCTTCGAACTGGAAGTCACCGGCCGCCCGCTCGAAGGCTGGAACATCAACTTCGGCTACAGCCAGTTCGAGGTCGAGGACGCGACCGGCCAGGCCGTGAACACCGACCATCCCCGCCAGTTGCTCAAGCTGTTCACCACCTACCGCCTGCCCGGCGCCTGGAGCGATCTGGTCATCGGCGGCGGGGTCAACTACCGCAGCAAGAACTATTCGGCCGGCGTCAATCCCGTCACCAACGCGCCCTTCCGCTTCCAGCAGGACGGCTTCGCCCTGGTCAGCCTGATGGCGCGCTACGACCTGAGCGACGCGCTTCAGCTGCAGGCCAATGTCGAGAACCTCTTCGACGAGACCTATTACAGCCAGATCGGCTTCTTCAGCCAGTATCGCTACGGCGCGCCCCGAAACGCGACCGTCAGCCTGCGATACCGCTTCTGACCCCCTCATGCCCAAGGCCGTCAACATGACCAGATTACAGAAATCATCCGCCGCCGCCCTCCTGCTGCTCGCCGGAGCCGGGCTTTCCACCTCCGCGCTGGCGCAGAACATGCCGTCGGGCCTGCCCGCCGAACCCGCCGCCAGCGCCGCCGTGCAGGATAATGGCGTGCTCTACCGCGAGTTGACGCGGGGGATCTATGAAGTCCGCTACAATCCTCGCGACGACGCGCTCTACGTTGCCTCCGCCCTGGCCATTCCGGGCGTCAAGGGCGGGATCGTCTATAAGTTGAACGCCGACACCCTGGAGCCGGTCGGCGCGATCCACACGGACCGGGGCAATTTCGCCCTGGCCCTGAACGCCGACGGCTCAAGGCTCTATGCGACGAACAGCCTTGAGCACAGCGTCACGGCCTTCAACCTGGAAGACAACAGCATCATCGGCCGGCTGGACCTGAACGAGGTCGGCCCGGACGGTAATAAATTCGGCCCCCGTCAGGTGATCCATGACGCCGCCAACGGCGCGCTCTACATCGGAGCGGTGGGCGATCCCGGCGTGATCTGGGTCGTTGACGCCGATACGCTTCAACTTCGCCATACAATCCGCGAGGCTGGGAAATGGGTCACGGGCTTGGCGATCCATCCGCGCACGGGCGACCTCTACGCAGCCAACGGCGGGGGAGAAATCCTGGTCATCGATACCGCCTCCTACGCCATCAAGCGCCGTTTCCGCCCGGCCGGAGACGCCGAAGCCCTGCTGCTGAACTTCGCCTTCGACGTCGATAGCAATCGGCTCTACGTGACCGATCACTCGAAGCTGAAGACGGTGCTGATCGTCAATCCGGACACCGGCGAGAAGATCGGGGACATTCCGGAGGCCGGCGAGTCCATGGCCATCCTGCTCCACCCCCAACGGCGCGAACTCTATGTGACCAACCGCGAGCGGGGCACGGTGTCGGTATGGGATGCGGATACGCACGCCCTGAAACGCACGGTGCGGGCCGGGCCGAACCCGAACAGCCTGGCGCTTTCGGCTGACGGACAGACATTGTTCGTAACCGTGAAGACGCCCTTCACCAGCACCTACTCCGCCAGCGGCGTCGAAAGCATCGTCCGCATTCCGCTGGATGTCGCCGCCCCTCCGGCGGCCCCGCGTCCCTGATCGGCGAAGGGGCCGCTCCGGCGCCCCCGAACCGAGCAGAATCTGCGGCCGGCTCAGTCCGACGGCCACGGATGCCGCTCGTCAGATAACCTATCGTCGTCGACCTGCTCGCTTGCCGTCTCAGCCGCCTCGCTCTCTCGAAGTCTATCAAACGCACAGGCAGGCGCTGATCGACTACGCCTGCGGCATCGTCGGCGATCACGCCCATGCCGAAGACCTGGTTCAGGACGCGTGGCTTCGGGTCGAAGCTGTCGAACGTCGCCGGCTCATCGCCGAACCTGTCGGCTACCTCTATAGAACCGTTCGAAACCTTGCGCTGGACGTTTACCGCGCGCGCAAGCGGTCAGGGCGGCGATCCGTCGAAGGCCTGGTCGAGGACGGAAACCAACCGACCGACGACTCCCCCTCCCCTGAAGCCGTGGTCGTGGCGCGTTCCGATCTCCAGCGCCTGCTGGAGAGCCTGAACGAACTGCCCGAACGGACGCGACGCGCGGTCATTCTCTACAAGGTCGAAGGTCTGAAGCTCCGAGAAGTCGCCGCACGTCTGAACGTGTCCGTCGCCTTGGCCCAGGCGCTTGTCGTCGACGGCGTGGAACACTGCGCCCAGCGCCTGTCGCGAGACGTCTGAACCATGATCACGACGCCTGTTTCTGGAAAAACCATCGGTCCAGACGTTGAGTTTGAAGAGGCCGCAATCTTCATCCAGGCCCTTCTTGAGGGGAAACGGAAATGACAGCGCCGGCGAAGTCCGACACGCCCCTGAGGCAGGCGGCGCAATGGTCCGTCCGTCTGAACGAGGCGCCGGGCGACGAAGACCTTCGGCGCGCGTTCGAACGCTGGCTCGATCAATCCCCCGCCCACGTCATCGCCTGGGAAGACGTGGGCCAGGTCACCTCTCTGATGCGGAAGATTCCAACGTCGCGCGCGTCGTCGCGGCCGCGAGCCCGTATCGTCGTCGATTGCGGGATCGCCGCAGCCTTGATAGCCGCCGTCCTGGCGCCGTCGACGGCCTTGCGGTGGACCGCCGATTACGTGGCGGACATCGGTCACGAGCGCACCATTGCGCTCGCAGACGGCAGCACCGTCCGCCTGGCGCCGGGCAGCGCGATCTCGATCGACCGGCAGGGAGATCGCCGCGATGTCCGCCTCGTGACCGGCGAGGCCTATTTCGAGGTCGCACACGACCCGACCCGTCCTTTTCATGTTGAGGCCAAGGACGCGCGCGTCACCGTGCTGGGCACCGGCTTCAATGTGCGGATGGGCGCGGCGGGCACGGACGTCGCTGTTCGACACGGCCGGGTCCGCGTCGAGCGAAACGACGCCGACGTCACCGTCCTGAATGGCGGCGACTGGACGCGAGCCGTCCCCGGCGGCGTCCGGATCGGGCGTAGTGCGCCCGAGATCGTGGGCGCCTGGCGGCAAGACCGTCTCATCGCGCTGGATCAGACCGTCACCGAGATGCTGAGCGATGCACGACGGCGCCACCGCGGGGTGATCATCCTGACAGACGGCGGACTTGGCCGCCGCACCGTAACCGGCTCCTACGACATGACCGATCCTGCTTCAGGTCTGGCTGTGATGGTCGAACCCCTGGGCGGAAAGGTGCGGCGCATCACGCCATGGGTCATCATCGTATCCACATAACATATTGAATAATCGTTATAAATAATCATCCCAACCCGCCAGTCGGCACTATTTCTGGAAAACCGGACCGCTCGCTCGTTAAGCCCAGAACAGGCGATTGCGAATGAATTGCATCCGCCGCTTCAGTCGAGAGATGGAGTTTCTCAGTGAGTATGGGGCGAAACGCGCGTAGTCGGGCGCGCCGGTCGGCGGTGACTTCCTTCCTGATGGCGACCGCGGCCCTAGGGCCGCTTTATCTCGCCTCGCCCACGCTCGCGCAGTCCGCCGCGCAGCAGGCCGCACGCGCCTATGACGTGCCGCGCCAGCCGCTGGCCGACGCCCTGGTCGTCTTCGCCACCCAGTCAGGGCTTCAGGTCGCCACCGACGGCGCGGCGGTTCGGGGAATCCAGACCGCAGGCGTCCGGGGCGTCCTGACGCCGCGGCAGGCGCTGGATCGCCTGCTGGCGGGCTCCGGCTTCACCTATCGGCTGAACGGCGCCGTCGTCACGCTGGAACGGGCGCCCCAGGCGCAGCCGGGCGTTATCCAACTCGGCGCAGTGCGGGTCGAGGGCGCCGGCGACAGCCGTCAGAGCGAAGCCGGCTCCGGCGCCGTGGGCGGATGGGACCGCACCGCCTCAACCGTCTATGTGACCCCCGGCTCCGTCAGCGTGATCGATCGCGAAACTCTGGACGCCTATCCGGGAACCTCGCCCGCCGACCTGCTGAAAAGCGAAAGCGGCGTTCTGTCGGGCGAGTCGCGCAACAGCGGCGGTCTGGACGTCAATATCCGTGGATTGCAGGGCCAGGGCCGCGTCGCCGTCACCGTGGACGGCGCCATCAACGGAACCACCGTTTATCGGGGCTATCAGGGGACCAGCAACCGCAGCTTCATCGATCCGGACTTCATCAGTTCCCTCGCCATCGAGAAGGGCCCCTCGAACGGCAACGCCATCGCGGGGGGCATCGGCGGTTCGGTCAGCATGACCACCCTGACCGTCGACGACGTGGTCCCGCAAGGCGAGACCAGCGGCCTGCGCTTCAAACTGGGCCTTGGAACCAACAGCACCGAGCCCGGCTCATCCATGCGTCGCTCGCTGATCGAACCCGCGCTCTGGGGCGGCTATGAACCACTGCTGGCCACGCGCGGAACCGGCCGCCCCGCCGTGTTCGAACCCACCAACGGGTCGGGCAGCCTCGTCTATGGCCGCAAGGGCGAGCGCCTGGACCTTGTCGCAGGTTACGCCTTCCGCCGCAGCGGGAACTATCACGCCGGCGCGAATGGCGACGGTGCGCCCCAGCGCACGAACACGCCCTCCGAATACTGCGTCTCCGCGCCCAAGGATCAGCAGATGACCCAGTTGTGTGCGCGCGCCCTGGCCTTCTACGACGGCTACGGCGCGACGCCGTTCGCCGCCGGCGAAGAGGTGCTGAACACTTCCACCGAAACAGAATCCGTTCTGTTCAAGGCGACGTTCCGGCCGGCCGAGGATCACGCCGTCGAACTGGGCTACGGCGGCTACTGGAGCAGCTTCGGCGAGAACTATCCCGGCGCCATGACCAATCCGACGGCCTCCGTGAATCAACGGCATCCGCTGTCGCAGACGGCGCTGGACCGTTTCACCGGCCGCTATCGCTGGAATCCGGCGAATGAGCTGATCGATCTGAAGCTCAACGCTTGGCTGTCGCAACTGGAGGAGAGCGCGCCGTCTCTGGGCCAGTCCGACCCGATGCGTCGCTACATCGACACCTGGGGCGTTGATGCGACCAACAGCTCGCGCCTCGCAACGCCGGCGGGGCTGCTATCCGCCGACTACGGCGTCTCCTATCTGCGCGAGGAAGCCGGCCCGATCGGCGAATGGAGCGGCAGCGGCAACCCTCCGGCCCGCCAGGGCATGCGCGAAGAGGCCAGCCTGTTCGCGCAGATGCAGTTGACGCCGACGGCCTGGCTGCAGTTGAACGGCGGCCTGCGCTATCAGGATTACAGCCTCGAAGACCGCCAGACCGGCACGGTGTACAGCGCCCCGATCCCGAACCGCAGCGAGGACGCCTTCGGCTTCTCGCTGGGCGCCACGGTCATGCCTGCGGACGGATGGCAATTGTTCGCCAACTACAAGCAGGCGGCGCGCCTCCCCTCGCTGATGGAGGCGACATCCGGCTTCTTCATGATGGCCAATCCCGACCTGCACAAGGAAGAGGCCCATAACTGGGAAGTCGGGGTCAACTATGTCCGTTCCAACCTGTTCGCCGCCGATGACGACCTGGGTCTGAAGCTGGTTTGGTTCGACAACGATATTCACGACTACATCGCCCGCCGCTACGTCCGCTCCGTCTATCAGATGCAGATGTACAACATCGATCGCGCCCAGTTCAGCGGGCTGGAGTTCAACGCCGACTACAGCATCGGAGGCTGGAAGGTCGCGGCGGGCGCGACATGGTATGACGACATCCTGTTCTGCCGCCCCGGCGAAGCCTGCGTGGCCAGTTCGCTGGCCTCCGACTACGCCACCAACTACATCCCGCCCGAGTTCTCGGCCAATCTGTCGATCAACAAGAGCTTCCTGAATGATAGGGTCATGGTCGGCGGCCGCATCGTCTATCGCGGCGAGCGCGCGGTGGAATTCGAGCCGACGGACAGCGGCTTCGCGCCTCTGTTGAAGGCCATTCCCTGGGAGGCCTACACCACCGTCGACCTGACGGGACGCTATCGTTTCAGCGACGCCGTATCGCTGGACTGGAGCGTCGAGAACCTGACGGACGAATATTATCTGGAGGCGCTCAGCCTCGGCGTTGTGCCTGCGCCGGGTCGCACCTTCCGTATCGGTCTGACCGGCCAGTTGGGCGCCGGCTCGAGCGCCTGGCTGCCGAACTGGTTCGGCGGCGCCGACGACGGTGAGGTCACGGACTGGACCGGCCCCTATGTCGGCGCCAGCTTCGGCTATGGCTTCGGCCGCTCGGAAGGAACGGTCACGGATGCTTCGGGCGCTCCGGCCGATCTGGAAAACGACGGTCTGATCGATCTGCGCCTCGACAACGCCATGGGCGGCGTCCACGCTGGCTACAATTGGCAGTTCGCCAATAATCTGGTGCTGGGTCTGGAGGGCGATTTCCAAGCCGGCGCGCTAGGAAGCTGGACTGGCGTGCTGGTCAGCGACCCAAGCAGCTATACAGACAGCCTGCGCGCGCTCGACACGCTGGAATCAGACACGAGCTACGACTGGGATCGCATGGGGGTCTTGCGCGCCCGTGTCGGCTACGCCCTGGGCCGTACGTTCGTCTACGGCGCCGCCGGACCGGCTTGGCTGCGAGAAACCCAGACCCGCAATCAATATCGTTCGGTCGGCGGCAACGATCAGGGCATGATCAACGCCCTGGAGCATTTCTTCACCGAAACCAGCCGCAAGACGCGGTCCGGCTGGAGCCTGGGCGCAGGCCTGGAACGTGATCTGGGCGGTTCGTGGTCCGTGCGAACGGAGTACCTCTATTCACGCTTCGGCGACGCCACGCACAGCTTCGATGAAGCCAGAAAGGGCGCGGCCCTGGCCTGGTCCCAGACATCGTTCGTCCGCGATCCTGTTACGGGCGCCATCATGCGCGACCGTGTGACCGGCGCTATCCTGCGCGAGACGATTTCCAGCCCCGGGACGTCCAATATCGTCAACGGCCGAAAGGTTCGTAGCGACGCGGACCTGCACGCCCTGCGCATCGGCTTCAGCTATCGTTTCTAGGCAATGATCACGACAATGAGCGCACACAGTCGCGCGCGGCGCCTCAAGGCCGCCAGCCATCAAATTCACGACAGCCTCGACAAGACCATCATGGCCGCGGATCCGTTCGCCGACAGGGGACGCTACGTTCGTTTCCTGCGGGTGCAGCACGCGTTCCACAAGGACATCGCGGCGCTCTACGATCAGCCGGAACTGGCGGCGCTGATCCCGGACCTGTCACATCGACGCCGCGAAGCCGAAGTGCGGGCCGATCTGGCCGACTTGGACGCCGAGCCAGCCACGGACGACGATCCCCCCCGCTTCGCGGCAGGCCAGGCCGCCGATGTTCCCACGGCCCTGGGCTGGCTCTATGTCGCCGAGGGCTCCAACCTCGGCGCCGCCTTCCTGCTGAAGGCCGCCGCAGGCCTGGGATTGTCAGAGGCCTTCGGCGCCCGCCACCTCGCCCCCGCGTCGGAAGGTCGCGCAAACGCCTGGCGCGCCTTCACCGCCCGTCTCGACGCTCCGGATTTCTCCGCCGAAGAGGAAGAACGGGTGAACGAGGGCGCGCGTGACGCCTTCAGGCGTGTTCGAGAACTCGTTGATCGCGCCTTCTATTTCGACGCCGGTCAGGCATGAGGCTGACCGCCGCCCCCGTATCGTTCGCCGCATCACCTCCGCCGGGACGGCCGGTGCGGCGTTCGCGCCGTCGCAATCTGATGGCGATGTCGGCGGCCGTCCTTCTGCACGCCGCCCCCTTCATTGTCCTGTTGAAGGTCGGCGCCGCCGCTCCGCCTCCGCCCGAGCCCCAGGCGATTGCGGTGGAGCTGATCCGTTTTGACGCCTCGCCGGTCCAGGCGCCCTCCGAGCGCGCGCCTGGCGAGGAACAGGCTCAACGCGCCCAGAACACCCCCGGGAGCCGACAGCCGGCGCAGAAAGTCGTCCCCCGCCTTGCGGCGGTCGACACGCCGTCGGCCGCCCTGGCGTCGCCCGTCCAGCCTGAAACGTCGCCAGCGGCTCAGACGCCCCAGCCGCCTTCGCCAGCCACTACGGCGCCACTGGCCCGACCCGCTCCACCCGCCGCTCAGGCGTCCAGCACGCCCCAGGAATGGCGCGCGCGGGTCCTGGCTCACCTCGACCGCAATAAGCGCTATCCCGCCATCGCCGAGCGCCAGCGCCAAGAAGGCGTGGTGCATCTCCGCTTCACCATGGACCGCGCCGGACGGGTGCTGTCATCGTCGATCGTCCGCGGATCTGGCCGCCCCATGCTCGACAGGGAGGCGCTAGCCATGCTCCAGCGCGCCCAGCCCCTGCCGCCGCCGCCGAAGGACGAGCCTGGCGATGTGATCGAGATCATGACCCACGTGGACTTCTTCACGCGCCGATGACAGCCTTCATACAAAGTCAGCCAAGCTTCCTCATTCGGCTATACCGCCGGATAGGCAGCATGGACCGCCTGATCCAGATTGTCCTTGCCCGCTCCCCGCGCAGGCATGACAGCGACTGGCCATGCGAGGATATAGGGGTCCAGACGCAGCCGGCGCAGAAGAGCGTTCATGGGCTTAGGCCGACAGTTCTTTCCGGATGATCTCCGCGCCCGCGCTTAGCGCCTTCAACTTGCCGTTGGCGACCCGGCGCGACAGGGGGGCCATGCCGCAGTTGGTGGCGGGATAGAGCTTGTCGGCGTCCACGAACTGAAGCGCCTTGCGCAGGGTGTCGGCGACCTCCTCCGGCGTCTCGATGACGTCGGTCGCCACGTCGATGGCCCCGACCATCACCTTCTTGCCCCGGATCAGTTCGATCAGGTCCATCGGCACGCGGGAGTTCTTGGCCTCCAGCGAGATGATGTCGATGCTGGACGTCTGCAGCTTGGGGAAGGCCTCTTCATACTGGCGCCACTCCGACCCCAGGGTCTTCTTCCAGTCGGTGTTGGCCTTGATGCCGTAGCCGTAGCAGATGTGGACGGCCGTCTCGCATTTCAGCCCCTCGGCAGCCTTCTCCAGCGTCGCCACGCCCCAGTCATTGACCTCGTCGAAGAAGACGTTGAAGGCGGGCTCGTCGAACTGGATGATGTCGACGCCGGCGGCTTCCAGCTCGCTGGCCTCCTGGTTGAGGATCCTTGCGAATTCCCAGGCCAGCCTTTCGCGGCTGCCGTAATGGTCGTCGTAGAGGGTGTCGATCATCGTCATCGGCCCCGGCAGGGCCCATTTGATCGGCTGGTCAGTCTGGGCGCGCAGGAATTTCGCGCCCTCGACGAAGACCGACTTCGGTCGGCTGACCGCGCCCGCGACCACCGGCACGCTGGCGTCATAGCGATTGCGGATGCGCATGGTCTTGCGCTGCTCGAAATCGACGCCGTCCAGATGCTCGATGAAGGTGGTGACGAAATGCTGGCGGGTCTGCTCGCCGTCGCTGACGATGTCGATGCTGGCCCGACGCTGATCGTCCAGCGACAGGCGCAGGGCGTCCCGCTTGGCCTCGATCAACGCCTCGCCTTCCAGCTTCCAGGACGACCAGAGGGTCTCGGGTTCGGCCAGCCAGACGGGCTTGGGCAAGCTGCCGGCGGTCGAGGTGGGCAACAGGGTTTTCATTTTCGATGACTTTAGCAATTCGGGACTGATCAGGCGGCGAAGTTGGCGGACCACTGGTCCAGCAGGGCGCGGTGCGGCTTGATGAAGCGCTCCTCGACGAACCGGCCCTGTTCGACGGCCAGTCGACTGCGTTCCTCGCGGTCGTAGACGATCCGGGTCAGCGAATAGTCCTGGTACTTGAGGCTGGGCTGATACTGTTCCGAAGCCGGGGAGTTGGCGTTGTAGATCTCGGGACGGTAGATTTTTTGGAAGGTCTCCATGGTGCTGATCGTGCTGACCAGCTCCAGATCGGTGTAGTCCGCCGTCAGATCGCCCACATGGTAGAAGGCGAAGGGCGCCACGCTGCCCTTGGGCATGAAGTAGCGGACCTTCATCCCCATCTTCGCGAAATACTCGTCGGTCGGCGAGAAGGCGTCGTTCCCGTATTCCAGACCCAGGACGGCGTGCTCATCGCCGGTGCGGTGATAGGTCTTATTGCTCGACACGCTCAGACAGATGACCGGCGGCTTGCCGAAATTGGCGCGATAGGCGGCCGAGTTCAGGAAATGCCTGAACAGCTTGCCGTGCAGGTCGCCGAAATCCGCCGACGCAAAGGCGCCGGGATTGGCCTTCATGTGCGCCGGCAGAACCACGCTGAAGTCGTAGTCGCGGACGTAGGAGGAGAAGTTGTTTCCCACGATCCCATCGGTCCGCTCGCCGGTCTGCTGATCGACAATCGTCGTCTGAAGGATTTCGATCAGCGGAAAGCTGTCCGTCCCTTCACCGGGAGCCAGGCTCATCTCGACGGAGACGATCTGGAGTTCGACCGCGTAGCGATCGCCTTTCGGATTGCCCCAGTGCGCCAGGGAGTTGAACCGATTGTCGATCATCCTCAGCGTGTTGCGCAGGTTCTCCTGACGGCTCTCGCCCCTGGCCAGGTTGGCGAAGTTGGTCGTGATCCGCGTGTTCTCGGCGGGAACGTAATTCTCGTCGAGCGGGGTGCGCTTGATGCTGAAGGTGAATTCGCTGCTCGCCATGGTCTCTGCCGTTGATGCTGTGGCGAGACAGCGGACAGGGACGCGCGACCGCTCGCGCGGAATCGTCCCGTCGCGGCGCTCATGCGACCTGACCGGACACCCCGCCGGAGGACGTTATTTGTCGAGGCAGGTCTCCTGGCTCACGGGTCATCGCCTCCGGTCCGGCCTTCCCGGAGGCGAACCCCCAGTGACACAAAATGGACCTTCAACTCGCCGCTCACAGTTGCGGGGGCAGCGCCGGCATCGACCGAGGTCTCACCGGCTTCCCTCTTAGCTTCGCGCAGTCCGAGGACCGTGCGGAGAACCACGACGGCGTGAACATGACACGCCAGCCGCCAGAGTCAATTATTATATAAAGATATCTTTATATAATTATGCTAGTACTGCGAGCTCATCGGCTTCTCGCCAGGCCTGAATGTCGGCCTGCGTCAGCGCCTGAATGCGCTCTGAGCCATAGGGATGGACATCAGATGGCCGCGACGGATGTTGGCGAAGCCTGCTGCGACGCCACCGATCTCGTCGCATGGCTCGAGGCCAGGAAGCCGGTCGCAGGCGCTGTGCTGCTCGACCACGGCGAGCACAGCCCTAGCCGCTCTGGAGGCCCGGCTGACCGAGGCTGGTTATGCTCTAGTGACGCCTGAGCTTGATCAGTCCTATCGACTGACTCGCGCCTCGATTACGCCTCTCGCGCGTGGCGCGGCCAGATTGACTCCTGGCCAGGCGACCCGTCCAGGCTGGCACAATGATCGCGCCGCCTTCCTGGTCGCCCTGAACGAACGACTGCAGAGTCTGGCGAACGATCCGGAACGGACTAGACTGCTCTCCGAGCTGAATGGAGTGCTCGAGGGGTATGCCTCGGTTGGAAAGTCGTCGTCATCCTACGGAAAATCCGCGGAAACAGCGCCACCTTATGCCGCCCAACCTAAATCATCCGTAGAGCATCCCACCGAGCTTCAAAGGGATCGACGGCAGCGCGCCTCTGCGAAGGCGGAGCGTTCCGCCCTCGCGGATAGGGAAATAGACTCCAAGTCCGGATTAAAAAAGCCCACATAATACATTGATTTTACTGGATTTATATTGCCTCAGATCGGCATAGTCAGAGCGACTATGCGAACGCCGATACCTCACACTTGGTTTTCTCGCCTGATATCTTAAAGTTCAGCCGACGCGACCGCGAGGTCCGCCAGGAACCTGGCGCGTTCTTTATCCCTCGTCGTTGGATCAGGCAGGCGCAGCAGATAGGCGGGATGAACCGTTAACAGCACCCGCGCGCCGTCGTCCGCCGTGATGATCTGGCCGCGCTCCGCCTGCACGGCGGGCTTTCGGCCCAGAAGCGCCAGACCCGCCGTCGCGCCCAGCGCCAGGATCAACCGAGGCTTCACCAGGCGCCGCTCATGATCAAGCCACCAGCGGCAGGCCTGGACCTCGCCCGCATTGGGCGTCTTGTGCAGACGGCGCTTGCCGCGCGGCTCGTGCTTGAAATGCTTGACCGCATTGGTGAGGTAGAGGTCGCGCCGATCCAGCCCCGCCGCCTCCAGCATGGTGTCCAGCAGGCGTCCGGCCGGGCCGACGAAGGGACGTCCGGCCAGGTCTTCCTGATCGCCTGGCTGTTCGCCGACCACCATCAGGCCGGCGCGCGCCGGCCCCTCGCCGCAGACGCCCTGGGTGGCGTCCCGCCACAAGGGACAGCGGCGGCAGCCCTGAACGCCGCGCGCCAGGTCGTCGAGAGTCTCGGGAACCAGATCATCGGTCGTGGCGCGATCAATCGCGGGCGCGCGAACACGCTGGAACCGTTCGTTGGGTCGAGGCGCGGGCTGGGTCACCATGGCTTCTGTGCGAACCGACGCATCCGCGGTCAGTTCCGGGATCAGCGCCGCCTCGGGCAGGTTTTTCCAGTAGCGCTTGGGCATTTCCGAGCGCATGGCCTGGAGCCGCAGCCGCGCCGGATTGAATGTCGAGGCGTAATAGGTGCGCCAGAATTCCTCCATCGCGTCTTCCCTAGGCGCCTGCGCCTGATCGGCGGGCGGCCCATAGGTCAAGGCCTCGCCGTTCCAATGGGCGGACCCGTCCGGCGTCAGGATCGACCACCGCATGGTGCTGAACCGCCGCGCGAAGAAGGGGGCCGTCGCCGGCAACACGCGATGGGCCGGCTCGAACCAGGCGCCCCAATGCTCGCCCGTCTCGTCTTCAGCCTGTCGGAAACGAACGAAGGCCTTCATCTTGTGAGCGGCGCGGCGCACCGCCTTCACCCGATCAGCCGCCTCGGCGACGTCACGATCCGACAGAACGGCCATCAGGTTCGGCTGATCCTTCAAGCGCCATAGCAGGCGATACATCAGGTCGAAGCGATCATCGGATCGATGCTGGATCAACTGGGTCGCCGTTTCCCAGAAGGTGCGCGGGACGCTGAACGCGCCATCAACCCGGGGAAGAGCAGCAGCTTCGTCGAACAGGCCGCCGAAGGACTGCCCCACCACGAACTGCACCCGCGCCGGCTCGACGCCGGCCAGCCGCAACCGCCGCGCCGCCTCGCGCCAGCCGTCGAAATCCAGCGGGTCGGCTAGAACCGCGGTCTGCATCAGAACAGGCTCAACTGCTCGGCTTTGCGGCGGGGCGCCAGGCGCGCGCGCAGGTCCGCCGCATCGGTCAGGCCGCCGGGCGTCCAGTCCAGCGCCGTGATCCACGGCCGCACCGCCTCAATGGAGCGAGTCAGCCGCCCGATGTCCTCGAGCCGCAAGGTCCGATGCCGCCGCACCGACAGGATGCGGTCGACCGCCTTCACGCCCAGGCCCGGCACCCGCAGCAGACTCTCTCTCGCAGCCCGGTTGACGTCCAAAGGAAAGGCCTCGCGTCGCCGCAGCGCCCAGGCCAGCTTGGGATCGACGTCCAGGTCCAACATGCCGCCGTTCGCACCCTCCCCGATCTCGGGCGCGGTGAAGCCGTAGAACCGCATCAGCCAATCGGCCTGATAGAGCCTGTGCTCGCGCATCAAGGGCGGCTTGGTCGGCGGCAACAGGCTGGAGCCGTCGGGAATGGGGCTGAAGGCGGAATAATAGACCCGGCGCAGGCCATACCCGCCGTACAGCGAGGCGCTGCGGGCCATGATCTCCGTGTCCGGCGCGCCGTCGGCGCCGACGATCAGCTGCGTCGACTGACCCGCAGGGGCGAAGGCGGGCGGCCGCTTGCGGTCTCTCCTTTCCGGCTGCGCCGCTTCCAGCTTCAGCCGCACCTGCCCCATGGTCTTGCGGATCGTCCTAGCGTCCTTTTCCGGGGCGAGACGGCCCAGAGCCTCATCGCGAGGCAGTTCGATATTGGCCGACAGGCGATCCGCATAGAGGCCCGCCAGCTCCACCAGCCGTGCGTCCGCTTCGGGGATCAGCTTCAGGTGGATGTAGCCACGAAAGTCGTGCTCCTCGCGCAGGCGCCGCGCAACCTCGACCAGTTGTTCCATGGTGTAGTCGCCGTCGCGGATCACGCCCGACGACAGGAACAGCCCCTCGATGTAGTTTCGCTTGTAGAAGGCCAGGGTCAGATCCACGACCTCCTGCACCGTGAAGCGCGCCCGCTCGACGTTCGAGGACACCCGGTTGATGCAGTAGGCGCAGTCGTAGATGCAGAAGTTGGTCAGCAGTATCTTCAGCAGGCTGACGCACCGTCCATCCGGCGTATAGGCGTGGCAGATGCCCATGCCCTCGGTCGAGCCGATCCCTCGACCGCCCAGAGAATCCCGTTTGGTTGAACCCGATGAGGCGCACGAAGCGTCGTATTTCGCCGCATCCGCCAGAACCGCCAGCTTTCGTTTCAGATCAATCCGCGCCATATGTTCATGATATGTTCCAATCTATCGGCGATCCAGTACGCCCGGATAGATTTTTCAGAACGCCAGCGGCGTCGTCTGCCACGTCACCCCAACGGCGGCGACAAGCGCGCCAGTCAGAGCCACGCGTCGCTCCCACAGACCCGGCCCATCGGGGAGAGGACGCCGCGCCATGACGACAGCCACGACGGCGATCAGCGCCAAACACAGAAGGCTGAAGCCCAGCCCTATCCAGCGCCCAGCGGCCGCCTCGGTCGACGACCAGACGTCTGCGGCGCTGGCCAGCAGATAGAGACCGAGAAAGTGCGCGGCCCAGATCAGCAGGCCCGCCGTCATGGCCAGCCAGCGCGTCACGATCCGCCGCCCGGAAACAGCCGGATCAGCAGCACGACCATCGCCGCCTGCCCCGCCGTATAAGCCATGAAGAGGCCGATCAGATCGACCGTGGAGGGCCGGTCGGCCGACACCCGTCCAAACGTTCGACGCAACAGGATATAGAGTCCCATCAAGGCCCCGATCCCCGCGAAAGTCCCCGCCCAGCCCAGAAGAGCGAAGACAGCGGCGCCCTGACTGGTAGCGTCCGGCTTCAAGCCGGCGAACCACCAAGCCCGAAGCTCCAACCCTGTCGCCGTCGCGACGCCGATGGCGCTGACGAGCAGGAGAGCCGTGGCGAGCGTCTCCGCTCCCCTCCTCGCCCGGCGCAACACGCGCGGCGCGGCTGCGGCGCACAGCCCCGCCAGGGCCAGGGCTCCGAGGTGCAGCATCATCGACGCCGTCTCCGGCGGCGCCTGCCACAGATCCGGCCGTCGGCTCCACAGGAAGACATAGGAGAAGCCTGCCAGCAGGCAGACCATGCCGCCGACGATCAGCACGATCACCATGGCCCACCAGCCATGACTGGACGGCCCCGAAACATAGTTGGGCATGCGGACGCCCGCCCCGATGTCCGTGGTCTTGCGACTGTAGGGCGCATCCAGGAACCAGCACCAGCGCATGATGCAGTAGATCGCCAGCACCCCGCTGATCACCGCGGCGGCATAGGCCTGGATGGTCAGGATCAGGAAGAAACCGGCGGTGAAGACCGCGCCGAAAACGTGCCAAGGGGACGGGCGCGGGAGGCGCAAGACATACTGCGGCTCCGCGTTAAGGGGGCTGGTGACCAGGGTCTGGCGCTCGCCTCCCGCCGCGCCGGGCAAAAACCAGCGCCCCTCCCGCACCTCCTTCGCCAACCCCTTCTGCTCCCAGAGCGGATAGAGGCTATTCACCACCGGGACGGAGCGCACGGAATAATAGCCGCTGGGCAGCCATTCCAGACCGGGGCCGTCGTGGATGTTGCCCGCCTCGCGCGGGCCGAAGGGGCGGAAGTTGCGGATCATGTCGATGACCCAGAGCAGGACCGCCAGCCCGAACAGGAAGGCCCCTATGGTCGAGATGAAGTTGGGCAGGTCCCAGCCGCGTCCCGGCAGATAGGTGTAGACCCGGCGCGGCATCCCCATCAGCCCCGTCAGGTGCATGGGCAGGAAGGCGATGTTGTGTCCGGCGAACATCAGCCAGAATATCCATTTGCCCATGCGCTCGCTCAGCGGCCGGACGCTGGACATGGGCAGCCAGTAGTAGATGGCCGCGAACATGGGAAAGACCATGCCGCCGATCAGGACGTAGTGCAGGTGGGCGACGATGAAGTAGCTGTCGTGGGCCTGCCAGTCGAAGGGCACCATGGCGACCATGACCCCGGTCAGCCCGCCCATGACGAAGATGACCAAGCCGCCCACGGCGAACAGGCCGGGCGTGGTGAAGCGCATCTTTCCGGCCGCTATGGTGGCGATCCAGGCGAAGACCTGCACCCCGGCAGGCACGCTGACCGCCATGGAGGCGGCGCTGAAGTAGTTGATGCTGATCTGCGGCATGCCGGTGGTGAACATGTGGTGCGCCCACACGCCGAAGCTGATGAAGCCGGTCGCCAGCATGGCCATCACCACCAGGGGATGACCGACCAGCTTCGTGCGCGCCATGGCGGGGATGATGGTCGACATGGCCCCGGCCGCCGGCAGGAAGATGATGTAGACCTCCGGGTGGCCGAAGAACCAGAACAGGTGCTGCCACAGCATGGGATCGCCGCCCTTCAATGGATCGAAGAAGGGCCAGCTCAGCGCCCTCTCCAGCTCCAGCAGCAAGGTCGCTAGGATCACCGAGGGAAAAGCGATGATGATCATGCAGGCGAAGATCAGCATGGCCCAGGCGAAGACCGGCAGCTTGTCCAGCGTCATGCCGGGCGCGCGCGTCTTCAGCACCCCGACGATGATCTCGATCGCTCCGGCGATGGCCGAGATCTCGATAAAGCCGATGCCCAGCAGCCAGAAGTCGGCGTTGATCCCCGGCGAATAGGTCATGCCGGTCAGCGGCGGATACATGAACCATCCCCCGTCCGGCGCCAGGCCGAAAAACAGGGAACAGAAGAAGGCCAGGCCGCCGATCAGATAGGCCCAGAAGGCATAGGCCCCCAGACGCGGAAACGGCAGGTCGCGCGCGCCCAGCATCTGCGGCAGAAGCAGCACGCCCAGCGCCTCGACCGCCGGCACGGCGAACAGGAACATCATCACCGTGCCGTGCATGGTGAAGATCTGGTTGTAGGTCTCCTGCGGCAGGAAGCCGGTCATCGGCAGGGCCAGCTGGGTGCGCATCAGCAGCGCCAGCACCCCCGCAAGCACGAAGAACAGCATGGCCGCGCCGACGTAATAGACGCCGATGATGTTGTTGTTGATCGCCGTGATCCACTCGCCGGGACGGCGCGGACCGCACCAGGCGGCCTCCAGCTTCTCCAGCTCGCCGTCCGGACGCGGCTCCTCGGTGGGAAAGCGATCGTATTTGCGGACGTCGAAGCCGGTTTCCGACGTCATTTCAGACCGTCCAGATAGGCGGCCAGGTCGCGCAGCTCGCGCCCGGTCAGCACCGGATAGGACGGCATGCGGTTGCCCGGCTTGATCCCTTGGCTGTCCGCGATCCACCCCGCCATCGCGCCCTGATTGTTGGGCAGGATGCCCGCGCCCAGCGTCTGGCGCGAACCGACGTGGGTCAGGTCCGGTCCGGCCAGGCCGTTGGCCTCCGTTCCGCGTATGGTATGGCAGGCGCCGCAGCCCGAGGCGCCGAACACCGCCGCACCCGGCAGGGCGGACGGCGCAGCGGGCGCGGCTTGCCTGGCCCGCCAGGCCTCGAAGTCGGCCTCGGCATGGGCGACGACGACGAAGCCCATCAGGGCGTGAGGTCCGCCGCAATATTCGGCGCACTGTCCCGCATAGACGCCCGGCTTGTCAGCCTGCAGGCGCATGAAGTTGCGGCGGCCTGGGATCATGTCCGTCTTGCCCCCCAGGCGCGGCACCCACAGGCTATGGATGACGTCGGCGCTCTCCAGTTCGACCACCACCGGGCGGCCGACGGGGATGTGAACCTCATTGGCGTCCTGGACCGTTTCGCGGCCCTGTCCGTCCAGATAGGCCACGCGCCACCACCACATCTCGCCGGTGACGCGCACGCGCATCTCGCCGTCGCGCGGCGCATCCGACACGCGCGCGGTGACGCTGAGGCCGTAGATCAGCAGGCCCGTCAATACGACCACCGGAAAGGCCAGGCCGCCGATCCAGACCAGGCGCTCGCCGCCGACGCGACGTTTCCACTTCCTCGGCCCGAACAGGGCGACGCCCAGTGCGATCAGGACGACGGCCAGCACGACCGCGCCCATGACGAACAGCACCCAGGCGACGACCGTCACCGGCCCGGCGAACGGCCCTGCCGGGTCCAGCACCGGCGGCGGCCAGCCGCCCAGCATGTCCCGCGTCTCAGTCGTCATCGAGCGTATAGAGATAGGCCGCTATGTCGCGGGCTTCGGCTTCGCTCAGGGGCATGGGCGGCATGCCGGTGTCGGGTAGCAGCGACGGCGCGTCGCGCACGAAGGCGGCCATGATCGCAGGCTGGTTCGGCAGGCGCCCTGCGATCATCGGCCGCGCCCCGACGCCCGCCAGCGATCCGCCGGTCCGCCCCTGGGGCCAGGCCACGCCGGGAATGGCGTGGCAGGCGCCGCAGCCCTGCGTCCGGACAAGGCGCAACCCTTGCGCCGGATCGGCGCCCGCCAGGTCGCGCGGCGCCCCGGCCTTGTCCGCGCAGGCGGCCAAGCCTAGCAGGCCGACGGCCGAGACCGCCGCCCCTATCTTCCCCATCGTCGCGACATGACGGCATCCGGCCCCTTTCAGCTTCGCCAGAACCAATCCATCGGGCGGCCGGGGGTTCCGAAGCGGAACCGGCGCCGCAAGGCCGGTGTTGGATCGGGGTGCGCGCCCTGCCCCTCGCTTTTCTGGGACTGACCCTCGCCGCCTGCGATACGACGCCGGGTGAGACCGATCGCGCCTTTCAGGCGTCCGGCGAGATCATCGCCATGAGCGGCGGCGCGGGCGGCGCGGGCAACGCCTGCTTCACGTGTCACGGCCTGAAAGGCGAAGGCGACGGCGTTTCCTCGCCGCGCCTGGCAGGTCTGGACCGGGGCTATCTGCAGAAGCAGATGGAGGATTACGCCAGCGGCCTGCGTCCCGACGACGTCATGACCCGCGTGGCGCGCGGCCTTGACTCCGACGCCCGCCGCATCGTGGCCGCCTGGTACGCCGGACTGCCCGCTCCGCCCGCCGGTGCGTCAGCCGCCCCTCCGCCGTCGATCTGGCTGACCGGCGACACAGCACGAGGGATCACCGCCTGCGCCGCCTGCCATGGAACTGAAGGCCAGGGCGCAGGCGCAGGTCAGCCGATCGTCGCCCGGCAGCCCGCCGCCTATACTCTGGAGCAGATCGACCGCTGGAAGTCCGGCCGGCGGCGTAACGACCCGCGCGGCGTCATGGCCGCCGCCGTCCAGCATCTGACGGAAGAAGAAGCCCGCGCCATAGCCGCGTGGCTGTCGACCCGACCCGCCGCTCAAGCGCACGCCAACGCCTCTGCCAGCGCGTCCGTTTCGGCTTCGGCTGCGGCACGACCGGCAGCATCGCGTGAAATACGTCGTCCCGATCGATCAGATGGTGCTTGAGCGCCGCCCCCGCATGGATCGGGATCATCAGAAGAAGGGTCAGGACCAGACCCCAGTGCATCCACTCGGCCGTCGCCTCGACCGCCCAGAGCTGACGGTTCGACAGATCCTGCATCGGCAACAGCGGCCAGGGGATGAAGCCCGCCGCCGCCAGCTGGGTGTCCCGCGCCGTCGCCGAGATCATAGCCCAGCCCGACAGCGGCAGGCCGAACAGGCAAAGATAGAAGACATAGTGGGTGACGTGGGCGGCGGTGCTTTCCCAGCCCGGCTTGTCCGCGTCATTGATCAGGTCCGGCGCGACCAGCCGCCAGGTCAGGCGACCGATGACTAGCAGCAGCATCAGCACGCCGACGGCGAAATGCACTTCATAGGCCGCCACCTTCTCGCCGCCGACCGGCAGCCGCCCCATCCACCAGCCCCAGCCCAGCTGGAATACGACCAGACCCGCCATGATCCAGTGAAACCAGATGGCCACGGGGGAATAGCGCCCCTCATCATGATGACCGGCGGCCCACTCCAGCGCCTGGGCGATCAGCCGGTCGATCATGCCGCCGCCTCGCCCGCCGGCTTCAGCAGACCGTGAATCCGCCACAGTGCGACCAGGAGGTAGGCCGCCGCCGCCGGCGCCCACATGATGAGCCCGGCCGCCTGCTGATCCTCCAGCGGCGTCATGTTCCAGGCCAGCGTGCTGGCGAAATGCGGGGCGTACAGGGGCTGGCCCGCGAACACGATCAGGGCGCCCAGCAGCCCCATCAGCAGCATGGCCGCCAGCAGAGCGGCCACGGCCGCATGGCCCCTGGCGCTTCGCACCGCCGCCCAGAACCAGACGGCGCTCCCCAGGATGCTGATCTGCATCAGCCAATAGATCCCGTCATGCGACAGGGCCTGAGCGTAGAGTCCGGGCGCGTGCCAGGCCCAGAAGACCACCGCCTGCACCGCGGTGGCCGCCGCCAGACGCGGCCGTTTCAGCCGGGGCAGACACAGGGCCAGCAAGGGCGCCGCCGCCAGCACCAGCAAAAGGTGATGCAAGGTCCGTGCGGTGAACAGGGCCGAACTCAGCGCGCACAGAGGCGAGATAAAGCCGATCGCCAGCACCGCCATCGCCGCCGCGCATCGCCCCTTTTCCGGTCCGCGCAGCAGAACCAGCCCCGCGACCGTCGCAGCCGTCAGAACGGCCCAGAGAACCGGGTCGCCGTTCCAGCGGCTCAGCGCCTCGGCCGGATCGGGCGCGGGCCCGCAATAAGGTGTCCAGACGGCATCGACCATCCTGGGCCAACGCCTGCGTGCAGCGACGGTTCACCGACCCGGATCACGCCAGGCCTGCGCCCTCCGGGGCGGAACCCGGCTTCGATATGCGCCGTTCCCCTGCCCTGTTCAGGAACCCGCACCCCATGTCCGACACGGTCGCCGACCCTGCTTTTGAACCACCGCCCGAAGCCCAGGCCTTCTATGAGGAGGCCCTGCGCCTGCTGAAGAAATCCGGGGTGCCCTTCCTGCTGTCGGGCACCTATGCGGTTACCGCCTATACGGGAATCCGTCGGCCGACCAAGGATCTCGACGTCTTCTGCAAGCCCGGCGACTACCCTCGAATCCTCGCCTTCTTCCAAGCGCGCGGCTATCGCACCGACGTCGAGGACGAACGCTGGATCGCCAAGGTCTGGAAGGACGACAAGCATTTCTTCGACGTGATCTTCGCCATGTCGAACGGCACGATCGCCGTGTCCGACAGCTGGTTCGGGCCGGACCGCATCACCGTCTACGGGCATGAGGTGACGATCACCCCGCCGACCGCCCTGATCCTGTCCAAGGCCTTCATCCAGGACCGCTATCGCTACGACGGCGCCGATGTGAACCACGTCATCCTGAAACAGGCCGAGGCCATCGACTGGAAGTCGCTGCTGGATCAGATGGACCTCTATTGGGAGGTGCTGATGGCGCACCTGCTCAACTTCCGCTTCGCCTATCCGACCGAGCGCGGCCTCGTGCCCGCCTGGCTGATGACCGAACTGATCGGTCGCCTTCAGGCCCAGGTCGATCTGCCGCCGCCGCGCGTTAAGGTCTGCCGAGGCCGTCTGTTCAGCCCGCGCGACTATATCGCCGACATCTCCGAATGGGGCTTCGGCGACGTGGTGGGCAAGGGCCTGGAGGAGCGCCATGACCCCGTCGCCTGACACCGCCGCCGCCCCCGAAGGCCAGACGCCCCAGCCGGGCATGGAGTCCGGGCCGAAGAAGAAGCTGCGCGTCGCCGCCGTGGCCGACCTGCACGTGGGCGAAACCTCGCATCGCGCCTATCGCGACCTGTTCGACCGGGTGCATGAGGACGCCGACGTGCTGTGCCTGTGCGGCGACCTGGTCAATTTCGGCAAGACGGTCGAGGTGGAGAACCTGCTGGAAGACCTGCGCGCCTGCCGCATCCCCATGGTCGGCGTTCTTGGCAATCACGAGCACGAGTGCGGCCAGCCGCAGGAAGTGACCCGTATGCTGACGGAGGCCGGGGTCAGGATGCTGACCGGCGAGGCTTATGAAATCGACGGCGTCGGCTTCGCCGGGGGCAAGGGCTTCGTCGGCGGTTTCGGCCGCTACATGCTCAGCTCCTTCGGCGAGGCCTCGATCAAGACCTTCGTCAATGAGGCGGTGGAGGACGCCAATCTCATCGAGAATTCGATCCGGACCCTGCGCACCGAGCGGAGCGTGGTTCTGCTCCACTACGCCCCCGTGGTGGATACGGTGATCGGCGAGCCGCCCGAGATTCACGCCTTCCTCGGCTCGTCGCGGCTGGCCGAGGTCGTCGATCGTTATGAGAACGTCAAGCTGGTGCTGCACGGCCACGCTCATCGCGGCGCGCCGGAAGGCCGCACCGCCCGCGGTGTCCCGGTCTACAACGTCGCCCTGCCCGTTCTGCGCGCGCTGGGCGATACGCCCTATCGCGTGTTCGAGGTCTGAAGAGGGTCAGGCGATCCCGGCGCCGCCGGTGACGCCCCAGACCTCGCCGGTGACGAAGCTGGCCTCCTGCGAGGCCAGCAGCACGTAGACGGATGCGATCTCGACCGGCTGGCCCGGGCGGCCGAAGGCGCTGTGGGCGCCGAACTTCTCGACCTTCTCCTGAGGCTGGCCGCCGCTGGGCTGCAGCACTGTCCAGAAGGGGCCCGGCGCCACGGCGTTCACCCGCACGCCCTTCTCGATCAACTGCTTGGCCAAGGCCTTGGTGTAGGTGACGATCCCGCCCTTGGTGGTGGCGTAGTCCAGCAGGATATCCGACGGCTCATAGGCCTGGATCGAAGCCGTGGTGATGACCGCCGCGCCCGGCGGCAGGTGCGGCGTCGCCGCCTGACACAGCCAGTGCAGGGCGTAGAGATTGGTCTTCAGCGTGGCGTCGAAATCCTCGGTCGAGACCTGGCCCACGTCCTTGCGGAACTGCTGCCGGCCGGCGTTGACGACCAGGATGTCCAGGCCGCCGAAGGCCTCGAGCGCGCGCTCCACCATGGTCGCATTCCACGCCTCGTCGCGCACGTCCCCCGGCAGGGCCAGCGCCTTGACGCCCTCCGCCTCGATCAGGGCGATCACCTCGCGCGCGTCGGCTTCCTCCGAGGGGAGATAGGAAATCGCCACGTCGGCGCCCTCACGGGCGTAGGCGATGGCCACCGCGCGACCGATGCCGGAATCAGCGCCGGTGATCAGGGCGCGCCGCCCCTTCAATCGCCCGTGGCCGTGATAGGCCTCCTCCCCGTGATCAGGCTGAGGCTCCATTCTGGCGACCAGGCCCGGCGCAGGCTGAGGCTGACGCGGAAACGGCGGGCGCGGATACTGATTGCGGGGATCCTGCATGGTCAGGCGGTCGGACATGACAGCTCCTCTGAACGACTGAAGGCGTGCCTTCCTAAGTCGCACCCTGCGCGAGCGTTCCCCGCGGGGTTCGGCTCGCCGGCGCGCGTCATCCTCGACAGCGTGACGGCGGCTCGCCTGGAGAAGGCCTCGAACCACCGCGCCGGAAAATCGAGAAGCGACCGGCGCCGTATGGAACGGGCCGCGCGCCTTTTCCTTCTCCTCCACGACGAAAGGAGTTCCTCTTGCCCCTCGCAAACAAGGAAAAGCCCCCGATCCTGCGACAGCCGCGGCGGCTGATGATGATCGTCGGCGCCATCCTGGCCCTGTTGTTCGTCGTGTATCTGGCCACGGCCGCGACGGGCTTCCTGCGCACCCAGACCAAGGTTGCGGATCCGCGCATGACGGGTACGGAAGCGCCTCTGGAGCGCGCCATGTAACGGCGTGTTCAGGCTTGGCCGTTTGGAACGGCGGCGCGCCTGACCGCTTAACCTCCTGTCACAGGGAGGAAAGAATGAACCGACTTCGCACTCGCCCGCCCCCCGCCGTCCTCATGGGAGGCCGTCATGCGTTTCTATGAAGTGGTGGTCGGCAGCGACAGCGGCCCGCAGCGGCGCCTGCGCGTGACCTCGCCCACGGACGCGCAGGCCGCAGACGCCGCCGCGCCCCTGATGCGGGCGCACGAAGCCATCCTGTCCATTCGAGAAACGCCTGACGACGGGCTGCAGCAGGCCGACGCCCCGCCGCCCAAGACCCAGGCGGAAGAGCTGGCCCCCGACACGCCGGGCATGGCCGCCAAATCCTGATCCATCGCAAGGAGATTCACTGATGATGAAACAAACCATGGCCGTTATGGCCGTCTCGGCCGCCGCTCTCACCCTGGCGGCCTGCAACCAGCAACAGGGTTCCGAGGCCGTCGACAAGGCTCAGGACGCCGTTTCCGAGCCGGTCGGCCAGACCTCGGCCGCCACCATGGGCGCCAATATGGTCAGCGCCTATGTTCCCAACGCCGCCATGGGCGACATGTACGAAATCCAGGCCGCCGACATCGCCCTGGAACGGTCGCAGAACGCCCAGGTCAAGGAATTGGCCCAGATGATCAAGACCGATCACACGGCCGCCTCAGCCGCCCTGAAGACCGCCGCCGCGCAGGCGGCGCCGGACACCGCCGTGCCGACCGAACTGGATCAGCGTCGCAAGGGTCTTATCGATAACCTGCGCTCGGCCACGGCGGCGAGCTTCGACAAGACCTATATCGATCAACAGGTCGCCGCCCACGAGGAGGCCGTCACCCTGCATCGCGGCTTCTCGGACAAGACAGATGTCCCGGCCCTGGCCGAGCACGCCCGCACGGTCCTGCCCAAGATCGAAGCGCACCTGGAACGCGCCAAGCAGTTGCAGTCCAGCCTGGGCGGCTGACGCCGACCCCGTTGCGAAGCGAGAGGGGCGGGCCGCGGTCCGTCCCTTTTTTCTACGCGTCGGCAGACTTCCGCGCCTCATAGGGCGGGTCTAGGCGTCTGTCCGGATGCAGACACACCGGAACGCCGCGACGTATCTCCCGCTTCGAAGGCGCCCACTCGTTTTGAGGAGACAACCATGGCCGAGAAAACGCTGCAGACCCTGTTTCACGACACTCTGCGCGACATCTATTACGCTGAGCGCAAGATTCTGAAGTCTCTGCCCAAGATGGCCCGCGCGGCTCAATCACCCGAGCTCAAGGCGGCCTTCGAGAAGCATCGGGAGCAGACGGAAGGACAGATCGAGCGCCTGCAGCAGGTGTTCGAGATCATCGGCAAGCCCGCCCGCGGCAAGACTTGCGACGCCATCGAAGGCATCCTGGCCGAGGGCGACGAGATCGCCGAGGAATACAAGGACACGGCGGCGCTCGACGCGGGTCTGCTGGCCGCGGCCCAAGCGGTCGAGCATTATGAGATCACCCGCTACGGCACGCTGAAGCGATGGGCGCAGGTGATGGGGTTGAAGGACGCCGTCAAACTGCTGGACGAGACCCTCCAGGAGGAAAGCCAGACGGACGAGGACCTGACGGCCATCGCCGATTCTGCGGTCAACGCCGAGGCGCTGCAACCCGCCTGACGGCCGGTCTCCCCGCCGCCTCGTCGGCGGCGGGGACGAACCGCCTCAGACCGGCAGCTTCTCCAGTCGGAGGTAGGACGGATTGAACTCGGCCGCATCGGCCAGTCGCTCCCAGGCGAGGATGCGGACGTCGGCCCCGCTCCATTCCAGCCACCCCGCCTCTCGCATGACTTTCAGCGTGCGGTTCACATGCACCGCCGACATGCCCAGAAGGTCGGCGATCTCCGCCTGGATGATCGGAAAACGAAAGGCTCCGTCGCGAGCGAGTCCGACGGCTTCCAGGCGGGTGTAGACTTCACAGACCAGCAGGGCGGTCCGCTCCAGCGCCTCTTGCCGCCCCAGCGCCAAGAGCCATTCGCGATGCATGGCGGCGTCCACCACCGTCTCCAGCCACAGCAGACGCGTCAAGTGCGGGTGCTGCTCCGTCAGGCGTCGCAGACGGTCGTGGGGAGCCTCTGCGATGAGGCAATCGGTCAAGGCGCGCACCCCGTGATCGACCCGCTTCAGCACGAAGCCGTGCAGGTCGATGAAATCCCCGGGAAGGTTGATCTGGGTGTATTGACGCCGCCCATCGCTCAGGTCGCGGTAGCGCGCGCAGAACCCCCCGATAACCAAGCTGGAGTGATCGACCAGGGCGTCCTGTGAAACGATGTCGCTGCCCGCCGGCTTGACTACGATATTGACCAGCACGCTTCGCAAGGCCTGTCGTTCCTCGTCCCCGAGGGCGTCGCGACGCTCCAGCTTGTTCTCCAACAGGCGGCTATGGTCGTGCATGGGGCGGCTCCGCTGACGCTTGCCAAAGCTCAACGTCGCCCGACGGCGAATGTTGCCGCCAAGCTCGCCTCCGCCCGGTTCCGTAACGCCGCAAAGGCGACACAAAGAACCGGCTACGGCCTAGCTGCGTTGGTTTCGCGTAACAGGGGAGTTTGCATTGTGAACAGGACACCAGTCATTGAGCGGGCCTTTGAGCTGGCGCGCAGCGGTCGCTTCCGTATCCCAAGCGAGGTCCGCAAGGCGTTGATATCCGACCGCTATACCCAGGCCGAGCTGTTCCAGCTCGAAGGCAAGGCCACTTGGCGCCAGCTGCGAACCTTGTGCGCGGATTCCTACCATCGCGCCTGAGACCGATCTATCAGCCCTGCGGCGGCGCTGCGACTAACCTATGTAAAGAACGAAACACCCCTGGCCGTGCTGTTGGTCAGGGGGATGAAGAATCAGTCTTATCAAGATGATGTAGACATAGCGGCGGCGTCGTTGGAACGGATGCTTTCCAGCTTCGCCGTGCTGTCGTCTTCTGACGTCGATCGCATTCGCGGCTGGTTCCGGGGTCCGGCGTTGGCCCACCCTCCCGGCGGCCCCATCCCTCTTCATCCCGAACGCAAGGACGCCCGGGTCGTAGCGCGCGGCTGGGTGGCGCGGGGCGCCATGCTGGAGGACGGTCGTCGGCAGATCGTGGGATTGAGTTTGCCCGGCGACGTCATCCTGGCGACCGACTCGGTGGACGCAGATATGGCGGTCTGGGCATTGACCGACGCCTCGACCCTCGACGCAACCCTGCTGTGGGACGCCATTTCAGAAGGTGCGGACTTCAGCCCGCGCCTCCTGGAGGCCTGGCGCCAATTTCGCTCTGCGGAGCGTCTGCGGCTGGCGCGACATGTGATCCGGCTCGGTCGGCTCAGCGCCTATGAGCGCACCGCGCACCTCCTGCTGGAGTTGTACGAGCGGCAAAGCCGTCTGGGCGCTGTCGAACCCGGCGTCCTGCATCTTCCCCTCACCCAGGACATGCTCGCCGACATCCTGGGCCTCAGCGCCGTGCATATGAACCGCACCCTGCAGCAGCTTCGCCGCGCGGGCCTCGTTGATTACCGGACGGGCCGCGCCATCCTGCCCGACCTGTCGGGCCTGGCGCTGGCCGCCGGCCTCAGCATAGCCGACGCTCTCGCGGACGCGCGGAACTTCGGCGACTAACCCATGTAAGTGGCGCCCCCCTGCATTCATGGCACGGCTCCTTCCCCAGGAGGGCTCATGCCTGCAGATTCCGCCGCCACGCTGCCTCCGTCCGTCCCGCTTCCCGGGCGTCCGCGCGCCCATATCGGAGATCATCCGGTCTATCACGCCTTGCCGCCGGACGCGCAGCGGCGCCTGATCGCGGAAGGGACGGAAGTCGATCTCCCGGGTGATGCGCGCCTGGCCCTGGACAGAGACCACCTCTGGTTCGTCATCTCCGGCGTGCTCGGCGCCTTCCCGCCCGACAGCGAGGTCTGCGTCGCGCCGGTCGTATCCGGCGCCGTCTACGGGTGGGATCACGCCCTCGGCTTCAGCGGCAGCGGCGCACAGGTTCGCCCCCTGCTGGACGTGCGGCTGTTCCAGGTTCCCGCCGCCGCCGCACGCGAAGCGCTGGGGTATGACTGGCTGGCGCGTTTCGTCGCTCTGCAGGCGGTCCAGCGTCTGACGTTTCTGGAACAGGAAGCCGCCTGCAACGCCTCCCACCGGGTGTCGGAGCGGCTGGCGAAATGGCTGCTTCGCCTGCATCACGGCGGGAACGGCGCGCCGGTTCGCCTGAATCAGGCCCGACTGGCGGCCATGCTCGGCGTCCAACGCACCAGCATCAACGTGGCGGCGCGCAACCTTCAGGCGACGGGCGGCGTGCGGTTCAGTCGCGGCAAGGCCTCCATTCTGGATGTGGCCAAGCTGACCGCGAGTTCATGTCGGTGCGGCACGACGGATTAACGAGGATCGCAGCCGGCAATCGGCGAGCGGCGGCGTTCGGAGCGTCAGGGCTCCGACCAGCCCAGCACGCGCAAAGCCGGCTCTGGCTTGTCCGCCTGCGAGAAGACCAGGCTGGCCTTCTTCTCTCCCCGCCCGGGGACATAGTCGAGCGAGGCGCCGGAGCGTTCGCCGCCGACCTGACCCTCGATATCCACGGCGGCGGCGGCCAGGTCGCCCTGGTTGGCGACCACGACGTCGACCACCCATCCGCCGGATGAAGGTCGAACCGCCTCGCTTCTGATCGTCAGCGCCGCCGGCGACGGAACCGAAAAAGCCGCTCGCGCCAGCACGCCCGCCGCGCCGAGCGTGATGACGAGGCCAATCAGAGCGCAGGCGCACTGCAGCCGCGACACGCCCTTCTTCCGTGCTTTCTGCTTCTCCTTGTCCGTCACGGCTACACCAGAAGCCGCGCGGCCGCGGCCCCGATCGCCGCCGGAAAGGCCAGGATCACGACATTGGCCATGAGCGCCTGGAGCCCATGGCCGTCAGCTCCGCCGAACACCCACAGCATGGCGAGGCTGGCCAGCAGGCACAGGGCGTAGCCCGGCAGGGTGAAGTCGAAGAAGGCCCGAACCGGCGTTTCCGCCTCTTCCTGCCCCGCGAAACCCGCCTCGAAGACGATCAGGTGCAGCAGGATCACCGACAGAATGAGCACACCCAACGCGCCCAGCGGCGTGGCCATATAGGCGATCAGTCGCATCTCCTCGGTCGGAGCCAGGTTCATGGCGAAGTAGAGGGCGCCGGCCAGCATCAGGAACAGCTCGCCCGGATAGGAGGCCTCATCCTCGTCGCCCTCGTCCGAATCGCCCGACAGCTGGCGTCGCGCCGCCAGGGCGCCCAGCGCGGCGGGCACCGCCTGCAGGGACATCTGCCCCACGGCGGACGCCGGCGAACTCAGATCCAGCACGTTGAAGACCAGCAGAAGCGCAGCGGCGGTGACGAAGCCCACAGCCAGGGCGACCAGGGTGTCCAGCGCATTGTTGACCGGACCCCGGCGTGCCGAAAACCCGGCGTAATGCGCCAACCCGAACAGCACCGGCAGCGCCGCCAGCAGAAAGACGAGACGCCGCTCCGGTTCCGCAGCGAAGCCGAGCGCCCACATCTCCATCGTCATCAGCAGGGGCAGGCTGAAAAGCAGAGCGCCGCCGAAGGCTCGGCCCAGATCGCGAATATAGGCGCTGTCGTCCGCCCGCGCGGCGTCCTGCATCGAAGTCATTCCCAAGCAACGCCGCCGTCCGGTTTCGGCTCCCGCAAGGGCTGTGCCCCTTAGTTCAACCGGTTGCGGAGGCGCCGTTCCAGAGCGCCCTCCGCCAGCCCGGCGTCGCAATCGCAGGCCGCCTGCCAAAGCTCGTCCTGATTCGGGCAGGACGAATCTGGACAGCTCCCCGATCCTGCAGGTGGCGGCACAATGCGTTGATACTGGTGCGCTGCAAGCCGAGCATGTCCGCCAATTCGCCCTGGGTGATGGGAATTCCCCCCTCTCCTCACCGTCGGCCGCATGAAGACGCGCGATCCATTTCGCCAGGCGCTGGAGGGCCGTATGCCGGGCGTTGCAGGCGGCCTCGACGCCGAGCGCGCGCGCGCGCGACGCGGCATAGGCGGCGAGAAACTGGTGAATCCAGGCGTCCCTCAACACGGCGTGGACTGGCTTCAACGGCGCGACATAGCCCTCGGTCGGCAGGACGGCTCGCGTCTCATGAGCATGGAGGGTCGCGCCGACGGCGGCCTCCCAGCCCAGAACGCTGCCGGGAGGAATCACGCCCACGCAGACCCGCTGCCCGGACGGAAGGAAGCCGAGGGCGCCGTTCAGGACGAAATAGAGGGCGTCGTCTGGCGGAGGCTCGCCCGCAACCAGCGCAAGGCGCCGCGCCGTCTCCATGAGGACAGCCTTAACCTTCGACGGCAGGACGTCGTAGCCTGGATGGTGCTCCATCCGGAATGAAAGGCCGCAACGCAAGCCATATCGCAGCTTTGCGCCAGCAGCGGAGGGCCGCCCGTCAATCGTACGGCCGACTTTGCCTGGCCAAGCATTCCGCCTAATCTGACACCGTCGAAAAGGCAGGCTGGCGGTTAGTCCGGCCCTCGCGCAAGCGGGTCTGTCCGGCGCCGCCAGCGGCGAGTCCCCCGATCTTCACGCGGTCTGCATGGTGCAGGCGGCGAGCAAAGGAGATTTCGGTCATCACGCTAAGCGTCACTGATCTGGCTAGATCCAGACAATTTTACGTAGAGGGGTTCAGGTGGGTCGGCCGTCTTCGAGAACGACGAAATCCTCCTTTACCAAATGAATGGCTTCGTTCTCGGCACATGGCTGGAGAGCGAGCTCAACATGCAGAGGGAGGGGTTGAAGCTGCCTGGCGCCTTCAACCTCGCTCATAATGTAAATGAGCCGGATCAAGTCTCCTCATTGATCGACCGGCTGGCCAGCTTCAGGGGCCGCATCCGTCGCCAGGCCGATGCGCCGCCACACGGTGGCTTTCGGGGCTACGTCGCGGATCCAGACGATCATGCATGGGAGATCGCCTTCAATCGGCATGGCGGGTCGACGAGCGAGGCTTGGTGACCTTCGGACTGTAGCCCTCAGCGGGGGCGGGTTTCGCGAGAAGCCCGCCCCTATCGACGAAGAAGCATAGCGCCGATCGTTGACCGGGTTGCGCCCGTAGCGCAGGTTGACCTCCTGTCTGAATGAAGATTTTCCAATGAGCACCAAGCATCTTGAGAGGAGGAGCGTGCCCAGCTGATGCAACGAGGTGTCCTCAGTTCCAAGAAACGCGCCCTCTACGGCCGCCATTCCTCGGACCTCCAGAACGCCCGGTCGACCAAAGACCAGATCACGCTTCTGCGCGAAGCCAGCCGAGTTGAGGGCGTCACAGAAGTTTTCGAGTTCATGGACGAGGCCGTTTCCGGCAGCGCGATCGCCAACCGACCAGGACTACGCGCGCTCCTCGCCTCCGTAGAGCGCGGGGAAATCAGCGACGTCATGGCTGAGGCGCTCGACCGACTTTCGCGCGACCAGGAGGACCTCGCCGGCATTTTCAAACGCCTCACCTACGCCGGCGTCGCGCTGAAGACCCTGACCGAAGGCCCGATCGACAGAATTCACATCGGGCTGAAGGGCATGATGAACGAACTCTTCCTGCACGACCTGGCAGAGAAGACACGTCGCGGCCTGACCGCACGAGTAAAGGCTGGCTTCTCTGGCGGAGGTCGCTGCTTTGGTTACGATATCATTGGCAAGGGCGAACTGCAGCCCAACGCCCGCCAGGTCAGCATCCTCCACCAGATTTTCACCGACTTCGGCCGCAACGCAATGTCAGCCCGCGCCATCGCTCACAAGCTGAACGCCGACGGCGAACCTGGCCCGCGTGGCGGCGAATGGACCCCCTCGGCCATTCACGGCAACCGCCGCGCCCAGGACGGCATCCTGCACCAGGAACTTTATATCGGCGTGCGGGTCTTCAATCGACGTCGCTACCGCAAGCACCCCGACACGGGCAGGCGATCTTCGGTTCTGAATCCGCCTGAGGAATGGCTGCGGGAGCCCGTCCCGCACCTGCGCATCATCGATCAGGGACTTTGGGACGCCGTCCAAGCCCGGCTCTGCGTCCAGGCGAGACAGCCCAAGACGCTCATCAGAAAACCGAAACGCCTGCTGTCCGGACTGATGAAGTGCAGTCTGTGCGGCTCCGCCATGACGCTGAAAGGCGACAAGTACAACTGCAGCGGCCGCTTCGATCGCGGCACCTGCTCAAACGGCAAGATTATCGCCGCCAAAACGGTGGAGGAACGCGTCCTTGCCGGCATCAAGACCCACCTGCTAGCCCCGGAAGCGATCACCGAAACCGTCAGAACCTTTCACGCCGGCGCGGAAGCAGAGCGCCGCGCCCTTCAGGTCGAACGGGCACCGCTGGAGCGCGAACTGGCGGACATCGAACGCAAACTGAAGCGCGCGCAGACCATGTGCCTAGACGGCGCGATCGAAACGGACGAACTGAAGATGATCAGCACCCCGCTGAAGATCCGCCGAAGCGAGATCCAAGCCCGAATGGCGGCCGACAGCACCCCATCCGTGATCCAACTTCACTCCGGCGGCATGGAGGTCTACCGCCGGCTGGCGGAAAATCTGCATACGGCGATCGAGAGCGAGGACGGCGAGGAAGTGCGTACGGAACTGCGCCAGCTGATTGACCGCGTGGACTTCATCCCGGCGGTGGGCCTAGGCAAGTTCCAGTTGGAAGTGCACGTCAGCCTTGCGGCGTTGCTGACGCTGGGCCAAGCCTACAGAAACCCCACGGCTGGAGGCCTAGGAGTTTCTGTAAGTCAGGGCCTCACGTCCGGGTGCGAGGTAATGCTGAGAGCGAAAGGCCGCTTCGCCAACAACACCATCGACATTTCTGCCTAGGGAAGACAGCGCCCCGCCCGTTACTATAGCGTTTGGATGCTGGCAACGAGAGATCGATCGAACAGCTTTGCTTGGCGTCGCCGAGCTGGCGGTCCTTGCATGGTAGGATGACTGGCCTCGCAGATCGCCTATGCGTCGCACGCCCCAGCGCACGATCGGCCAGTCTGTGAACCTGTCAGCCGCTGCGGTGCAGCGCCGAATCGCGGCGCTGGAGGCGGCGAACGTAATCCAGGCCAATGTAGCCAGGGTCGATCATGATGCCTATCACCGCCATTGTCTAGGTGGTGCTGCACGACGAGCGCGCCGACACCGTTGACCGGGCCAAGGCCCTGTTCAGCGCCACGCCCGAAGTACAGCAATGCTACTACGTAACCGGCGGCGTCAGCTTCATGCTGATCGTTATCGCCCCCGACATGAGGGTCTATGAAGGCCTGACCCGACGGTGGTTCGCCGAGAACGACCTTGTGGCCAGCTACCGAACCCTTGTGGCTCTGGATCGCGTCAAAGCAGGGATGTCGGTCGTCGTGCCCTGATTACTCTGCGACGATGTTGAGGTCCACTCCCCCCCTGGAGGACGTTCGGCGCGACGAGCCACCAAGGTCAGCAACGCGCCTTGAGCGATCATTGGCGTCGGCGCGGAAAGCCGACACCGGTAGCGGCCAAGCGCTTGAACCGCGCCCAGCCCGTTGCTGACCTTTAATCTGCCCGCATGACCGAAATTTAACTGGCCGCTCGCCGGCGCCGCTGACTACCAAGCCTGAACATCATTCTGGTCCGTCATGCTCCTTCCCCTTCTCGCCGCCGTGTCGCTGATCCAGCAGCCTTCCGAACGTTTCGACGCCGAGACGCGCATCAGAGACGCCATCGCTGTCGTTCGCCCCGTGGCCTATCGCAGCCGGCAGGTCGACTGGGACGCCCTGGCCGAGGATATGCGCCATCGCGCCGAAGGCGCCCGCGACGACATCGACATGCTTCCGGCCTGGGCGGCCTTGGCGGCTGGATTGGGCGACGGCCATTCCTTCGTCCAACCGACCCCCGACGCGATCGCCGCCTGGCGCGAGCGATACGGCGACCGCCCGCTCATGCCTGACGCGCCGCCTCGGCCTCGTCCAGGTTCGCCGTTCATGAAGCGGGCGGAGATAGAAGCCCACACGCTTGCTGTCGGCCCCGATCATGACGCCGAGTTGATCACCGTGCCGTCCGTCTCTGGTTTTGGTGAAAAGGCCATCGCCTACGCCTCTCGCCTGTTCGGCGCGGTCGCCAACGCCGGCCCGCGCAGCTGCGGCTATGTCCTGGACCTGAGAGGCAATACGGGCGGCAATGTGTGGCCGATGCTGATCGGGCTTTCGGGTCTGCTCGGGGACGGTCCGCAGGGCCGGAGCGAGGACGCCGACGGACGGATCGAGGACTATGCCACCTTGAAGGAAGGCTCCGCAGTCGTGCTCGCCGAACAGGGGCGCGGCCTCACAATGATGTCGATCGACGAGTGGCGCCCGATCCCGTCGCTCGCCGCCTCCCCCGTCGCGCTTCTGCTGGATGACGCGACCGCCAGTTCCGGCGAGGGCGTTGCGATCGCCTTCGCCGGCCGGGCGCTCACCCGCAGCTTCGGCGCCCGCACCTATGGCGTCGCCTCCTCGAACGAGGGGTATCCTCTAGCCGACGGCGCCAATGTGGTCGTGACCACGGCCATGATGGTGGATCGAAACGGCCGAACCTACCCAGATGGTATCGAGCCGGATCAGGTCATCGATGGTGAAGGCGAGGATGCGGTGGACGCCGCCCGCGCCTGGCTCGCCCTCCAGCCCGCCTGCAAATAGGCTCCTGCCCTGGAGGCAAGACCCAGAGTTCCGTTCGCGTCCAACACCGCCGCTTACCGTCAGCCAGATAACGTCTGCCCAGACCTATTGGGCGTGGTCCACTGGAGCGATTCTGGATTTCACCCAGGAAGACGCCAGAAAACGGGGACGCGCGGCGGGCGCCGAGCCGTTATTCAGCGGCCTTGGACCTGCGCATTCCATTATCGCAACGCAACCTAAAATTTGATCATATGTTCTATGAACTAGAAAATATTGGGTAAATAATACCTATATTGCATCACGACTCCGGGATCGGTAAAAAATCTTTTGCTAACTTCGCGGCCGCACCCTTTAATACGCAGATGCAAAAAACGGGATCATTCCACCCAGTTGTCTTCCGCAGCGAACAGCCGTGGCTGGGGGAGCAGCGCGCACGCGCCTTCGCGGAGATCACGCCAGAACCGACCGCCGGCGAGGCCGCTCAAGCCTGCGTCAGGCCCGCCCAGCCCGCCTGACATCATTTTCCCCGCGTCTTCTCCCCGAGACCCTCATGACCCCACAGACGATTTCCAAGGCCGCAGCATTCTGTTGCGGCCTTTTCGCTGTTGCGCTTTCGGCGCCAGCCCTGGCGGCCGCGCCGCCCCTACTGGAACACCAGGTCCCATTGGCGCTGGATGGCTCGGGCACAGCCTGGATTCTCACATCGACGGCCCTGGTGCTCATGATGACGCTGCCGGGCCTGGCCCTCTTCTACGGCGGCATGGTTCGGAAAAAGAACCTGATCGCCACCATCGCTCATTCCACGGCGGCCATGGCGATCGTCACCGTCCTATGGTTCGTCGCCGGCTACGCCCTGTCGTTCGGCACGATCAACGGCGCGGCCAACAACTTCGTGGGAGGGCTTCAAGCCTTGTTTCTCAACGGGGTCGGAACCCACACCGCCCACGCCCTGACCCCGGGCCTGCCCGAGTTTCTGTGGATCGGCTATCAACTGACCTTCGCCATCATTACTCCGGCCCTGATCGCGGGAGCCTTCGCCGAGCGCATCAAATTCTCGGCCAGCGTGCTGTTCTTCACCCTGTGGCACCTGATCGTCTATGCGCCGATCTGCCATCAGGTCTGGGGTGGCGGCTGGATGGGAGAACTGGGCGTGCTCGACTTCGCGGGCGGCGCCGTCGTTCACGTCAACGCCGGGGTGGCCGGCTTGGTCTGCGCCGTCGTACTCGGCCCGCGACACGGCTGGGGCCGGGACAACATGGCCCCTCATAACCTGGCCTTCACCGCCATCGGCACCGGACTGCTGTTTGTCGGTTGGATGGGCTTCAACGGGGGCTCGGCCGCGGGCGCCAATGAGATCGCCGCCGTCGCTGTCTTCAACACCCTGCTGGCTCCCGCAGCCGCCGCCGTCGGCTGGATTGCGGTGGAGTGGACATTGAAAAAGAAACCAACACTTCTGGGTCTGCTGACCGGCGTCGTGGCCGGCTTGGTCGCCATCACCCCCGCCGCCGGCTTCGTCGACCCTAAGGGCGCCTTCCTGATCGGCCTGATCTCAGGTCCGATCGCCTATGCCGGCGCAGTCTGGCTCAAGCATAAGCTCAAATATGACGACAGCCTGGACGCCTTCGGGGTGCATGGCGTCGCTGGAATTGCGGGAGCCCTGCTGACCGGCGTCTTCGCCAATGCCGCCATCAATCCGGCCGCCGAAGGGGCCACCGTCCTGAAACAGGCCATCGGCCTTGGCGGCGCCATGGTCTGGAGCGCAGCGGGCACCTTCATGGTGCTCATGATCTGCAAATATACAGTCGGCCTCAGGGTCCAGACTGAGGCCGAGATCGAGGGCCTCGACTACAGCGAGCATGGTGAAGCCCTGCCCTAGTTCAGCCGCAAGCCGCCTTTTTTCCGCGTCGACAAGCATAGCAGGCAAAGTCAGAACAATGAGCGCCGGGAGCGAGGCCTGCCTCGTGGACATACTGGAGCCGCTGCGCGCCCTGCCCGGCTACGGACTCGTGGCGCTGACGATCTTCGCCTATCGGGTCTGCGACAACGATCCCAACAACGAGGCCTCGGTCGTCGTGGTCGTCCGACGTCCCCAGGCACGCGGCTCGCATGCGGTGGAATTGGTACGGTCGATGAAGCGCCGCAGCTTCTTCGCCCACCTCCTTGCCCTGCCGGTCAACACCGACATTGCCCGTGCGCGCGGTGTCGAGGGCACTCAACCGCCCAAGTGGCTGACCCCGATCGATGTCGCCTTCTGGTCCCGGATTACGGCCTCGGTCGCCGCGCCGGACGGGACGCCGGACATCAGCCTCAGTCTGCCGACGCCGAAGTTCCGAACACTTCCCTCGCAGTCGCGCATGGGAACCAACACCATGTTGAACCGCATCGACGGCCAGCGGCGCCAGATTGCGTGCAGTCCAACACCCTGCGCTTCGCCCAGCAGGTCCTGCCTTCAGGGATCACACTGAAGCGAGAAGGCGGGCCGTTGACGCAACTGCTCGACGGCCTCGGCGCTTCAACCCTGGTCCAGTTGGATGTCACGCAAGACGCCCAACTTGTCCCTCACATGCCGACTCCAATCACGGCCGCCGGCCAATTCCGATGACCTCAGGAGAACACCCATGCCCTTCGTGACCACCTCCGACGGTGTCGACATCTTCTACAAGGACTGGGGCCCCAAAGAGGCTCAGCCAATCCATTTCCACCACGGCTGGCCGCTGTCGGCAGACGACTGGGACAACCAGATGCTCTTCTTCCTCAAGCAGGGCTATCGCGTCGTCGCCCATGACCGGCGCGGGCATGGACGTTCGGAACAGGTCGGCGACGGGCACGACATGGATCACTACGCCGCCGACGCCTCGGCTGTTGCCGAGCATCTGGACCTGAAGAACGCCATCCATATCGGTCACTCGACCGGCGGCGGACAGGTGGCGCGCTTCGTCGCCCGGTTCGGCCAGCCCCAGGGCCGCGTCGCCAGCGCCGTGCTGGTCAGCGCCGTGCCGCCCTTGATGGTCAAGACCGACAGTAATCCTGACGGCACGCCGATCGAGGTGTTTGATGGCTTCCGCGTCGCCCTGGCCGCCAATCGGGCGCAGTTCTTCATCGACGTGCCCGCCGGCCCCTTCTACGGCTACAACCGCCCCGGCGCAGACGTCTCACAGGGCGTGATCGACAACTGGTGGCGTCAGGGCATGATGGGCAGCACCAAAGCCCACTATGAAGGCATCAAGGCCTTCTCGGAAACCGATCAGACCGAAGACCTGAAGGCGATCACCGTGCCGACCCTGATATTGCAAGGCGATGATGATCAGGTCGTGCCCTACAAGACCGCCGCCCTGATGCAGGACAAGCTGCTGCAGAACAGCAAACTGATCATCTATCCCGGATTCTCGCACGGCATGCTGACAGTTAACGCCGATGTGGTGAACGCGGACATCCTGGCCTTCATCAAGGGATGAGGGACGACGTCCACATGATCCCTCCGGGCGCGGACGTGGCCGTACTGGATCGGCAAAGGCGCGCCTTCCTTCGGGACGGCGCCCCACTTCTCCCCTGACCGATTGAAAACGGCCCAAAGACACTGCGCGGATACAGAACGCAAAAACCCTGCAAGCCACTGAACTCGCAGGGTTAATGTTCCCTAGATTGGTATAACCAGGGAGGTTGTAAGTGCGGGAGGGCGCTGTCCTTGTTGCTATTGGCCGATGATCCTGCCCGGCGAGAAATGTCGGTGCGTGCTCCTCGGCAAACACGGTCCCGAAGAGGCACACGATTCAAGTTGGTGGGAGATCAGGAGCCTCCCGTCGTTCCTCATAGAAGAATCGTACCATCTCAAACAAAGCCCCTACTTCTCGATTTGGCAGAAGGCAGATAGTTCGAAAAGCTTCCGCGAAGCGGAGCCACTCGGGGGTGTTATGGCCTCGAAAATATTCGCTATTTCCGAAAGCGCCGATCCTCTCCCCAATCCTGTTAGCCCATGACAACCAGACCATCACTGGTCGCGGGATTGGCCATGCGGATTTGTCGCACGAAAAGAGCAACTCCGCTGAGATGACATCAGTCGCTAGGCGCCTGCGATCCGTTCAGGGGGCGGCTGCTGCTACTGGGGCGCTCCCCGCTGGAGCGGCTGTCTTGCCCTGCTCACTACTGCTGCCGCCCAGAGCACCCCAGCCGGGCGGGTCTTACCGAGCCGAACGCGTATCGACGTCGAAAATCAGGAAAAGCTGCCAAGTCAAAGCCAGGATCGCCAGGCCTGACAATATCCAGGGGTGACCGATCCAAAGGGCGGACCAGTCAAAGCTGCCATTGTTGATCTTCTTGATATGATTAAAATTCTGGCTGATCCCGACGACTAGGCCCATCATTCCGACGACGGCGGCGATATAGCGCGACCACAGGGCGTCATATGATTTCAGCATCAAGATGAGCGCCAGGACGCCAAGAGCGAACCTCTGGACCCGACAGTAGGGGCACGGGAAGACCAGACCCGCCAGATCGACGGCCAAGGTGAACAGGACCACGGCAAGAATGGCGGCGCCCACGATTCGCCGGTTCAAAAGGGCGCTTCCCAGCAAACTCATGATCTTGTTCACGCCAACTCCAATCCCATCAACCCCCAGGGCGCCTGCGCCCCACCCGATATAGCTTTGCCTGCCAGCGTCGCCGTGTGAATGCAATGATCGGATCGCTCGACAGCACGGGCGTCAATCCGACTTTCGCCCTTCCTCGCCGGAACCGGCGCTTCGGATGTTGATCCGATCGAGCAAGAGCTCGACGCGCAAGCCGCCCAGAGGCGAGTTCAGAAAGCGAACTTCGCCGCCATGGGCCTTGATCGTCGCCAGAACGATCGACAGTCCCAGTCCCGCACCTTCATGACGACCGCCGGCTCCCCGAAAGAAGCGCTGTCCAAGTCGTGAAAGCTCGTCCGCAGCCGCCCCCGCCCCGTCATCCTCGACGACCAGACGCGGGGACCGGAGCGTCATTTCCAGTCCGATGCGTATCCGCTTGTCCGCATGACGCCGGGCGTTCGCCAGCAGATTGTCGGCGGCCGCGCCAAAGCGAACAGGATCGACATACAGAAGGCCGTCCTCCCCGAAGAACTGAACCCTTTCATCCGAGGCGGCCGCAGGAAAGGCCTGCCTCAGGGTGATCAATCGGCGGTTTTCGTTCTGGATCGGGGTCTCATCCTCGCGCGCCAGCGCCAGCAGCCCCGCCACCAGCCGCGCCGTGCGATCGACCGAGGTCTGGATCTGCTCAAGCGCATGTCGCCGCATCGACGGGTCGTCCGTAGCGGCGGCGATCTGCGCCTGTATCCGCAGACCCGCCAGCGGCGTTCGCAGTTCATGCGCCGCCGCCGCTGTGAACTCCGCCTCCCGGCGCCGTGCGGCGCCCAGGCGGCCGATCAGCTCGTTCAAGGCCAGGACGAACGGCTGAAACTCACGGGCGCCGTGGGACACGTCGATGGGAGCCAGATCATCGGCATCGCGCGCGCTCAAAGCGTCGGTCATCTGACGGACCGGCGCCAAGCCTCGCCCCACCGACCACCAAATCAGGGCGCCCAGCGCCGCCAGCCCCAGAACCGCCGGTCCGATCAGGCCTGTCACGACGCTTCCGACCAGATGTTCGCGGACCGCCAGATTGTCGCCGACCATCACCCGAAATCCGGCCTGCGGATCGCTGACGGTATAGACGCGCCATCGCTCCCCTCGAATCTCGCGCTCGGAGAACCCGTCCTCTCCGCCGGACAACTGCTCTACGGGCGCGCTTTGGGATCGTCCCAGCAACTGGCCGTCCATCGACCAGATCTGACAGGAGAGCTGGCGATCATAGACGTGGCCGGCCTTCGTTTCAGAGGCCTGGATGACAGGACGAACATCGCCCGCCCGCATCATCGAGGACACCATGCGGGCGGATTCCATCAGACGGCTGTCCAGAACCTGCTGCACCTCGGCGCGGGTATGCACCTCGGCCCACAGAACCGCCCCGCCCCATACCAGGGCGGTGACGAGTGCCAGTGTGGCGAACAGCCTGAAGCGGATCGATTTCATTGCAGCGTATAGCCGACGCCGCGAACCGTGCGGATGAAGCCGGCGCCCAGCTTGGCGCGTAGATGATGAATATGAACCTCGACGGCGTTCGAACCGATATCCTCCTGCCAGCCATAGAGCCGCTCTTCGAGCTGCGCGCGCGAAAGCACCTGGCTCGGCCGCTCCATCAGGGCTTCGAGAACGGCGAACTCGCGACGCGACAACGACAGGTCGCCGTCACCGCGCCAGGCCAGTCGGGCCTTCGGATCAAGGGTCAGATCCCCGTGACGCAAGGCGGGCGATGACCGTCCCAGCAACCGCCGCCGAACCGCCCTCAGTCGGGCGGCGAGTTCGTCAAGGTCAAAGGGTTTGCCCACATAGTCGTCCGCGCCGGCGTCAAGCGCCTGTATGCGGTCGCGACTGTCGTCGCGCGCGGACAACACCACGACGCCGACATCCATGTCTCGCTCGCGCGCATATCGCAGCACCGACAGACCGTCGCCGTCCGGAAGTCCGAGATCCAGCACGACGGCGTCAAAGCCCGACGCCTCCAGCGCCGCCCTCGCCTCCTCGACGGTGGCGACCTGTTCGACGGTCCAGCCGCAAGCGCTCAGGCCGACGCTCAGCCCGTCGGCCAGAACCGGATCGTCTTCAATGGCGAGAATTCTCATGATTTCGATTTGCGGGTCGCGGCTTAAGCCTGACTTAAGTTCATTCTACGACCTGTCCCCGCCATGATGTCTCTTCAACGCTTCGTCAGCGTCATGCTGCTTCTGCTCATCATCGGTTTGGGCGGATCGGCATTGGCGCAAGCGCCCTTGCCTCTCGACCAGGCCTTCGTGCTCAAGGTGTCGCGCCAAGCCGACGGCGATGTGGCGTTCGACTGGACCATCGCGCCGGGACACTACCTTTATCGGGATCATACAGCCGCAACGGCGTCAGGCGCCACGGACGCCCTGCCGCTGAGGCTGGCTCCTGGCGAGCGCAAGGATGATCCAGGTTTCGGCGTCGTGGACGTCTGGTACGGCAAGGGCCGCGCGGTCCTGTCGGCCGAGGCCCTGGCTGCGGCGGGCGCGCCCCGTTCGCTCGACGTCACGTTCCAGGGCTGTCTTGAGGACGCCATCTGCTACCCGCCGACGACGCGGACCGTCGAAACGCCCGCGAAACCGGAATCGCCGGCATCGGCCCCGACGACGCCCGCGCCCGCCACGCCTATCGTCTCCGTCGTTCAACCGCCGAAGGACGTCTCGACCGAGCCGACCGGGCCATTGGTCGAACCGGCAGCCCCTGAGCCGTCGCCTCTCGCACCGTCTGAGGCGGTTCCGACCTCGAACGGCCTGATCGACAGCCTGGCGCTGAAAGGCGGCGCTGTGTGGGTGCTGGCGGCCTTCTTCGGCTTCGGCCTTCTGCTGGCCTTCACCCCGTGCGTTTTTCCCATGTACCCGATCCTCGCGGGCGTCATCGGTCGCGGCGTGGACGGCCGAGGAACAAGGCGAGGCCTGATCCTGTCGATCGCCTATGTTCTGGGTCTGGCCGCCGCCTTCGCCTTGCTGGGCGTCGCGGCCGCCTGGTCGGGTCAGAACCTGCAGGTCGCCCTGCAATCGGCCTGGGCCGTCGGCGGCCTCAGCCTCATCTTCCTGGCCCTGGCGATCTCCATGTTCGGCGGGTTCGAGCTGCAACTGCCTTCGGCATGGACCAATCGCTTCTCGCGCGAAGAAGGACAGGGGCGGCGTTCAGCGCCATCCGCCGCCGCCATGGGTTTCGTTTCAGCCCTGATCGTCGGCCCTTGCGTCACCGCACCGCTGGCCGGGGCCCTGCTCTATATCGCCCAGACGGGAGACGTGGTTCTGGGCGCGGCGGCCTTGTTTTTCCTGGGGCTGGGCAAGGGCGTGCCCCTGATCGTGTTCGGCACCGCCGGAGCTCGCTTCCTGCCGAAGGCGGGTCCCTGGATGGACCGGGTCAAGATGGCTTTCGGCTTCGCCTTCCTAGGCATAGCCTGGTGGTTGGCCGGACGTATCCTGCCGCCGGCCGTCACCCTGGCGACGGGCGCGGCGCTCAGCTTCGCCGCCGCCGCCGTGCTCGGGCTCTTCAGCCCCGCGACGAACAATCTGATCTCGAACCTCGCCCGAAGCGCCGGACTGGCGGCGAGCCTATGGGGCGCCCTCATCCTGATCGGCCTCGGTCTCGGCGCGGTCGACCCCTGGCGGCCGCTTGCGCCCCTGATGTCGGCCAATTCAGGCGCGGCCGCGACGCCATCTGTCGTCCCGACCGCCATCGTCGAGGATCAGGCGACGCTGGAGCAGGCCCTGGCTCGCGCCGCCGATGTCCGCCGTCCGGCCGTCCTCTACTTCACCGCCGACTGGTGCACGATCTGCAAGGCCGTTGATCGTCGCGTTCTGGCCGATCCGGCGACGATCGCTGCGTTCGCCGCAGCAGACCTGATCAAGGTCGACGTTACCCAAAATACGGCTGAGACGCGTGACCTGATGAAGCGCTACGGAGTGGCCGGGCCGCCTACCATGATCTTCCTGACCGCTTCATCCACCGAGGCGACCGGAGCCCGCCTGATCGGCGATATGACGGCTCAACAGGTCCAGACCGCTTTGGAACACGCCGGGGCGAGGTCATGAACGCCGTCTCCCTGGGCCCGCTGGTCCTGTCAGGCGAACGTTTCGCCATCCTGGCCGGTGTCTTCGTCTTCATCATTGGAACGGGCCTTCTCGCCACTCGCGTCAGCCCTCGCTTCAATCTCTGGAGCAGCGTCGTCGCCTTCGGCGGTATCGCAGCCGCTCGCCTCGGTCATGTCCTGACCCATTGGGAGTATTTCCAGGACGCTCCGTGGCGCGCCCTGGCGGTCTGGCAAGGCGGCTTCAGCTGGATATGGGCCGTGCCGGTCATCATCGCCGCGATGGTCGTACTGCTGCGGACCAGGCGAGAACGCGCCTGGGCCCTGGCGCCGTTGGCGGTCGGCGCGCTCGTCTGGACGACAGCCTATCAACTGGTCTCCGCCACCGAGCCCCTGCCTCCGCCCCATCTCACCCTGAGCGCGCTTGAGGGGCCGCCTGTCGACCTGTCGGCTGTCGACGGTCGTCCCGCCGTGATCAACCTGTGGGCGACCTGGTGCCCGCCCTGCCGTCGGGAAATGCCCGCCCTGGCGCAGGCCCAGATCGAACACCCGGACGTACGCTTCCTTTTCATCAATCAGGGCGAAGGCGATGTCGTCGTGCGTCGCTTCCTGACGAATGAAGATCTGAACCTTCAATCCGTCCTGTTCGACACGGCGATGGAGGTTCCGCGCCACTATCGAACAGTCGGCATTCCCGTGACCCTGTTTCTTCACGCCGACGGCCGTCTGGCCAAGACTCATCTGGGTGAAATCGCCCCCGAGCAGATCGCGACCGAAATCGCGCGTCTGAACTAGCCCGCCATGCTCAAAGGAAGTCCCATGATCCGCAAATTCGTCCCCGCCCTCGCTGCTGCCGCGGCGGCGCTGGCCGCCTGCAGCCCCGCCGATGCCGACAACGGCGCCGCCGGGACAGCGGTCGCTCAGGACATGCCGCCCATCGCCAGGACAGGCTTCGACGATCTATTGCACAATCCGGCCACGCCGTTCCTAGGCGCCGAGAACGCTGACGTCACCATCATCGGGTACGTCGACTACAACTGCCCCTACTGCAAGAAGATGTACGTCGAAATCGACGAAGTTCTAAAGGCGGATCCCAAGCTCCGGGTTCTCTATAAGGACTGGGCCATCTTCGGCGCCGTATCGGAAAACGCCGCCCGATCCGCCCTGGCCGCCGGTTATCAAGGCAAGTATCACGCGGTCCACGCCGCGTTCATGAAGCATCCCTCGCGGGTCACCGACGATGAGATACGCCGCCTGCTTCAAGGAGCCGGGGTTGATCTGGCGCGGTTAGACCAGGATCTGGAGACGCACCGCGCCGAGATCGACGACGTGCTGATGCTCAATATGCAGGAAGCCATGGCCATGGGTCTGCAAGGCACACCCGCCTTCATCATCAACGGCTATCTGATCCCGGGCGGAATGCCGCGAGCCCAGCTCGAAGCCATCATCGCCCGCCTGCGCACAGGCCAACCTCTGCGTTAAGGCTGCAAGGACTGCGGCGGCGGCGTCCAAACGACGACGTCGCCCGCCTTGAGTCCCGACAGCACCTCGACGCCCATCGGACCGACCTGGCCCACGACAATATCGCGCCGGACGGGCTCGGCGCCGCGCGCCCGAACCATGACGAAGGCGTTGGGCGCCGCCCCCTGGACCGCTTCAGGGGGCGCAACCAGGGCGCTCGGATTTTCATAGGCCACGATCGAGATGTTGGCGGTCATGCCGATCCGCACAGCCCGCGCGGCTTCGGGCGACAGGGGATCCAGCCTCACGCGCGCCTCAAACACGGCCTTGTTCGCGCCAGCGTCCGTACTGGCCTCGCCCGCGACGCCTGTGACGACTCCCGTCAAGGTCTGTCCCCCGAAGCCGGGCCCGGTGACGACGGCCTTCTGTCCGGGTTGAATGGCGTTGAGGTCCAGCTCGTCGAGCGTGAAAACCACGTCAAGCGCAGCTGTGCTGGCGATCACCGCTAAGGATTGCCCTTTGGCGACACGCCCTCCGGTCCGCACGACCTTGTCGGCGCTTTCGCCTTGCGACTCCGGCCGGACGATCACGCCGCCCTGCGGCGCGATGATGACGCCGTCGCCCCCGTCTCGCACCGCATCATACTGCGCCGCAGCGACAGCGCGTTGCAGCGATGCAAGACGCTTTTCTCCAGCGCCGGCTCGCCTGAGCGTTTCAGCGAGATCTTCGCGCGCCGAAACAAGCGCGGCTTCGCGCTGACGCCGTTGCTGTAGAAGCCCCTCATGCTCGCTTCGGGGCACAAGCCCTCGCTCGAGCAAGGCCTGGGTTTCCGCGATTTTCGCCTCAAGGTCGCTCAGGTCAGCTTCAGCTGCAGCGATCGCCCGGGTCGCGCGACGCACTTCTACGCCTCCTTCCCAACCGGCCATTCGGTCAGCCTCGGCGTCCGCCTTCAGCCAGGCGGATTCCGCTTCCGCCCGACTCCGCAGGACATCCGCGGCGTCAAGTTCCAGCAAGCGCTGCCCGGCATCGATCTGATCGCCATATTCAAACAGGACGCGGGTCACCCGGGCGTCGAACGGAGCGCTCAGATCAATACGCTCGCCAGGCGTCACCCGGCCTGAAAAGTTGACGGAAACAATAAAAGGCGCGCGTGTCATCGTGGCGCGCTGCTCCTCCATCGCGCCCTGGTCCGCCCCGCCGCGCGTCAAGCCGAACGCGGCTCCAGCGGTCAGAACCGCCACAACAGCCAGGGCGCCCTGCACTTTGCGAGATTTCAGTCGTTCAAGGAAATGCGCCATGTCTCAAGCGTGCTCCCGATTTGCTGATCCAGCGCCGTCAGCGCATTGAGGTACGCGATGTTGGCCGACAACTGCTGAGCATCGGCGGCGCGCAGGTCGGCCTGCAGAGACAGGACCTCAAAGTTCGAGGCCCTGCCGAAACGCAAGCGTTCCTGTCCGATCTCAAGAGCCTGCTCCGACAAGGCGCGAGCCCGCCGCGCCGCCTCCACCTGAAGCCAACTGGCCTCAACCGACTGAACCGCGTCCAGCACCTGGCTTTCCACCGACTGCTTCATTTCCTCGAAGGCCAGTTCAGCCGTCTGCATATTGGTGTCCGCCGCCAGCCAGCTTTGGCGCCTTGATAGATCACCGATCGGAATATTCAGCCGCAGTCCGACCCTCGTATCGGTTTCATTAAAGCGATCAAGGAACCTGGGGCCGTCATCACGCGTGGCCGAGGCTTCCAGCGACACGTCCCAAAGCCGCTGATTACGCGCGACAATGAGCGATTGACGCATCTGTTCCAGAGACGTGCGCTGGGCCAGAAGATCGATACGCGACGAAAAGGCCGTCGCCATCGCGCTGTCCAGATCCACCTCAACACGGGCCGCCGCAACGGGATCGACCGCCACGACATTGGTGCGGGAGGCCAGGGCCAGCAATTGCAGAAGTCCCAGTTGGGCCGAAACCACCTGCTGGCGCGCCTGCAACACGGCCACTTCCTGGTTGGCTACGCCGGACTCTGTCTGAACGATGTCGGAAGCCGCCATACGCCCTGCCGCGATAAGCGCCTGGTTCGTTTCGAGCAGTATCCGGGTCCGCGCCAGAGCTTCTTCGGCCAGGCGCACCTGCTCCTGAGCCTGGATCAAGGCGCGATAGGATGTGATGACGGCGCTGACCGTCCCGGCGACTGTCGCCTCCAGCTGCAGCCGGTTGATCTCTTCCTGGAGACGAGCAATGCGGACCGGGGCCATGTTGACCGCCAACCCGGCGCCGCGCAGCAAGGGCTGACTCAGACTTACTCCCGCCGTTTCATACTCAGCCCCCTCGCCGGTCAAAGGGTCTGCCCGAGCCCATACGAAGTTCACCGTCCCTCCCAACGGCGTACGCCAGGATGCTGAGGGGCTGATGACGATGTCGCCGTCGGTCTCGCCATCCTGACGTCGCTGCACGACCTCAATGCCGATCCCGCCTTGAGGGACGAAGGCGCGCTCGGCCACGCGCAGATCGAAACGCTGAACCACCCGCTGCAGATAGGCCGATCGGATTCCGCGATTATAACGCAGGGCCAGGGCGACGGCTTCATCCAGCGTCAACTCCAGCGGCGCTCCCGCCGGAATAGGCGGGGCGGACGGCAAGACCACGGGTGAAATCGGACCGGGCGTCGCCTGGGCGCGCGCGTCCACCGCGGTCATCGCCACGAGGCTCGACACGCCCAAGTTTACGAAAACTCTAGTCCCCACGCAGAGCCTCAATCGGCAGAATCCGCGATGCCGCAATGGCGGGATAGAGACCGAACACCAATCCCACACTCGCTGCGACCCCCGCCCCCAGAATCATGACGCCCCAGTTCACCGCAAATTCAAAAGGCAGGAACAGCGTCGCCAACCACGTCAGCCCCACGCCCAACACATCGCCCAGCACGCCGCCTCCCAGAGCCAGGACGACCGCCTCGATCAAGAACATCATGCGGATGTCGCCGGGCGTCGCGCCGATGGCGGCCCGCAGGCCGATTTCGCGCCGCCGCTCCATCACCGTCATCAACATGACGTTCATGACCCCAACCCCGCCGACCAGCAGAGAAATGGAGCCGATCGCCACCAGGACTCCGCCCAGCATGGCCATTTGTTTCTTCATCGCCTGGATCATCGATCGGGCGTCCTGAACCCGCACAGGCGCCTGAGGCGTCGATAATGCGGCCGTATACCGGATGACCGCTGCCTCGGTATCGGCTTCAGGCTGGAGGCGTATCAGGGCTCCGGTAGCCGTATCACTTGCCATCACGCGACGTGCACAAGTCAAAGGAATAAGAACAGCATTATCATATTGAACGGGGCTAAGCGCCTGAGGCGGGGTCTGAGTCAGAACCCCAACGACGGTAAAGGCGTAGCTGCCGATACGGATTAAGCTTCCCGGCATCATCGCCGCCCCAGGGGAAGAAAGATTCAATGCTGCTTTCGGCCCTAGGACGGCGACCTGGCTACAATCATCAAGCTCCCGCAGCAGTCTTCCGCTAGACGTCGACAAGCCAGCCAATGTGCTGATCGCAGGAGTGACGCCGGCCACAGTAACGTTGCTTGTCTTTCCATTGGCGCCCGCCTCCAGCATGGCTGTGGCAAGCGGCGCCGCTGATAACGCCGCCGTATCCATCTTCACCACAGCATCTATTCTAGCTGGATCGAGGCCCGCGGCCCCTTCCGCTTGCACCGCTAGAATGTCTACACCCGTCTGCCGAAAGCTCTTCATCGCTTCGATCTGGGCGATGTAGGCGATGTTCATCAGCGCGACGATGGCGGCAGAGCCAATAACTATCCCAAGCAGAGCCAGGACCGAGCGCCGCCCCTGGCCACGCAAATTGGCCACCGCCTCAAGCGCAAGTTTCGTCAGATCTGCGCGCCCGCGCCTCAACCCGCATCCCCTTGCGGCAGCAACCGCCCATCGCAAATCTCGATTACCCTATCGCATAGCATCGCCATGTCCCGATCATGAGTGATCATCAAAACGGTGACGCCGAAATCACGATTGAATGAGCGCAAAAGCTCAATGACCTGCGAGCCTGTCGTGCTGTCCAGGTTTCCCGTTGGTTCATCAGCCAAAATCAGGCGCGGCTCGCCAACCAGCGCACGGGCGATGGCTGTTCGCTGACGTTGGCCGCCAGACATCTGGTCAGGGCGATGAAAGACGCGATCAGATAAACCGACACGCTCCAACATGGCTAAAGCTCGCGCCTTGCGTTCGGCGCCGCCGACGCCGCGATGAAGTAGCGGCAGGGCCACATTCTCCCACGCCGTCAGTCGAGACAGAAGGTGAAACGACTGAAAGACAAAGCCAATCAGATAATTGCGAACTCGGGCAGCCTCTACGCGAGATAAATTAGAGACCGGGACACCGTCCAGGATAATCTCACCTCTATCCGGACGATCCAATAGACCAATCAGATTCAGCAGAGTACTCTTGCCGGATCCAGAAGGTCCGACAAGCGCGGCGAATTCACCGGATGCAAGGTGAAGCCGAACATCCTCAAGAACGATTAATCCACGGTCATAGGTCTTGCTGACGCCCTCAACACGCAACATGGATCACACTCAAAATATGGCTAACGCAAATATCGCAGGCCGGGCGATAAGCCCGACCTGCGACATCAGAGGCCGAAAAACATCGGCGCACCCATCAGCTTAAGGCGTAATGTCGACATCCTGAGCAAGCTTGAAGTTCAAGGTTACTTGGCAAGCTCCCAAGGTGCCGGAAACGGAGAAGTCCCGCTTCTCGGTCAAGGTGCCGGTGAGGGTCCCTTCGCAGAAGGTGCCCGTCGTGGTTTTGGCTCGGACGTTGGCCAGAGCCACAGTCCAAACACTCGGCCCGCCAGACACGACCGTACCCGTCCAAGGCTGGTTGTAGAGGACGATGGTAGGGCAGAGCAGCGAGTCGGTCAGGCCGCCGTTGCCCACGAACGGATTCGCAGTGCTGGTCACGGTAAACTTATTCTGCGGAGAGCCAGCAGCCGGCGTGCCGAACTGAAATGCAGTGTTTGAAGCCGGCTTACAGTTCAGCGTCACAGTATTGTACAGAGTGGCGGTGCTGCCAGCTTGCGTGACGTTAACCGTCGCGCCTTGCGGGGACCAAGCGGATTGAGCGGCAGCGTTCCCGGCGACACTCAGAACACAAACGGCGACAGCGGCAGTGATTGAGCTTTTGAACATTTCACTTCCTCCCTTTTTCACAACCCTAGATGGTTGACGCCTAACCATCACCAAAACTATCAGAACTGTCAATATAAAAAGATGCTTAAAATCAATCGGTTATCATGACCCATAGCTTAACCGATCCACGCGCGACATGCGGGCAGACCTAAAAAGCAGTCGCCTTTTCCAGGCGACTGCAAATCAGCAGACAGTCAGAAGCGCTTAGAAAGACTGACCCCAATAATGCGGGGATCGAGAGTAAATACATTCGTCGTCAGCAGGGAATCGTCGCTGTTCGTGAAGGCATCGACAATCGGAGCCTTATCGAACAGATTTTTCACATAAGCTTGAACAACAAGGTTCTCGCCCATGTTCTCCATAGTGATGGTCAGGTTGGCGTTGTCCCAGCCCTTCAATCGGTCGTAATCCGTGTTGTATACACGGAAATAGCTTGATGATTGGCGATAGTAGTCGCCACGAACAGTCAAATCCCAGTCCCTGATATGGAACGTATACTGAGCGCCGATGTTCGCTGTCATGCGCGGTGCGTTAGGCAGTTCATTTCCTGACAGGTCCGCGGTAAAGCCGCGCCCCAAATTGGGCGCCTCAGTCATTGGATCGTAAGTGAAGCCAAAAAAGGCCCAAAATGGCAGAATGCTGTCGAAGTTCGGATCAAACGTGCCCCAACGCTGAGACCCCGAACACAGAGCCGAAAGCGCCACGACCCCGAAGTCAGCAGCAAGCGGACTTTGAAGGATCGTCTCCACGTGCTTGGTCGGAGCGACGCAGTTGGACGGAACCTGCAGCCAAGGCCGAACAACCATCCAGTCAGAGTTGCCCTGCGTGCGGTTCATGACATCGATGGAGCCCTCGCCATCGCCGATCTTCGTTTTCAGGAAGCCCAAGTTTGCATCAATACGGAAATCGGGGATGGGACGAAACACCGCCTCCAATTCTAGTCCCATTGATTTCGCGTCGAAATTCTCATTCAGAGAAATTCGATCGACAATCTGGGACACTTGGTAGTCCGTGTAGTCATAATAGAAGGCCGTCGCATTCAAGCGAACGCGCCCATCATAAAAGCTATTCTTTGTCCCGATCTCGAAAGCATCGACGTATTCAGGATCAAACGTTTCCGCCAGACTCTGATACTGAACGACTTCCGAGTTGATATCCGCCCGAGGAGGATTAGCTCCCCCTCCCTTGTAGCCCCGTGAGTAGGAAGCATAGACAAGCGTGTCTTCACGCGGCCGCCAATCCACCACCAAACGACCAGTAACAGCATCCCAATTTTGCTTTATATCGTCCATCGCACGATAGCCGCGACTGATTGATCCGCCAGTTGAAGCGCCCCAACTTCCATCCGGCTCGGCCCCTAGCAGCAGCTGACTAGGATAAGGAGTCGATACCTTTTCATCATTTGTGTAGCGTAGCCCGATCGTCAAACGAACCTCAGGGCTTAAATTCCAGTACCCTTCGCCAAACAGAGCCCACGACCGCGTATGCACGACATTCTTGCTTCGGAAATAGTTATGTCCATCTCCTTCAAGATTATCAAGCGATGTTGGATCGACATAGATACACTCCTTGATCGCCGTCTCGTCACACGCTGTAGTCGTTAAAGTCGGACTACCCGGAGATGGTGATCCATTATTGTAAAAATACTCAGATACAAAGCTGAAGAGGTTATTAAACACATAATAGTCATCTTGAGTTTTAAAGTCTAAATAATTTGCACCAACATTAAAGTTAAAGCCTCCGCTAAAATTAGACTGAATACGAAACTCCTGATACCATTGCTCGTTATTAGATTGACTTAGATCCAGCGAAACCATTCTATTAGAAGAACCGAGCTGGGGGTCGCTATAATATCCATTAACAATCGCAGTTTGTGGAATCTTTTCTCCTATATAATTATAGGCTCCGTCAATATTATTGAATATAACATTTGAAACATATCTATTATAATCTTGAGTAGATCTAAAATCATCTTTTGAATAAGCCGTCTGCGATATGAACTTGAGGTTATTAGTCAGATCGTACTCTAAGTTTAGTTGGACAACATCGTTTTTCGCTCGATAGGTTGGGTCGAAGTAAGTCGCCACATCACGCATATCGCGTGACTGCGTCACTCCAAAGTAGGGATTCATCTGGTCGAGCGTTACATTGGTAGCCGGGATAACGTTTCCAAATTCGTCGAACCCCGCCCCCACGCCTGAAATGAAGACAATAGCCGCCGCCCCACCGTTAGGCGTCCCATATGATGCATCGTCATACAAGCTTACAGCGCGGCAGCCCTGGCTTAGATGGCTTCGGGCTGCATCATTGAAATCGATAGCGTCGCCGACCGTCTCTGGCCCAGGATCATTAGCGCACAGTTGCTTGCCCGTGCGCGAGCGATCATCGTCTTCGTTGAAGTGTTCCCAGATCAGATTGGCTCTGAATCGATCGCTCGGCGTCCAAGCCGCCGATAGCCGTGTAGACCACAGATCACGGCCGTTAATATTGGTATCGTTGAAACTATTGTAGTCGAAGCCATCTCGCTGAGTAAGTCCCCCCGCCACACGGACAGCGAATTGTTCACCCAGAGGCAGGTTGATCATCCCCTGACCACGGAGTGACCCATAGTTTCCGCCTTCCGCCTTGAGCATCGCCTCAAAGTCAGGACTCGGCAGGTTAGGAATCATATTGACCACGCCTGCAGTGGCATTTCGACCGTACAGCGTGCCCTGGGGTCCTCGCAGAACCTCGACCCGGTTCACATCCAGGTATTCCTGCTCAAATAACCGGTTGCGGATCAGGGGGCTGTTATTGAAGCTAACGGCCACCGCCGGATCAGATGCAGCCGAAACGGCCTTGGTGCCAATCCCGCGAATCGCGAAATTGTACATGGAAAAATTGTTCTTGGAGAAGCTGACATTAGGAACGGCCCGCATGAGTTCGGAACCGCCTTCAATCTTCATGGCGTCCAGATTTTCGGCTGAGAAAGCCGAGACCGCGATCGGCACATCCTGAATGGATTGTTCACGCTTCTGGGCGGTAACGATGATGTCGCCGACCGACGTTGCGTCCTGGGAAGGCGCTGCATCCTGAGCCAGCGCAGGGCCAGCCGCGACAACTAGAGCGAAAGCCGACGCGGTGACAGCCAGACGCGCGCGATTACAGGCCGCTGAAGCCATGAAAACCCTCCCCTGCACGGCCCTGCTCCCCAGCTGGACCGAATGCTTCCTCCCGCCTTTGTGTTGAGCTGACGACGAGGCGGATGCGCCGAAAGCTGACGCTATCGATCCACCTATTCATACGCATGTCAACAGCCTACTTACATAGATGTCTTGTGACCTTACGGAAGCTTTTCATCTTCTCCCGCAGCGCACTCGTTGTTTCCGCCCACCCACGCCCATCCGATGTCTCGGATTTGTTTGAACGAATGCGAACGCCGCACTTGTATTTACATAGCTGTTAGTGAAATCATGCTGCATTCGCTTTTTTAGGAGGACATGATGGACGGGGACGTCATTGTCGTTGGAGGCGGGCTCGCAGGCCTGGTTGCGGCGCACGAACTGACAAGGGCAGGTCGTCGCGTTCTGCTGGTGGACCAGGAAAACGCGAGCAATCTTGGCGGTCAGGCGTTCTGGTCGTTCGGGGGCCTGTTCCTGGTGAACTCGCCCGAGCAACGACGCCTGGGCGTGCACGACAGTTTCGACCTTGCCTGGCGGGATTGGCGGGGCAGCGCGGGCTGGGATCGGCTGGACGGCCCCTTGGCCGAAGACGAATGGGCGATGCGCTGGGGCCGCGCCTATGTTGAGTTCGCCGCCGGTGAAAAACGCGACTGGCTGCGTCAGCATGACATCAAGCTGACGCCCATGGTGGGCTGGGCGGAGAGAGGCGCCGGCAAGGCGTTCGGCCACGGCAATTCGGTTCCTCGCTTTCATGTCGCCTGGGGCACGGGAACGGGCGTGTCGGAGCCGTTTGCGCACCGAGCCAGAGAAGCAGCGAGAACCGGGCGGCTGACCTTTCACCACCGGCATAGAGTCGATCAGATTCTGGTCGAAGGCGGGCGGGTGACCGGCGTTGCAGGCGCCGTGCTGGCGCCCGACGACGCGCCGCGAGGCGCCCCCTCCAATCGCCAGGTCATCGGCGACTTCACCCTGAAGGCCGACGCAGTGATCCTGGCGACCGGCGGCATCGGCGGCAACCATGAGATGGTCCGCCGCTATTGGCCCGAACGGCTGGGCGCGCCGCCGAAGACCATGATCACCGGCGTGCCCGCCCACGTGGACGGACGAATGCTGGACATCGCCGCCGGGGCCGGCGCGCGCCTCGTGAACCGGGACCGCATGTGGCACTATGTGGAGGGCGTGCAGAACTGGGCGCCGATCTGGCCCGACCATGCGATCCGCATCCTGCCGGGACCGTCGCCGCTGTGGTTCGACGCCCTGGGGCGGCGCCTGCCCTTCCCGGCCCTGCCCGGCTACGACACCATCGCCACGCTGAAACATCTGCGCACGACGCCCGACCTGATCGAGCACGACCACTCCTGGTTCATCGTCACCGAGACCATGCTGGCCAAGGAGTTCGCCCTGTCGGGCTCGGAGCAGAACCAGGACATCACCAACCGCAACCTTCTGGGCGTCTTGCGTTCGCGCCTGGGCAAGGCCGCGCCTCGAGAAGTCGCCGCCTTCCGCGACAAGGGAGACGACTTCGTGGTCGCCGACGACTTGGAGACCCTGGTCGGCAGGATGAACGGCCTGACCGACAGACCGCTGCTGGACGCCGCCCTGATCCGCGCCCAGATCGAGGACCGCGACGCCCAGATGGCCAATCCCTACGCCAAGGACGCGCAAGTTCAGGGCATTCACAACAGCCGACGCTATCGCGGCGACCGCTGGGCGCGCACCTCGGCGCCGCACAGGGTGCTGGACCCGACGGCCGGGCCTCTCATCGGGGTCAAGCTGCACGTCCTGACGCGCAAGTCTCTGGGCGGACTGCAGACGGATCTGTCCAGCCGCGTGCTGACCCCGGACGGAACGCCGCTGGAGGGACTCTACGCCGCAGGCGAAGCTGCGGGCTTCGGCGGCGGCGGATTGCATGGTTACAATGCGCTGGAGGGCACCTTCCTGGGCGGATGCATCTTCTCGGGACGGGCGGCGGGGCGCGCGCTGGCGGGCCAGGCCTAAGAGGGACAATCGCGCCTCCATCTGGCGCACGGGGAGAAACGACGCATGGATTCCGCAATGGCCACCATCGGCCTGCCCGTCGCGCTGGGCATCATCATGTTCGGCCTGGGCCTCGGACTGACGCCCGCAGACTTCGCCCGCGTGGCCCAGCGGCCCAAGGCGGCGGGCGTGGCCCTGGCCTGCCAGTTGCTGTTGCTTCCGGCCATTTGCTTCGGGCTGGTGCTGCTGTTCCGCCTGCCGCCCGTTCTGGCGGTCGGCATGATGCTGCTGGCCGCCTCCCCCGGCGGGACGACCGCCAATCTCTACAGCCACTTGTTCCGGGGTGATGTGGCGCTGAACATCAGCCTGACGGCCATCAACTCCGTCATCGCCGTCGTGACCTTGCCGGTCGTGGTCAATCTGGCGATCGCCTTCTTTCAGCCGGGCGACCTGCATGTCGGCCTGCAGTTCAGGAAGACGATCGAGGTCTTCATGATCGTGCTGGCTCCGGTGGCGCTGGGGATGCTGGTGCGCGGATGGCGGCCCGCCTTCGCGGCCGCCATGGACAAGCCGGTGCGCATCGCCTCCATTCTGATCCTCGTGCTGGTGATCCTCGGCGCCGCCGCCTCCAGCTTCCACGTCCTGATGAGCCAGATCGGCGGACTTGCCGGCGTGACTGTCGCCTTCTGCCTGCTCAGCCTGGGCGTCGGCTACGGCGTGCCGCGCCTGCTCAGGATCGAGCGCCCGCAGGCCGTCGCCAGCGCCTTTGAGGTCGGGCTGCATAACGCCACCCTGGCCATCGTCATCGCCCAGTCGGTGTTGAACAGTCCCGAGATGACCCTGCCCGGCGCCGTCTATGGCGTGCTGATGTTCCCGCTGGCGGCGGGCTTCGGCTTCCTGATCACGCGCAGAAAGCCCGGCATGGCCTAGTCACGCAGGTCGCGGCGCAGCACCTTGCCCACATTGGTCTTGGGCAGGGGCTCGTCGCGGAAGACGATGATGCGCGGCACCTTGTAGGCGGTCAGCCGCTCACGGCAGTGGGCGACGATCATCGCCTCTGTCAGCTCGGACGAGCGCGGCACGATGACCACCTTGATCCGCTCGCCCTGCACTGGGTCGGGGACTCCGACAGCCGCCACCTCGTCCACCAAGGGGTGGGCCGCCACCACATCCTCGATCTCGTTCGGATAGACGTTGAAGCCGGAGACCAGGATCATGTCCTTGATCCGGTCGACCAGCCGCACCCGACCGTCCGCCTGCATCACGCCCACGTCGCCCGTCGCCAGCCAGCCGTCGGACGACAGGACCTTGGCCGTTTCCTCTGGCCGGTTCCAATAGCCGCGCATGACCTGAGGGCCGCGCACGCACAGTTCGCCTGGTTCGTCGATCCCGCACCAACTTCCGTCATCGCGCCGCATCCGCACCTCGGTCGAGGGCACCGGCAGTCCGACTGTACCGTCGAAGCCCATCGTCTCGGGCCGCTCGATATCCACATAGCCGATGCAGACCACCGGCGAGGTTTCGGTCAGACCATAGCCTTCAATCAGCGGTGCGCCGGTCACGGTCTGCCAGGCCTCGGCCACCGACGCCTGGGTCGCCATGCCCCCGGCCACGGTCAGGCGCAGATCGGTGAAGTCGCGATCGCGGAAGGCCTCATTCTTCAGCAGGCCGGCGAACAGGGTGTTCAGCCCGGTGAAGGCCGCGAACCGCTCTTTTCTCAGCACCCACTCCACCCGCTTCGCGTCGCGCGGATTGGCGATCAGGATGTTGCGCCCACCCACCCCCACGAACATCAGCAGGTTCGCCGTCAGGGAGAAGATATGGTAGAGAGGCAGCATGGTGACGTTGCCCACCACCTGATCCTGCGGGATCTGGGCCATGATCCAGGCGCGCCCCTGCAGCACATTGGCGATGATGTTCCGATGGGTCAGCATGGCCCCCTTGGCCACGCCGGAAGTGCCGCCCGTATATTGCAGGAAGGCGAGGTCTTCCGCCTTCGTCTCGACCGGCTTCAGCGACAGTCGCCGCGCCCGACGCATCACGGCGGGCCAGCGTTCAGCCTGCGGGATGCGCCACTTCGGCACCAGCTTTTCGACATGGCGCAGCAGGGCGGTGATCGCCGTCCCCTTCACCGGCCCCATCATGTCGCCCATGGCGGTGACGACGACGTGACGGACATCCGTGCCCTCGATCGCCTGTTCCAGGGCAGCGGCGAACATCTCCATCACGACAATGGCGACCGCGCCGCTGTCCTTGAGTTGATGCTGCAGCTCGCGCGGCGTGTAGAGCGGGTTGACGTTGACCACCACCGCCCCGGCGAACAGCACGCCGAACAGCGCCACCGGATACTGCAGGCAGTTCGGCATCATCAGCGCCACGCGATCGCCCGGCCGCACGCCTTGGGCCTGCAGCCAGGCGGCGAACGCCCGCGCGTCCGACAGCGCCCGGCCATAGGTCACGCCCGAGCCCATGCTGACGAATCCGACGCGTTCCGCATATTTGCGGGCGTCCGCCGCGAACAGGTCGCCGACCGAAGCCCATTGCACCAAGTCGTTGTCGATCGTCGCCGGCACGTCGGAACGATAGGCGCGTGTCCAGAAGCGCTCGGCCCACAGGTGATCGGCCTCGGTCTTCGTCACATGCAGCGTCGCGCTCATTTCTCGATCACGGCGACGACGCCCTGCCCCCCGGCGGCGCAGATGGAGATCAGGCCGCGTCCCTTGCCGGCCCGGTTCAGCATATGCGCCAGATTGCCCAGGATGCGCCCGCCCGTCGCCGCGAACGGATGCCCCGCCGCCAGGGACGAGCCGTGGATGTTCAGCCGCTCCCGGTCGATGGCGCCGGGCGCCCGATCCAGCCCCAGCCGGGTGCGCGCATAGTCGTCGCTTTCCCAGGCGTTGAGCGTACACAGCACCTGGGCGGCGAAGGCCTCGTGGATTTCGTAGAAGTCGAAGTCCTGAAGCGTCAGCCCCAGCTTGGCCAGCATTCGCGGCACGGCGTAGGCGGGCGCCATCAGCAGACCTTCCTCGCCGCTGACGAAGTCCACGGCCGCCGTCTCTCCCGCCCTCATCCAGGCCAGGATCGGCAGTCCCCGCCCCTTCGCCCATTCCTCGCTGGCCAACAGCACCGTCGAGGCGCCGTCCGTCAGCGGAGTGGAGTTGGCCGCCGTCAGCGTGCCGTTCTCGCGATCGAACACCGGCCTCATCGCCGCGACCTTGGCCGGATCGATATCGGGCCGCAGATTGTTGTCGCGCTTCAACCCGTTGAAGGGGGTGATCATCTCGTCGAACAGCCCCGCCTCATAGGCCGCCGCCATATTGCGATGGCTGCGGATCGCCAGGGCGTCCTGCTCATCGCGCGGAATGGCCCAATGCTTGGCCATCAGTTCGCAATGCTCGCCCATCGACAGGCCGGTGCGCGGCTCGGCGTTGCGCGGCGGTTCAGGCCGGAAGGGCGCGGTCAGGCCCGCTCGTGACAGGGCCTTGAGCCGCCCCAGCGTCGACTTCTGGCGATTGGCCGCCAGCAGGGCGCGGCGGAAACCTTCATTCAGGGTGATCGGCGCATCCGAGGTGGTGTCCACCCCGCCGGCGATCCCGACCTCGATCTGGCCCAGGGCGATCTTGTTGGCGACCAGAATGGCCGCCTCCAGTCCCGTGCCGCAAGCCTGCTGGACGTCATAAGCCGGCGTATCCCGGCCCAGAGTGGTGCCCAGGACGCTTTCGCGCGTCAGGGCGATGTCGCGCGAGAGCTTCAGGACGGCTCCCGCCGCCACCTCCCCCAGTCGCAGCCCATGCAGGTCGAAGCGGTCGATCAGCCCCTGCAGGGCGGCTGTCAGCATCTCCTGGTTCGACGCCTCGGCGTAGGCCGTGTTCGACCGGGCGAAGGGAATGCGGTTGGCGCCGACGATGGCGACCCGACGCGGCGCGGACAGGGTAAGCATCAGACGATGATCTCCGATGGAGGGGGGACGCTCAGATGTCCTCGCAAGTGAACGCGCTCGCCCGCAGGATCGCGCACCTCGAAATCGCGATGCTTCGGAGCCATGAACAGCGCCGCCTCGCCGGGCAGAAACAGAGGCGCGCGGAAGGAGACCTCGATTTCGGCCGCCTCCCACCCGCCCGGCGGCGTCAGGGCGGCCAACGCCCGCGCCTTGGTCCACATCCCGTGGACGATCGCGCGCGGAAAGCCGAACAACCGCGCGCCCAGGGCCGAGGTGTGGATGGGGTTGGCGTCGCCCGACACGCGGCCATAGCGGCGCCCCAGCTCAGCAGAAAGCGACCAGACCTGGTCGCGAGTCATACCGGGCGCCCGCTCCATCTCAGGAGCCGGGCGGCCAAGCCCGCGATCGCCGCGTTTCAGATAGACGCTCTCGCTCTCCCACACGATCACGCCGTCGCGGCGCGCGGCGGTGAGTATGCCGAAGGCCTGGCCTCGGTCATGCGTCATCAGATCCCCGAAGCGCGTGCTCAGGCTCAGCGCCTCCCCCGACGTCAGGCGCGCGTGCTGGCGGATGCGGTTGTGCAGATGAACCAGGCCCGCCAGGGGAAAGGGGAAATCCGGCCGCATCATCAGACGCAGATGCATCGGAAAGGCCAGGATATGCGGCCAGGTCAGCGGCACGCCCTGCCCCGCCTGAAAACCGCACAGCCGGCTGTAATCGGCGATCGCCTCGGCCTTCAACCAAACGGCGTCGGCCTCGAGCACCACGCTCGGAAGATCCCGCGCCCTAGCTTCACCACGCAACAGCCCCCGCGCCGCGCCGCCCGCCAGTTGCAGCATTGTGATCGGCGTCGCCGCCTCAGCGCCTCGCATTCGTCACGCCCCCAGAAGGCTCTGGCCGCAAACGCGCACGACGGCCCCGTTCACCCCGCCGTTATCCGGCTCGGCCAGCCACAGGGCGGTCTCAGCGATGTCGATCGGCTGGCCGCCCTGCCCCAGACTGTTCATCCGCCGTCCCGCCTCGCGGATCGCGAAGGGGATGGCGGCCGTCATGCGCGTCTCGATGAAGCCCGGCGCGACCGCATTGACCGTGATCCCGTCGCCCGCCTCGGCCGCCAATCGCCGCACCGCCCCGATCCAGCCGGCCTTGGACAGGGCGTAGTTGGCCTGTCCCTTGTTGCCCGCGATGCCGCTGAGCGAGGACACCGCGACGATCCGTCCGTTCGACCGGATCAGCCCCGCCTCCAGCAGCGCGCGCGTCAGGGCCAGCGGCGCGCCCAGATTGACCGCCATGACGCTATCCCATTCGGTGGCCGACATCCGGGCCAGGGTCCGGTCGCGCGTGATCCCGGCGTTGTGGACCACCGCGTCGTATCCGCCCGCCGCCCGCGCCGCGCTGACCAGTCGTTCCGCCGCATCAGCCGCAGTGATGTCGAGGCTCAGCGCCTCGGCGCCGATCTGGTCGGCCAGCACGCGCAGGTCCGTCTCCGCCCCCGGCGCATCGAGCGCCGTCACCGCATAGCCTTCGGCCGCGAACAGCCGCGCCATCGCTTCGCCGATGCCGCGCGATGCGCCGGTGATCAGGGCGCGCCTCGGCTCAGTCGAGGCAGGCGCAGCCGTTCCGCTGATCGTCACCACCTGCCCCGAGACATAGGCAGAGCGCGGCGACAGGAAGAAGGCCAGGCTGGACGCCGCCGCCTCTTCCGCGCCCGCCGCGACCCGCAACAGTTGCGCCGTTCCGCCCTCGCGCGCCTCCTTGGCCAGAGAACGGACGAAGCCTTCCAGTCCGCGCTGCAGCGCCTCGCCCTCGACGGTCGCCGTGTCTTCGGGCGGTCGGCCGATCACCAGCATGCGCCCATGAGGATCAAGCCGACGCACCGTCTCGTGGAAGTAGCGATAGAGGCCCGTCGCGCTCGCGACATCGGCGATGTCAGAGGCGTCGAAGATCAGCCCCCCGTAACGCGCGCCGTCCTGCGCCTTCGAATGGAGCTCGACGCCCCAACGCTCGGCCAGGCCATGCAACAGCGGCGAGAGGCGCGCGCTTCCACCCAGCAGCAACGGCCCCACCGGCGCCGCGCCCGCCTCGGCGCGACGACGCAACGGCAACGGGCGCGGCAAACCCAGCGTTCCAGCCAGCCAGCCGCCCACGCCGCTGTTGGCGAAGTTCAGATAACGGTCCGACATCAGGCCGCCTTGCTTCCCTTGCCCGCCGACGCCGCCTGGCGCCGCGCCAACCCCTCAGCCAGGCCGAAATCCTGCGGAAAGTCGTCCACCTGGATCGCCTGTATCGCGACCTCGGCGTAACGCGCGATCAGAGCCCTCTCCTCGGCGTCGACCAGGCCCTGAGCCTTGGCCTCGCTCGCCCAGGCGGTCAGTTGGGTCAGGTCCTGCGGCGCACGCGGCAGACGTCCGGCCTTGATCGCCGGTTTCAGCCGCGCCTCGACGGCTTCCACCTGAGGATACAGATCGAACGCGACCAGAACGGCGGCGATGGGATCCACGTCCAGGCTGGCGCTCCACGATCCGGCGACCAGCCGATCCCGCGCCGGACCGTGACGCTGGACCAGGCCGGCGACCTGACCGGCGCAGGCGTCGCCGGGCGTCGGCGCCTTGAGCCCGAACGGCGTCCCCGTCAGTTTCAGGAAAAGGGCCGCGCCCCGGCTGGGGTGGTTGGCCAGCACGTCCCGCCACGCCGTGGCCGCGCGGTTCAGCGCATCCTGCGCCGCCCAATGCACGAAGGGCAGGTCTTCGGCCGGACGCCCCTCGTCCTCAAACCGCTTCAGCGTCGCCGACAGGATGAAGAGCTGGGACAGGATATCGCCCAGCCGCCCGGTCAGGGCGCCCTTGCGCTTCAAGGCGCCGCCCACCGTGGCCATGGAAATATCCGACGCCAGGGCCAACAGGGTCGAAAGCCGCGTCGCCAGCTTATAGTAGCGCCGCAGTTCGGGCGCCGCGTCGCGTGGCGCCGAAATCAGCGCGCCGCCGGTGAGGCCGAAGCCGACCGCCCGCGCCATATTGCCCAGGACGAAACCGACATAGCCGAACAGGGCGCGATCGAAGGCTTTCAGCTCCTGCGCCTCGGCCGTGCGCATCAGCGGCAGGACATAGGGATGGCAGCGGATCGCGCCCTGGCCATAGATGATCAGGGTGCGCGTCATGATGTTGGCGCCCTCGACCGTGATGGCGACAGGGATCTGCTGATAGGCGCGGGCCAGGAAGTTGCCGGGACCCATGCAGACGCCCTTGCCGCCGATCACGTCCATGCCGTCATTGACGATGATGCGGGCGCGTTCGGTCACATGATATTTGGCGATGGCCGAGACGACCGAAGGCTTCTCGCCCTGCTCCAGCGCCGCCGCCGCCAGCCGCCGCACGGAATCCGTGGCGTAGAGATGCCCCGCCATCCGGGCCAAAGCCTCCTGCACGCCCTCGAAGGCGCCGATCGGCTGGTTGAATTGACGCCGGATGGCGACATAGGCCCCGACCATGCCGACAGCCAGCTTGGACATCCCCACGTTGGAGGACGGCAGGGAGATGGCTCGACCGGCCGCCAGACACTCCATCAGCATCCGCCAGCCGTTTCCGATCTGCTCGCGCCCGCCGATGACCATCTCCATCGGCACGAAGACGTCGTCGCCCTCGATCGGCCCGTTCTGGAAGACGGCGTTGAGCGGCCAGTGCCGACGCCCGATCCGCACCCCCTGATGCTCGCGCGGGATCAGGACGCAGGTGATCCCCGGCTCTTCGCCTTCGCCCAGCAGCCCGTCCGGATCGACCGCGCGGAAAGCCAGGCCGATCACCGTCGCGATGGGGGCCAGGGTGATGTAGCGTTTTCGCCAGGTGATGCGGAAACCCAGGGTCTCGCGTCCTTCCCACATGGCCTTGCAGACCACGCCCGTGTCGGTGATCGACGCGGCGTCGGAGCCTGCGAACGGGTTGGTCAGGGCGAAGCACGGAATCTCGTCACCGCGCGCCAGACGCGGCAGATAGTGGTTCTTTTGTTCTTCCGTGCCGTAGTGCAGCAGCAGTTCAGCCGGCCCCAGGGAGTTGGGCACCATCACAGACACCGCCGCCGCCGAGCAACGCGTCGACAGCTTCTGGATCACCTGGCTGTGCGCGTAGGCCGAGAAGCCAAGGCCCCCGTAGACCTTGGGAATGATCATGCCCAGAAAGCCCTTGTCCCGCGCATAGGCCCAGGCGTCAGGCGGCAGGTCCTGCCACACCGCCGTGCTGTCCCAGTCATTGGACAGGTCGCACAGCTTTTCCGTCTCAACGTCGAGGAAGGCCTGCTCCTCGTCCGTCAACCGCGGCGCGGGTGTCGCCAGCAGGCGTTTCCAGTCCGGTCGACCGGAGAAGATTTCCGCGTCCCACCAGACGTTGCCGGACTCGATCGCCGCCTGCTCGGTGGCGCTCATACGCGGCATGATGCGACGGAAAGCGTCCATCGCCGGGCGTGACAGCATGGCGCGACGGACCGGCGCGACCGTCAGCATGACCAACAGGACGGCGAGAACAGCCCCCGCCGCAATCCAAACCCACATCAACGCTGTTCCTCCCCGGCGACGGGCGCAGTCGCACGGCCGCTCATCAGTTCATTCATGAAAGAAGGAACGCGGCCGCCCCCGTCCGCGCTCCCTCAGCCCCTCGCCTCAGCCCTTGCCGCCGCGATAGGCGTTGCGGACTTCCGCCGGCACGCGCTCATAGATTTCGGGCCGTGGAATGCGCAGACGACGCCGGGCCTGATCCAGAGGCTCCGCCAGCAAGGCCTCGTAATCCTGGCCCGGAAGCCAGGCCGCCCGACGACCGTCGCGCCACGCCTGGAACACCGCTCTGGCACACGGATAGCCGGTGCGCGCGCGTGCGAACTGCACCGCAATCGCCGCCGCGATCAGGCCAAACCCTGAACTGCGCGTCTGCGGCAGAGAGAAGGCCACCACGCAGGCTTCGCCCAAGGCGTCGGTATGATAGCCGGTCAACACGTGCCAGATATCATGCACGTCGCGCAGGCGGCGCGCATACCAGGCGCGCGGATGCGCCGCCTCGATCTCGCTGTCCGCCACCTTGCGGCTTTCGTCAGCCAGTCCGTAGGCGGAGAAGTCCTGTGCGACGATGAAGTCCAGATAGGCCGCGCCGACGCTGCCTTCCGGCATGGTTTTCAGCCACTCCCGATCCTGCAACCGGTCTGCCAGCTCCAGGCGGCGATAGGCCTGAACCCCGCCTTCGGGACTGCTCATCAGCTTAGCGTAGCCCCAGTCGACGGAACGCCCCGCCAAGGCGTTCATGATCTCGAACACCTGTTCGGTGTCGTCCTTGTCCGCAACCAGCCTGCTCATGGCGCGCGCAGCCCGGACCGGCTGAACCCGACGGCTCAGCGTGCGCGAGGCTTCGCGAAATCCCGTTATGGCCCCACTATGATCCAGCGCGGTCGCGGCCATGGCTTGCAGTCTCCTTGGACGGCTCGTAAGACACATTACCTACATGGATGTCATTTACAACGATGTCAATTAAAATTGCCGACAAGCCGCGCCGCCGGCGCCGTTCGCCTGAAGAAGCCCGTCGCGAGGCCCTGGCCTCGGCGCGCGACCTCCTACTCTCAGGGGGTCCCAACGCCGTCACCCTGGCCGCCGTGGCCGGCGAGATCGGCGTCACCCATGCGAACCTGATTCACCATTTCGGCTCGGCCGCAGGACTGCAGTCGGCGCTAATGGGATCGATGGTGGCCGATCTCAGCGACGCTCTGGACGCCGCAGTGGCCCGTTTGAGGACGGACGAAGGCGCGCCGTTGGAATTGATCAACGCCGTCTTTGACGCCTTCTCGACCGGCGGCGCCGGGCGACTAGCGGCCTGGATCGCCCTGTCCGGCGACCTGTCGCACCTCGAACCGGTGCGCGAAGCCGTTCAGAATCTGGTCGTCGCCATTCAGGAGAAACTCGGCCTAGGCGGCGATCAGACCGACGAGACTATCGGCTCGGCCGTCCTCTTCATTGCGCTCGGCGCCTTCGGGGACGCGCTGATCGGCGCCCCTCTGCGCGGGATGCTGGGCCAATCGGACGACGCCAGCCGCAGGGTCGTGGCCAGCCTGCTGCCAGCCTTCCTCGCCATGCATCCCCGCGCCTGACCAGAGAAAAGAAAGCCCGACGCGAGGCATCGGGCTTTTGAAGTCATTTGGTGATGGTGGGTGTCCTCGAAGAAAGAAGACAGGCCCTTGATCAACCGGTTTGGTTAATGAGCCATTAACGCTGTTTTCAGTCTGGCAACCAGGTCGTCTGATAGGCGGAACCAGACAGCCCCCGCGTAATTCGCCAGCCCTCGCCCGCCCGTTCGGCGTGGGCGGCGGGCGCGCCTGGCCCAGGGTAGTGAAAGACCGTTCCATCGACCTCGATATCGCCTGCACGATCGCTGGCCGTCGCTACAGGCGCGACCCAGCGCCCGCGCGAATCCGCCACCGCCTGGGCTGACATCCCGCCGGCGCGCACGACAATCTTCTGGCCTGGATCTGCGCGGCCGGAGGCGATCAGACCTCGACCGTCGCCATCCAGGGCGTCCAAGGCCGGCCCCGGCGTCAGACGCAGGCTGGGGCCGCCATCCGTCAGCAGCGCGGCCGCCTGCCTTCCCTCCCCCACCACGAGCAGTCGCTGAGGCCCAGGCGTCGCCGTCTGGCCGATCTGAATCTCCGGGGTCAGAACCTGGCCTGTCGCTGCGGCGCCGACATGGAGCTCGAACCGGCCCTGGGCGTCCGCGCCCGCCGCCACGGCCGGTCCGTCCGCCCCGCTGAGAATGACGCGCGCGCGCGGCGCCGCCGCGCCGCGCACTAGGACGCCGCCGTCCCCTTGAGTGGAAACGCTGAAGATGCGGGGCGTCGTCATCCAGTCGTCTTCCTGCGCTTCGGCCGGGTCCGCCTCCGCTTCAGGTTTGGGCGAACCGCAGGCCGACAGCGCCGTCGCCAGCACAAGGCTCAAACTCGCCAGCAGGCCGATCCTTCGTTCCATCCTGTCCCGCATCGCTATAAGGCTGTTAGTCCAGATAGACGGCTACGTCCGCCCGGCCCAGCCCCTTCGGCCCGGCCTGCCCGGTTTGTCCGTCTGTCCTTCCACCTGCCGCCAGAGGTCGTCAAAGGTCCCATGTCCCTGCCCTCCGTCAATATCGCCCCATTCGAGGGCCGGTCCGTCTGCCTGTTCTGCGGCTCGTCCGATGGAACTGATCCCCGCTACATCCAGGCGGCGGCGGCGTTCGGGAAGGCCGTAGCCGAGGCGGGCTGGCGCTTCGTCTATGGCGGCGGCGGCGTGGGTCTGATGGGCGCGTCCGCCAGGGCGGCCCATGAAGCGGGCGGCCGCGTGGTGGGCATCATGCCGGCCTTTCTGCGCAGCCGCGAACGGCTGTTCGACGACGTGGAGACGATCGTCGTCACGTCCATGCACGAGCGCAAGCAGCTCATGTACGACGAGTCCGACGTCTTCGTGGTCGCACCCGGCGGCGTCGGCACGCTGGAAGAAGTCGTGGAATTGCTGTCGTGGAAGCGGCTGGACCTGCATGCCAAGCCTGTCATCTTCTTGAATCTGGACGGCTTCTGGGACGGATTCTTCACCCTGATCGAACACACCGTCGAGAAGGGCATGACCCCGTCGGGCTTCCTGGAGGCCTATGTCAGCGTCGATTCTGTCGAGGCCGCGATCGAGGCCATGAAATCAGCTCAGGACACGCCGCACTTGCAACATGATCATCGGTAAGTAAACGTGCGTCAGTAACGCCGATCCGTCGAGCGGGAAGCTGGATTGACAGTTTCTTTAAAAAACGGACTATGGCGATGCTGGGCGTGCGCCCTACCCTTATCGGAGACTGTTCATGCGTGCTCTTCTCGCCGCCGTCGCCCTGTTCGCGGCCGCCCCCGCCTTCGCCCAGGCCCCGGCCACCAGCGCCACCCTGGCTGACGCCGCCCAGGCCCCGACCGGCCGCGTGATCGTCGACGGCGCCACCTGGCGCTGCGAAGGCGACGCCTGCACCGCCACCGGCGGCTCCAATCAGCCCGCGACCCGCGCCTGCCGCCGCGTGGTGGCCAAGCTGGGCCCCGTGACCAGCTTCTCCTACAAGGGCCAGGCTCTGAGCGCAGAAGAGGTCGCCTCCTGCAACGCGGGCTGATCCCGATCACGGTCCACAACGAAAAAGGCCGCCTTCACGACGAAGGCGGTCTTTCTTGTATCCGGCGCCCCAACCGTCAGGCGGTTCCGCCCTTCAGCCGTTGAACCATGCGCTCGCGGCCGATCAGGGGGATCATGGCCGCCATGTCCGGCCCATGCGCCTGCCCCGTCAGGATCAGACGCAGCGGCATGAACAGACCCTTGCCCTTGGCGCCGGTCTTGTCCTTCACCGCCGAGGTCCAGGCTGACCAGGCCTCAGCGTCGATGGTTTCGGGCAGCAACTCCAGGGCGGCGGCGGCGAAGGCGGCGTCTTCGATCACCGGCGTCACCGGCCCCGTGACGATCTTCGCCATTTCAACGACATCGCCGAACTTGCTGAGATTGCCCTTCACCGTGTTCCAGAAGGCTTCGCCCAGATCGACGCCTAGAACTTCCAGGCGCGGCCTGGCCCCGGCGTAATCGATGGCGTGCACAGCCTGAGCATTCAGACGGTCCAGATCAGCGGTGTCGTAACGCGCGGGCGAGCGGCCCATCTTGGAGAAGGCGAAGGCGGCGCCCAGATCTGCAAGCGAGGCCGCAACCTCCAGATTGTCCGAGGTGCCGATCTTGCCCAGATGGCTGGTGATGGCGATCGGCTCATAGCCGTCGGCGCGCATGTCCATGATGGCCAGCGAGCCCAGACGCTTGGACAGGGCCGTGCCGTCGGCGCCGACCAGCAGCGGCATGTGAGCGAACCCTGGAACCTTGGCCCCCAGCGCCTCGAAGATCTCGATCTGGGCGCCGGTGTTGGTGACGTGGTCCTCGCCCCGGATGATGTGGGTGATCTCCATGTCGATGTCGTCGACGACCGACGGCAGCGTATAGAGGAACAGCCCGTCCTCGCGGATCAGCACCGGATCGGACATGGAGGCGGTGTCCACCTCGGCGTGACCGCGCGCCAGGTCTTCCCAGGCGACGCGCTTGCCTTCCAGCTTGAAGCGCCAGTGCGGACGGCGGCCCTCCGCCTCCAGCGCGGCCTTTTCGGCCTCGGTCAGCGACAGGGCGGCGCGGTCATAAATGGGCGGCAGGCCGCGCGACAGCTGCACCTTGCGGCGGCGGTCCAGTTCGTCGGCCGTTTCGTAGCAGGGGTAGAGGCGACCATCGGCCTTCAGCCGAGCGGCGGCCTCTTCATAGCGATCGAACCGCTTGGACTGGTTGTAGCGTTCGTCCCAGGTCAGGCCGAGCCATTTCAGGTCGATCTCGATGTTGTCTTCCGACTCTTGAGTCGAGCGGACCAGGTCGGTGTCGTCGATCCGCAGCACGAACGAACCGCCCTGCCCCTTGGCGAACAGCCAGTTCACCAGAGCCGTGCGGACATTGCCGACGTGCAGCTTACCCGTGGGAGACGGAGCGAAACGAACCTTGACGGACATGGGGGATCAACGACCTCGATAGGAAGGCGGCTTGGTCGCGCCGCCGCCCTCTCAAGTCAAGCCGAACCGCCCTTAATCGACGCGAGGGAAGCGTCAGTCGTCGCGGTGAACGCGCTCGCGGCGTTCGTGCCGTTCCTGAGCTTCCACCGACAGCGTCGCCGTCGGGCGGGCTTCAAGACGACCCAGGCCGATCGGCTCGCCGGTGTCTTCGCAGTAACCGTAGGACCCGTCCTCGATCCGACGCAGGGCTTCGTCGATCTTGGAAATCAGCTTGCGCTGACGATCACGGGTCCGAAGCTCAAGCGCACGATCGGACTCGGAAGAGGCCCGATCCACCAGATCGGGGTGGTTCTCAGTCTCTGCCTTCAGATTGGTGACGGTGCCCTTCGACTCGCGAAGAATGTCGTCCTTCCAGCTCAGAAGCTTGCTCTTGAAATAGGCGACCTGCCGCTCGTTCATGAACGGTTCGTCGTCGGTCGGCCGATACACAGCCGAGTCCCCGGACATTACAGAGGCCAATGCGGTCATCGCACTCACACTCGTTCTCTATCGCGCCCCCCTGCGGCGCAAGGGCCGTATAGGCAAGCGCAAGAGTCGCGGCAATGGCGTTCGCGAGTCCGTGATATGGCTAAGGTGCATTGACCCAGGGGAAGTGTGGCGAATTATCCTCACAAACCGCCGGAGATCCGGGGTTCAGCCGAAGTTTCAACGCCTTCACACGCGAACACGGCTCATTTCAGCTTTCGCCAGTTCCACCGACGCGCGCAGGTCGATCTGATCCAGCACAGCTTTCAAGCCCGGCTCTGCTCCTTCCTCGCGCTCTTCGCGCAGGTCACGGGCCAGACGGCCCAGGGCGGCGGCGCCGTCCTGACCGCCCAGCAGGGCCAGCTTCAATTCGTCCAGCCGATCCAGCAGGCCCGAGCCCCGACGAATGGCCCGGCGTCGACGTTCGGTCGGATCATCCACCCCCTGCAAGGCCATCAGGGCCGCAGCACCGGCCACGCCCGAAGCGCCCGAGGTCGCCCCCGCCTGGGCGGCGGACGTCGCGCCGGCCGTCGCCGGCAAGGCGAAGCCGCCCGCCGCACGTGCGGCCGGTCGCGTAGTCGGCGTCGAAGCGGCGCCCAAGGGTCCGGTGACCTTCATGCAAGACGTCTCCTTCTGCGCGTCGCACCATGCCGCCAGGGACTGAAGTCTTGGTTAACGGCCCGGCAAAACCTGCCGCCAGGCGCCGACCAAATCCCGGTCAATTATTGAAATTAATGAAGTTTTCTTCCGGCACGATCCTCGCATGGTTAATGACGAACGCTCACGCAGGGACGTCTGTCGCATGCAGAAGTTGCTTACCGCCCTCATCGCCCCGGCTGTCGCAGCCGTGGCGCTCGCCGCCCAGCCGGGCGTCGCCGAGGCGCAGTCGCGCATCAAGGACATCGTCTCGATCGAGGGGGTCCGCTCCAACCAACTCGTCGGCTATGGGCTGGTCGTGGGCCTCAACGGCACCGGCGACAGCGTGCGCAACTCGCCTTTCACCCGCCAGTCGCTGGAGGGGATGATGGAGCGCCAGGGCGTCAACATCCGCGGTGCCAACCTGAACACCAAGAACGTCGCGGCCGTCATGGTCACGGCCGAACTCCCCCCCTTCGCGACGCCGGGCTCGCGGCTGGACGTCAGCGTCTCGGCCATGGGCGACGCCAAGAGCCTGCTGGGGGGCACGCTGCTGGTGACGGCGCTGCAGGGCGCCGACGCCGAAATCTACGCGGTGGCGCAAGGGTCCGTGCAGACGGGCGCCGTCTCGGCTTCGGGCGCGTCAGGCTCCTCGATCACACGCGGCGTGCCCACGGCGGGCCGTATCGCCTCGGGCGGGGTGGTCGAGCGCGAGACGGGCTTCGATCTCGGTTCCATGCCGTCGGTGCGCCTGACCCTGCGCAACCCCGACTTCACCACGGCGCAACGCATCGCCGCCGCCATCAACGAAACCTACCCCCAGACCGCCTTCGCCGAGAACGGCACCGTGGTCGCCATCCGCGCGCCCCAGAACTTCGGCATGGCGGGCTTCCTGAGCCGGGTCGAGAACCTGCCGGTCCAGATCGATTCCCCGGCCAAGGTCATCATCGACGAGGTCAACGGCGTCATCGTCATGGGCGAGGCCGTGCGCATCTCCACCGTCGCCGTGGCCCAGGGCAATCTGACCGTCTCGGTCCAAGAAACGCCTCTGGTCAGCCAGCCCGAGCCGTTCAGCCGCGGCGGCCAGACCGTGGTCGTGCCCCAGTCGGACATCAGCATCTCCGAGGAGACCGGCCGCCAGATGCGGATCGTCGGCGGCTCGACCTCCCTGTCCACCCTGGTCAACGGCCTGAATGCGCTGGGCGTCAGCCCGCGCGACATGATCAGCATCCTGCAGGCCATCAAGGCCGCCGGCGCCCTGCAGGCCGAGATCGAGGTGATCTGATGACCCCCCTCGCCGTCTCTCCGGACCTGTTGCGCGCCGACACCCCGGCCCGCCCCGGCCCGCCGCAGAATCTTGAAGCCATGCGCCGCACGGCCGAAGCCTTCGAGGCCAGCTTCCTGTCGCAGATGATGAAACTCATGTTCGAGGGCCTCAGCACCGAGGCTCCCTTCGGCGGCGGCGCAGGCGAGGCCGCCTGGCGCGGCTTCCTGGTCGACGCCATGGCTCAGCAGACGGTGAAGGCGGGCGGCGTCGGCCTGGCCGACAGCGTCCTGGCCCAGATGATCAAGATGCAGGAGCAAGGCGCATGACCGCCGATACCGAGACCGCCGCCCTGCGGGTGCAGCACCTGACCCGCCTGACCCGAGACCTGACCGATCGCCTATCGCTGGAAATGGACGCCATGCGCGCCCACCGCGCTCAGGATCTGGCCCAGGGCGTGGCCGAGACGCAGGAGATGGCCAACCTCTATCGCCGCGAATCCGCCCACGTGAAGGCCAACCCCGCCGCCATCGCCGCTGCGCCCGAAACCGACCGGGAGGCCTTGATCGAAGCCACCGAAACCTTCGAGGCCGTCCTGGCGGAACACGCCGTGACCGTCGAAGCGGCCCGCCAGGTGTCCGAAGGCTTGGTCCGCACCATCGCCGCCGAGGTGGCGGGCGCCCGAGCTCAGGGCGTGGGCTATGGCGCGGCGGGTCAGGCGATGCAGGGCGACGGACGGGCCGTGGCGCTGAACCGCACCGCCTGAGGCCCCTTATCGCCATTCTTTAACAGCGTGCGGCCTACGGCTTCGGCATGACACTGACCCCCCGTCTCCTGGGCCTGGCGTTCGCCGCCGCCGACGCGCTGATCGAAGTCAATCAGCATGGCGTGGTGCGCTTCGCCCTGGGTTCCGGCCCCGTCGCAGGTCAGCAAACCTCAGCCTGGGTCGGCCACCCTCTCGGCGAGCGCCTGTCGCTCCAGAGCGCCGCGACGCTGCGGAACCTGCTGGACGCGCTGCTGCCGGGACAGAGAAGTCCCGCCGCTGAGGTTCTGGTCGATTGTGGCGACGGCCGGATGCGCTCCGCAACCTTACGCGCCTTCGCCCTGCCCGACATCGCCCCGGCCCGGTCCTGCGCCCTGTCCTATGCAGGAGAACCCTTCGAGGTCGACCACGAGCCTCTGGCCACAGGCGCTCCGCCGAGAAACGCCGAGGGTTTTCTGACTCATGTGCACGCCAGCCTTTCGAGCGGCGAGACCGGCGCTCTGCAACGCCTGGCCCTGGCCTTCATCGACGTGAACGGCCTGCATGACGTCGATCCCGCCACGCTGGAGCGGGTTCACCATCGCATCGGCGGCGCGCTCAACGCCGCCTCTCACGACGGCGCCAGCGCGGGTCGGCTGACGTCCGACCGCTACGCCCTGATCCGCAAGCTGGACGATACGAGAGATCTGGCGGCGGAAATGCGGAAAGCCGGTCAGGCCGAGGGTGTCGTTCTGTCGGCCGTCGCGACGCAGAGCGCCCTGGGCGGCGACGCCGCCTCGGCCCTGCGCGCCATGCGCTTCGCCATCGAGGGCTGCCTGAAGGACGGCGGGCTGGATCAGCCGGAGCTGTCCTTCGCTGATTCCCTGCAACGCACGCTGAAGGACGCCGACCGTTTCCGCAGCATCGTGCGTGACCGGGATTTCGCCCTCTACTACCAGCCCATCGTCGATCTGAAGACCCGGGCCGTCCACCATTTCGAGGCCCTGGCCCGCTTTGGCCAGGGATCAGGCCCCGCCGCCGCCATCCGCATGGCCGAGGAACTGGCTCTGATCGACGGCTTCGACCTGGCCGTAGCGGAAAAGGCGGTGCGGCGCCTGCGCGAGCCGGGCGGCGGCCTGCTCAAGATCGCCGTCAACGTCTCGGGCGCCTCTCTGGCCAACGACGCCTATGTCGCGGCCCTGCTGAAGATGACCGCTGCGGCGCTCGATGATCGTCGGCGCCTGATGGTCGAGGTGACGGAGACCGCCGCCCTGGCCGATCTGGCCGCCGCCGATCGTCGTCTGGGCGCCCTGCGCAACGCCGGGATCAAGATCTGCATCGACGACTTCGGGGCCGGTTCGGCCTCCTTCGATTATCTGCGCGGCCTGTCGGTCGATGCGGTGAAGATCGACGGCGCCCTGGTGCGCGATATCGATATCGACGCCCGAACCCGCACCCTGGTCGCCCATCTGGTCGAGTTGTGCGGCTCGTTGAACCTGGAAACCATCGCCGAGATGATCGAGACGGATCAGATCGCCGACGCCCTGCGCGACCTGGGCGTCACCCACGGTCAGGGCTGGTTGTTCGGCCGGGCAGAGCCTGAGCCGCGCACCATTCTGACCTCCCCCGCGATCCGAGGACGCCGTCAGGGCGTGGTCGAAGGCTGGAGCTGACCGTCCTTCAGCATGATCGTTCGTTCGACGCGCAGATTCGCCAGGAAATCAGCGTCATGGCTGACCACCATCAGCGCGCCGTCATAGCCTGACAGCGCCGCCTCCACCGCCTCGACGGAATCGATGTCCAGATGGTTGGTCGGCTCGTCCAGCACCAGCAGTTGCGGCGGCTGCGTCCCGGTCATGACGCAGGCCAGGGCCGCGCGCAGCCGCTCGCCGCCAGACAGGTCTCCACTCTTGCGGTCGGCCTGCACATTGCGGAACAGAAAGCGGGCCAGAGCCGCCCGCGCCGCATTGGGCGTGCCCTGCGGGTTCAGCCTCAGCCAGGCATCGACGAGCGTTTCGTCCGGCTTCAGCATGGCCGCCTGCTGATCCAGCAAGGCCGCGCGAACCGGCCGCTCAACCGAGCCCGCCGATGGTTCGGTCAGGCCCGCGATCAGCTTTAACAGGGTCGTCTTACCCGCCCCGTTGGGACCGACGATGGCGACGCGCTCCGGCCCGGTCAGACGCAGGGAGATCGGCCCCAGCAGAACGCGGCCGTCATCGGCCCTCACGACCGCCTCGTTCAGGTTCAACACCATACGTCCCGTAGGCAGCCCGGTCGGCGGCATGGCCAGCGCCATCTGGCGAACGCGTTCGACGCGCTCGCGCGCCTCGACCAGATCGCTCTCGGCCGCCTGGCGTTTGCGTTCCGCCAACCGCTGACCACGCGCCCCTGTTTCCTCGGCCCGCTGGGCCTGGGCGTCGAGCAGGATCTTCGGATCGGAGCTGTTGGCGCGCGCCGCCTTGGCCGTGCGGTCACGGCGCGCCTGACGCTCCTGCGCCATCTGCGTCTCACGCTGGACCCGACCGATAGCGCGTTCCGCCTGTTCCAGATCGCGTTCGGCGGAGGCCCGCTCGGCGTCGCGGCGCTCGACATACAGATCCCAGCCGCCGCCATGAACCCGCGCGCCCAGACTGGAAAGCTCGACGATGCGGTCCACGCGACGCAGCAGGGCGCGATCGTGGCTGACCAGCACCACCCCGCCCGGCCAGTCGGACACGACATCGGCGATCATGGCGCGGGCCTCGGCGTCCAGATGATTGGTCGGCTCGTCCAGCACCAGCAGGTCCGGCGCCGCCAGCTTCAGCCCCGCCAGCCGCAGGCGCGTCTGTTCGCCGCCGCTCAACTCCGCCGTACGGCGATCCAACGCCAGATCGGCCAGACCGACCTCGACCAGAGCCGCCTGCATCCGCTCCTCCAGCGTCCAGTCCGCCTCGGCCATGTCGTCCAGCGAACCTTCACCCGCCAACACGCGATGCAGGACAGCCAGAGGCGCAGCGACATCCAGCGTCTCGGCGACCGTCTCATCATCGCCCGGCGTCTGGGCCTGCGCCAGCCAGCCGACCGTTCCGGCGCGCGCGATCGCGCCCTCGGCCGGTTCGGCCAGACCAGCGACAAGGCGCAGCAACGTGGTCTTGCCCACGCCGTTGCGCCCCACGACGGCCGTGCGTTCGCGCCCGAAGGCGAGCGTCAGATTGTCGAAGAGGCTTCGGCCGTCAGGCGTGCGGACCGCGACGCCGTTGAGCGTCACGAGCGCGGATGCGGACCGGCTTGGGCTTGGGTTGAGTAAGGACATAGGCGAACACGAGCAGCGGCATGGAAAGGGCGAAACCGATTTCCAGGGTGCTGATCATGATCGTCTTGCCTCCTCACTGATGCGTTGGCTGATGGAAGGATGGGGACGGAAGTTTCGTAACGCAACCCCAAAACTGCGGCTCAGCTTTCGCAATGCGGCCGCCCCCCCCTTGGACAATCGGCGTCATGGTCTTTCGGCCTCCCGGCTCCTATCTTGAGCGTCATGAGCACGCCCGATCGTCCTGTCGCCTTCCGTATCGACCGTCCTGCGCCGGATCGAGCCGAAGCGGCCGCACGTAGGGAAGCCGCCGTGGCCCGCATCCGCGCCGAAACCGGCATCGACGAAGACATGATCGACGCCCTGGTCGAGGGCTTCTACGCCAAGGTGCGCGAAGACGATTTCATCGGCCCGATCTTCGACGCCCGCATCGACGACTGGGGTCCGCATCTGGAGCAGATGAAGCTGTTCTGGTCGTCCGTCGCCCTGTCCACCGGCGTGTATCAAGGGCGGCCCATGCCCAAACACCTGCCCCTGCCCATCGACGCCCGCCACTTTGACCATTGGCTGAGCCTGTTCGAGGCGACCGCCCGCGATCTGTGTCCGCCCGTGGCCGCCGAACACTTCATCGTTCGCGCCCGCCGCATCGCCGAAAGCCTCGAACTGGGCGTCGCCAACGCCAACGGCGTCCTGGTCGGCCCCGGCGAACGCTATCGCCGACCTGAAACGCCATGGGCGCCCGAAGCAGGCTAGAAGTTCTCATATTGTTCTTGCTGTTTCAGGCGAATTGATGCCCATATAGCGTCGTCGCCCCGGACCGTTCCGGGGTCTTCCGCGTTCCCGGATTCCATGACCGAAAAGCACAACTTCATTCGCGTTCGCGGCGCCCGCGAGCACAACCTCAAGGGCGTCGATCTCGACATTCCGCGTGAGCAGCTGGTGGTCATGACCGGCCTGTCGGGGTCGGGCAAATCCTCGTTGGCGTTCGACACCATCTACGCCGAGGGTCAGCGCCGCTATGTCGAAAGCCTGTCGGCCTATGCGCGCCAGTTTCTGGAGCTGATGGGCAAGCCGGACGTGGATCTGATCGAGGGCCTGTCCCCGGCGATCTCCATCGAACAGAAGACAACGTCGAAGAACCCGCGGTCGACCGTCGGCACCGTCACCGAAATCCACGACTACATGCGCCTGCTGTGGGCGCGCGTGGGCATTCCCTATTCGTCCGCCACCGGCCTGCCGATCGAAAGCCAGACCGTCAGCCAGATGGTCGACAAGCTGACCGCCCTGCCCGACGGCGAACGCATCCTGCTGCTGGCGCCGGTCGTTCGCGGCCGCAAGGGCGAGTACAAGAAGGAAATGGCCGAGTGGCAGCGGCAGGGCTTCCAGCGGTTGAAGATCGACGGCGAGTTCTACGCCATCGAAGACGCCCCCGCGCTCGACAAGAAGTTCAAGCACGACATCGATATCGTCGTCGATCGCATTGTCACCAAAGAGGGTCTTGAAGGCCGTTACGCCGACAGCATTCAGACCGCGCTGGGCCTGGCCGACGGCATCGCCACGGCGGAATGGGCGAATGCGCCCGAAGGCGAAGAGCCGCGCCGCATCGTCTTTTCCGAGAAGTTCGCCTGTCCTGTCTCAGGCTTCACCATCAGCGAGATCGAGCCCAGGCTGTTCTCGTTCAACAACCCCTTCGGCGCCTGTCCGACCTGTGACGGCCTGGGGGTCAAGTTGGCCTTCGACGCCGATCTGGTGATCCCGGACCGCGACAAGACCCTGCACAAGGGCGCCGTGGCGCCGTGGGCGCGCGGCCCCTCGCCCCTCTATACGCAGACGCTGCAATCGCTGGCCCTGCACTACGGCTTCTCGATGGACAAGGCGTGGCGCGACCTGCCGGAGAAGGCGCAGACCGTCATCCTGCGCGGCTCGGGCGGCGAGAAGATCAAGTTCGTCTATGACGACAACGCCCGCAAATACGAGGTCTCCAAGCCGTTCGAGGGCGTGCTGCCGAACCTGGAGCGCCGCTGGCGCGAGACCGACAGCGCATGGGTGCGCGAGGAACTGGGCCGCTATCAGTCCGAAACTCCGTGCGAGGTGTGCGGCGGCAAGCGCCTGAAGCCCGAGGCCCTGGCGGTCAAGGTCGGCGGCGAGGACATCGCCGACATCTCCAACCTGTCGATCTCCAAGGCCTTCCTGTGGTTCTCGACCCTGGAAGACGCCCTGACCGAAAAGCAGGTCGAGATCGCCCGGCGCATCCTGAAGGAGATCACCGACCGCTTACGCTTCCTCAACAACGTCGGCCTGGATTATCTGAACCTGTCTCGCAGTTCCGGCACCCTGTCGGGCGGCGAGAGCCAGCGCATTCGTCTGGCGTCGCAGATCGGCTCGGGCCTGACCGGGGTGCTGTATGTGCTGGACGAACCGTCCATCGGCCTGCACCAGCGCGACAACACCCGTCTGCTGGACAGCCTGAAGGGCTTGCGCGACCTGGGGAACTCCGTGCTGGTGGTCGAGCACGATGAAGAAGCCATCCTGACGGCCGATTACGTCATCGACATGGGCCCGGCCGCTGGGGTCCATGGCGGCACGGTCTGCGCCGAGGGCACGCCCGCCGAGGTCATGGCCAACCCCAACTCCCTGACCGGCCAGTATCTGACCGGCGCGCGCGAGATCGAACTGCCGCCCGAAGGCCGCCGCCCCATCAACCGCAAGCGGATGCTGAAGGTCTCAGGCGCCACGGGCAACAACCTGAAGAACGTCACGGGCGAGATCCCGGTCGGCGTCTTCACCTGCGTCACCGGGGTGTCGGGCGGCGGCAAGTCGACCTTCACCATCGAGACCCTGTACAAGGCCGCCGCGCGGCGCCTGAACAATGCGTCCGACGCCCCCGCCCCCTTCGACCGCATCGAGGGGCTGGAGCATTTCGACAAGGTCATCGACATCGACCAGTCGCCGATCGGCCGCACCCCGCGCTCGAACCCCGCCACCTATACCGGCGCCTTTGGACCCATCCGCGACTGGTATGCGGGCCTGCCCGAGGCCAAGGCGCGCGGCTACGGCCCCGGCCGCTTCAGCTTCAACGTCAAGGGCGGCCGCTGCGAGGCCTGTCAGGGCGATGGCGTCATCAAGATCGAGATGCACTTCCTGCCCGACGTCTATGTCACCTGCGACGTCTGCAAGGGCAAGCGCTACAACCGCGAGACGCTTGAAATCGTCTTCAAGGGCAAGAGCATATCGGACGTTCTGGACATGACGGTTGAAGAGGCGGCGCGCTTCTTCACCGCCGTGCCGTCGATCCGCGACAAGATGCTGACGCTGGAGCGCGTGGGTCTGGGCTACGTCAAGGTCGGCCAGCCCGCCACCACCCTGTCCGGCGGCGAAGCCCAGCGGGTCAAGCTGTCGAAGGAACTGTCCAAGCGGGCGACCGGCAAGACGCTCTACATCCTGGACGAGCCGACGACCGGCCTGCACTTCGAGGACACGCGCAAGCTGCTGGAGGTGCTGCAGGAGCTGGTCGAGAACGGCAACACCATCGTGGTGATCGAGCACAACCTCGACGTCATCAAGGTGGCCGACCATCTGCTGGACTTCGGTCCCGAGGGCGGCGACGGCGGAGGCGAGATCGTCGCCGTCGGCACGCCGGAACAGGTCGCCGAGAACCCCGCCAGCTGGACCGGCCGCTACCTCAAGGAGGTGCTGGACCGGCACGAGGAACGCCGCAAGGGCCGCGTCGCCGCCCTGACCGCCGAACCTGCGCCCGCCAAACGCGCCAAGGCCCGCAAGAGCGCCTGACCTGAAAAGAACGCCGCGCCCCTGTCGGAGCGCGGCGTTTCATTTCCAGCGAGGTCGTCGGATCAGACGCGCGGCACACCCTTGATGCCCAGATAGGCCGCCGAGAACGGCGCATAGATGACGGCCGCCTGCGCCGCCGACAGCAGGGCGTTGACCACGCCCCACACCAGCAGGGCCGGCCAGAACTTCACGAGAAGCGTGGCGACATTGGTCGTCTCTGCTCCCGCCAGGCTCTCCAGGCCGCCGAAGATCAGGTTCAGCGGCGCGATGACGATGGAGCCCAACAGCCCCACCAGCATGGACATGACGCCCGCCAGAACCGCCAGGCCCAGCAGCGGCCAGAAACGGCCCCTGGTCATGGCCCAGCTTTCCTTGATGGCGATCTTCTGCTCCGCGAAGGTCGTCGGCGCGACCAGGCAGAGGCGCACGGCTAGCCAGGCGGCGGCCGCAGCAACCCCAAGTCCCACAAGAACCGCCGGCAGGATCAGGAAGGGCGCGGCCATGCTCGCCGCCAGGCCCACAAAGACGCTGACCAGCACCGTGCCGCCCATGATCACGCCGAACATCAGCAGCGCCACAACCAGCGTGGCCCCCAGGATACGCAGTTCATCGCGCCCCAGGCGCAGATAGCCGAACCGCTTCTCCTCCGGACGAATGACGGAGCGCGCCACCGCCGCCGTCAGCACGGCGCTGAACAGCAGCGACAACGGCAAAGCCAGCATCATCATCGAGCCATAGGCCCGGAACACAAGCATCAACTCTTCCATCGACGGCTCGGCGCTCTGTTCGATCTGCTCGGCCAGGTTGATGATGTTGATCAGACTGCCGCCGGCCACGGCGAAGAAGACAGCGAAGAACACGATATAGGCGGCGGCCCAGGCCAGAATGGCCATCGGCGCCCGACGGGCCAGGCGGAAGCCTTCAAAGGCGGATTCGGTGGCGTTGAAACTCATGCTGGCTCCTCGATTCTCGCTCAGCTTAACGCAGCCGCGCCGGTTTCGTCCTGTTTCTGCATCGCCAGCATCTGGCGACAGGCCGAAACGCCGGGCGCGATCCAGATGGCGACGATGACGCCGTAATAAGCCGCAATGGCGATAAAGGCCGCAACGCCCGCCACTGCGACAACGAGCGGGTTGAAGGCCGGAAGCTCGCTCGACGCGCTCTGGGCCCAGGCCGCCAGTTGAGGCCAGAAGGGAATGCTGACGCCCAGGGCGATCAGTCCCGCCACGATCAGAAACAGCACATGGACCAAAAACGTGACGGCAAGCGTCGCGGCGAAAAGGCCCAACAGCATCCCGACGCGGCCCTTCGTCATCTTCCACCCCGCCACGAAGGCGAAATCCTGAGACGCGATGCTGAGCGGCATGATCATGGAGGTCCGCAACCCCGCCCAGACGATGCCGACGATTCCCGCCAGCCCCACCGCCACGCCCAGCACCACAGCCGCTGTTTCGGACACCATCCAGAAGGCCGCCCCAAAGGCGAAGGCCAGTAGAAGGACGACCAGCATCACGCCATAGCAGCCCGCCATGACGGCCAGGCCGGCCACGGCCACCCTCGCCTCATCCATGCCGACTCGAAGATCGAAAAAGCGACCCGGCGCGCGCTCGGGCCACAGCACCGCGCGGCAGATGGCGGCGATGATCAGGACGTAGCCGATCAACTGCACCACATTGATCAGCATGGACCAGGCCTGCATCCGCATCATGGCGGCGAGCGCCTGCGGGCTGGCGTCTGCATTCTCGGCCATGGCCTCAAGACCGATCGTCATCAAGAGATCGATCATGACGATGGCGGACAGCAATACAGGCAGGGCCAGAACGACGCCCCAGGCGAAGACGCTGCCGGGCCGACGCCGGATCAGACGAAAACCATCCGCCAGCGCTTCATCGATCTGGAATCCATGGGTCATGAACAGCCTCCGCCGTCGCTTATAAGGACGAACGTCGTCCTCCGACAGCCTTGACCGCACGCCCCGCATGACAGGCGCGCGCCACGCGGCTATTAGGCCGCCATGTCGAATGCGTCCCCCACTCCCCGCCCCGTCCACGTCATCGGCGGCGGCCTCGCCGGATCCGAAGCGACTTGGCAGATCGCCCAAGCGGGCGTGCCCGTCATCCTGCACGAAATGCGCCGGGACGAGCCGGAACAGGTCCGCACCGACGCCCACCATACAACGGGCCTGGCCGAGCTGGTCTGCTCCAACTCCTTCCGCTCGGACGACTGGGAGTTCAACGCCGTCGGCCTGCTGCACGCCGAGATGCGCGCGCTGGACAGCCTGATCATGGCCTCGGGCGACGCCAATCAGGTGCCGGCGGGCGGCGCTCTAGCGGTCGATCGCGTCGGCTTCTCGGACGCCGTGACGGCCAAACTGGAAGCTCACCCCCTGGTGACCATCGTGCGCGAAGAGATCGCGGGCATCCCGCCGGAAGACTGGGACAACGTCATCGTCGCCACCGGCCCATTGACCTCACCCGCCCTGGCCGACGCCATCCTGAAGGCGACCGGCGAAGAAAGCCTCAGCTTCTTCGACGCCATCGCGCCGATCCTTCACGCCGACAGCATCGACTTCGACGTGGCATGGCGCCAGTCGCGCTATGACAAGGAAGGCCCCGGCGGCGACAAGGCGGCCTACGTCAACTGTCCGATGGACAAGGCCCAGTACGAGGCCTTCATCGACGCTCTGCTGGACGGCCCCAAGGCCGACTTCAAGGAGTGGGAGAACGTCCCCTATTTCGACGGCTGCCTGCCGATCGAGGTCATGGCCGAGCGCGGCCGCGAGACCCTGCGCCACGGCCCGATGAAGCCGGTCGGCCTGACCAATCAGCACAACCCGACGGTCAAGCCCTACGCCATCGTCCAACTGCGTCAGGACAATGCGCTGGGCACCCTGTTCAACATGGTCGGCTTCCAGACCAAGCTGAAATACGGAGCCCAGACCGACGTCTTCCGCATGATCCCCGGTCTGGAGAACGCCCAGTTCGCCCGTCTGGGCGGCCTGCACCGCAACACCTTCCTGAACAGCCCCAGGCTGCTGGACAAGCAGATGCGGCTGAAGGCCATTCCGCGCCTGCGCTTCGCCGGTCAGGTGACCGGGGTCGAGGGCTATGTCGAGAGCGCGGCCATGGGCCTGCTGACCGGCCGTCTGGCTGCGGCGCAGGCATTGGGACGCGACCTGTCTCCGCCCCCGCCGGAAACCGCCATGGGCGCCCTGGTCGAGCACATCACCGGCGGCCACCTGGAAGGCTCCAAGTTCCAGCCGATGAACATCAACTACGGCCTGCTGCCGCCGCTGGAGGCGCCCAAGGTCGATGAAGACGGCAAGCGCATCCATCCCAAGGAGCGCGGCCGCGCCAAGAAGCGTCTGCAGAGCATCCGCGCCATGGATGCGCTCAAGGCCTGGCGCGACGCGGCGCAGTAATATCGTCACCCTCGGGCTTGTCCCGAGGGCCCATCGTCGAGCCTGTCCCAATGGAGTGGAATGATAGCCGCAGCCTCAAAGCGGCTCCTACCGCGACTGAAATCCACCATAGGCCCTCGGGACAAGCCCGAGGGTGACGGTGAGGGGCGGATTATTGAAGCTTCGCGCCGCCGGGTTTGAAGGCCAGGGTCATCGCCGCCATGGCGACGAGGCCCAGCCCCATCAGCGTCCAGGCCTGACTCAGGTCCGACAGGCGGTCGCGCAGCAGCCCGGCCGCCAGCGGCGACAGGCTGGCGATGATGTAGCCGCCGCCCTGAACGAAGGCGAGCAGGTCGCCTGAGCGCACCGGATCGTCGATCTGGTCCATGGCCAGGATCAGGGTCAGCGGAAACACCGCGCCGATCCCCAGACCCAGCAACAGCATGACCGGAATCGCCAGACTGACCGGCGCCAGCACCAGTCCCGCCAGACCGATCAGCGCCAGGGCCACGGCCGCCAGCATCGGCCCGCGCCGGTCGGGAAACCGGGCGATGAACAGGGACACCAGCACGCCCGCCAACACCTCGGCGCCCGTCATGCCGCTGAGCAGGAAGCCCGCCGTCGTCCGCGCCTGCCCCATGTCGACGTAGTAAGGCGGCAGCCAGGCCAGCACGAGCGTATAGGCCGAGGTGCCCAACCCCAGAATCGGGACCAGCGCCCAGGCTCTGGGCTGCCTCCAGAACGGAAGCTCGGGGTGGGTTCCTTCGGCGACGGCGGCGCGGTTCGGCTCCTCGGCCGCAGGATCACGTGCGGCGATCATCCAGACGACAGCCGCCAGGAAGGCGGGAACCGTCCATAGGGCCAGCGCTCCGGCCCAGCCGACCGCCTCGGCCCACCCGGCGGCCGTCGCCGCCGCCACGGCCGCCCCGCCCATGATTCCGGTCGTATAGACGCCCATCACCGTGCCGAAGCGTGTGGGGAAGGCCCGCTTGATCACGACCGGCGCCAGGGCCTGAATCAGGGCGACGCCGATACCCACCACCACGGCGCTGGCGATCAGACCGGCCGTCCCGTCGAAGATCGCTCGCGCCAGACAGGACAGGCCGATCAGAACCGCGCCCAGCAGGATGCCCTTGCGCTCGCCCAGCCGTCGCCGCAGCGGCCGGATCGACAGGGCGCCGACGCCGATCATCGCCACCGGCAAGGTGGTCAGCAGGCTGGCCGTGGTCGAATCCATGCCGGTCGCCGATTCGATCAGATCCAGCAGCGGCCCGACCGCCGCCATCGCCGGGCGCAGGTTCAGCGCCAGGGCGAAGATGGCGGCGACTAACAACAGGCCCGCGCCGCGCGACGGTTGCGAGGCGTTCGACTGATCCATTCGAGGTGACTCCGACGACGAAAGGCGATAATGTCTCGCTATCAAGTATCTTGATGTCAAGACAATGACCGATCGCGCTTCCCGCGCCGCCGCCCAGTGGGCTGTCGCGCGTCCCGACCTCGACCTGCTGGCCATGGAGACGCTGGGCCGTCTGCATGAAGCCTCCATCCTGGTGACGCGCGAGCGGCAGGCGCCGCTTTACGCCCGCTACGGCCTGCAACATGGCGAGTTCGACGTTCTGGCCACCCTGCGCCGCGCGCCCTCGCCCGACGGCCTGACGCCCACGGCCCTCTATGAGGCGACGATGATGTCGTCCGGCGGCATGACGGCCCGGCTGGATCGGCTGCAGAAATCCGGCCTGATCGAGCGCACGCCCCACCCCAGCGACCGCCGCGCCTCACTGGTCAGGCTGACGCCCAAGGGGTTCGACCTGATCGACGGCCTGATGCCGCTGCACATGGCTGAGAGCCAGGCCATGCTGGCCGACCTGTCGCGCGAGGAGCAGGCTGCGCTGGGGGCTCTGCTCGCCCGGCTGATCGCCGGGCTGGAGCGTTGAGCGTCAGCTCCCCATGATCGCCTTCACAGCCACATAGGCCGCAACGACCAGGATCAGCCCGGCGAACAGGCGCCGGCCCAAGGCGGCGTCGGCTCCCAATCGGCTCGCCAGCGGCAGTCCCGCCACTGTGCCCGCCGCGCCGCCGACCGTCATGGCCCCGACCAGGGTCCAGTCAACCAGCCCCGACAGGCTGTAGTTGACGGCCGTGCTGGCTCCGAACGCCGCCACGCTCAACAACGAGGTCGCCTGCGCCGCCGCCAGGGTCATCCCCGTGGCCCACATCAACCCCGGCACGATGAGAAAGCCGCCGCCGATCCCGAAGAAGCCAGCCGCCACGCCGACGCCCGCGCCCGACGCCGCGACACGCGGCGCCATGTCGCGATTCAGGCGCACGCCGGGATCGCCGTCGCCCTTCCTGGAGGACAGCATCGCCAAGCCCACCATCGCCATGGCCACGGCGAAGGCCAGCAGCAGATGGCGGCCGTCGATAGCCTTGGCCACGGATGAGCCGACCCAGGCCGCAGCCGCGCCCGTGACGGCGAACACCGTCGCGCAGGGCCAGCGAACCCGACCGGCCCGCGCCCGGCCCGCCAACGCCGTCAGAGCGTTCAGCGACACTCCCGCCGCCGAAACCCCGATCGCCACATGGGGATCACGCACCCCGACGACATAGAGCAGAAGCGGCACGGCCAGAACCGATCCGCCGCCGCCGAACACGGTCAGCAGCAGGGCGACCACGCCCCCGCTCATTCCCGCCAGAAGCAACGGAGTCAGGCCCATGATCTCAGGCCCTCTTCATGTTTCGGTTCCAGGGCATGACCGCCAGCAACCGCGCCATGCCGCAGAAGCCGGTCGCCCCCGCCACGAACAGACCGGCGCCGACAAAGGCGCTGATCCCCCAGAATCCAGGATGGACCATGACGCCCAGCGCCCCGCCGAGCAGGATCAGCCCCCCTGCCGCCATCTGCACCTGACGCATCAGCTCCAGCGGCTGCTTGCGGTCGGCGCGTACAGGCAGCCCCGCCTTCTTCCAGGCGTCCAGCCCGCCTTCGAGAACGTGCGCCGGACCGTCGATGCGCGCGGCCAACCGGTCGCAGTTTCCGGCCGTGCGATTGCCGCTCCGGCACATGAAGATCGCATCCTTTCCGGGCTTGAGGCTCAGCTCGGCGCCTTCGAACACGGACAGGGGCGCGGTCACGGCGCCCGCAATATGCTCGCGCGCATGCTCGTCCGGCTCGCGCACGTCGATCAGCACGGCCTGGCCCGCCTTGAGGCGGGCGGCGACATCGGCGGGCGAAAGAGAGATCAGCGGGTTCATTGAAAATTCCTTCCAGGGAAGCGGCGCTCAAAGCGCCTCAGGCGGACAGAAGATCTCCGCCAGGATCCCGATCACCTTCAGGGCGGCCGGATCGGCGATGCGATAGAAGACGGCCGTGCCGCTCCTGCGCGCGCTGACCAGACCGTCCTCGCGCAGGCGCGCCAGATGCTGGGACAGCGCCGACTGCGACAGGCCCACCTTAAAGTCGGACACCTGACGCTCGCCCTCGCCGATCTGGCACAGGATCATCAGACGGTTTTCATTGGACAGCGCCTTCAGCAACCGGGCGGCGTCGCCCGCGCTGGCTTGAAAGCGTTCCAGTCCCATGGCTTCGAGATCGATCATGCAGTCCATATATTCGATCTTGCTAAATTAGCAATACCTAATATTTAGAGACGAAACGGAGACCCATCATGACCCATCATCCGCTCCAGCCTGATGTCCTCGGCTTCTTCGATCCCGTCACCCACACCGTGACCTATCTGGTCTCGGACCCCGCGACCGGGGCGGCGGCCATCATCGATCCGGTGCTGGACTATGACCCGGCTGCCGCGCGGACATCGACCGGCTCCATCGACCGAGTGCTGGAGGCCCTGGCCGCGCATGACCTGAAGCTTGAGCGTGTGCTCGAGACGCACGCCCATGCCGACCACTTGACCGGCGCAGATGAAATCCGCACCCGCACCGGCGTCCCCATCGGCATCGGTGAGAAGATCACACGCGTCCAGAAGACGTTTGGCGATCTGTTCGACGCCGCCGACGTGACGCCCGACGCCGTGGTGTTCGACGAAGTCTACGCCGACGGCGCGCGCTTCATGCTGGGCGCTATCCCCGTCGAGGTGCTGCACACCCCCGGCCATACCCCGGCCTGCGTCAGCTATCGGATCGGCGATGCAGTCTTCGTCGGCGACACCCTCTTCATGCCTGACTTCGGCACGGCGCGCTGCGATTTCCCCGGCGGCGACGCCGGCGTCCTTTACCGCTCGATTCAGCGGGTCCTGGCGCTGCCGGAGGACACGCGCGTCTTCGTCGGACACGACTATCTGCCCGAAGGCCGCACGGAGTTCCGCTGGGAAACGACTGTCGCCGCCCAGAAGGCGGACAACATTCATATCGGCGGCGGCCGCTCCGAAGCCGCTTTCGTGGCCCTGCGCGAGGCGCGCGACGCCACGCTGAAGGCGCCGCAGCTTATCCTTCCCGCGCTTCAGGTGAACATCCGCGCCGGCGCTCTGCCTCCAGCCGAGGCCTCGGGCAAGCGGTTCATCAAGCTGCCGTTGAACGCGCTCTAAAGACGCCCGCGCAGAACGGACCAGAACAGCCGCAGCCGTTTGAACGGCTCCGCCTCGTCAGCCCGGGTCAGCGCCGCAGGCGCCACGGCCGGAAAGGCGGCCGTCGGCAAGCGCTTGAGGGCGGCGTTCGCCGTCCGACGCACCGCCGTCGCTTCGTCGGTCCGCCCCGTCTGAGCCAGGCCGCGCACACGGCCCGCCCCGGCGACCGCCGCATCATGCCCTTCCCCCGCCAGGATGCGCGCCGCGACCTGCATCGGCCCGACATAGAAGGCGTCCAGGTCGTGCGCCTCGCCATGCACCCGGCCGATATGCGCCTGGATCAGGGCGTCGAAAGGCTCGCGCGACAGACCATGCCGCGTCACGGCGGCGGTCAGCGCCTCCAGAATCGGGTGGCCGACGCGCGGCGCGTCGCTGAACACCCCATCCATCTGTTCGGCCCACCAAGTGTATCGCATCTCGGCCAGCAGGGGCTGCGTGACCCGCGTGGGAATGGCCACCAGCTCCGCCTCGAAGGCGTAGAGGGCGATCAGATCCGCCCGCGCCGCTTCGTCCGCCACGAAACGGCTGGCCAGCCAGCGGTCTAGATCGGCGGCGCGAACCTGAGCATCAAGATCAACAGTCATGGCGACAGGCCCTTCGACCATTGAGGCGATCGCATCAAGCCCGGAAAGCAAACGGCCCGCCGTCCTTTCGGAGGGCGGGCCGCGATTTGGAGACGGACGTCGTCCTTACGGACGGCTGGCCATGCCCAGCTTGACCGGCGTAGCGTCGGCCTTGCCGCCGCCGCTACGGTCCACGCCCCACAGAAGAATGATCGGCGCGCCCACATAGATGGACGAGAAGGTGCCGATCACGACGCCGAAGGCCAGGGTGATCGAGAAACCGCGCAGGGCCTCGCCGCCGAAGACGGCCAGGACGATCAGCACGATCACGGTAGTCAGGCCGGTGATGATGGTCCGCGACAGGGTCTCGTTGATCGACAGGTCGATCACCTCGCGCAGAGGCATGACCTTGTACTTGCGAAGGTTCTCACGCAGGCGGTCGAACACGACGACGGTGTCGTTCATCGAATAGCCGATGACCGTCAGCAGGGCCGCGACAAGATTGAGGCTGAACTCCATGCGCAGGGCGACGATGAGACCGAAGGTCAGCGCCACGTCATGCAGCAGGCCCGCCACGGCGCCGATGCCGAACTGCCAGGGGAAGCGGAAGGCGATGTAGAGGAACATCAGCACCACAGCCACGACCAGGGCCAGGACGCCGTTGGTCAGCAGTTCGCCCGAGACCTTGGAGCCCACGACGCTGACGCCGGAATAGCCGACTTCGCCCACAGCCTGGCTGATGGCGCCTTCGACCTTCTGGACGACAGCGGTCTGATCCTCATTCTCCGGCACCTGGAAGCGCACGATGGCGGTCGAGCCGTCATCCAGATTGGTGTCGCGTCGGGCGATGCCCTGAACCTGGACGTCGCCCAGATCCAGCCCGCTGACCGCGCCGCGCAGCTTGTCCAGCTCCAGCACCTGACCGGCGGGCTTGGCGACTTCCATCGAGGCGCCACCCCGGAAGTCGATGCCCAGGTTCAGGCCGGGATAGAAGCAGCCGATGATCGCCGCCACCGTCAGGATCGCCGACAGAACGGCGAAACCCTTGGCGTATTTGACGAAGTGGAAGTTCGTCTTGTGCGGCAGCAGTTTGATAATAGGCCAACCGTTCATCGACATCACTCCGCGATCGGCAGTTTCTTCGGCTTGGCGATCTTGAGCCAGTAGCCGAGCAGGACTTGGGCCGTCAGCACCGAAGAGAAGACGGAGGTGAAGACGCCGATGGTCAGGGTCCAGGCGAAGCCGCGCACGGGGCCGGCGCCGAACATGAACATGATGATGGCCGCCACCAGGGTGGTCAGGTTGGCGTCGATGATGGTGCCCATGGCGCGGTTGAAGCCCGCGTCCATCGACGCCACCACGGAACGCCCCTGACGCGCCTCGTCGCGCATCCGCTCATAGATCAGCACGTTGGCGTCGACGGCCACGGCGAAGGTCAGGATCAGACCGGCGATGCCCGGCAGGGTCAGCGTAGCCTGGGTCAGCGACATGGCCGCGACGATCAGGATGCCGTTCAGCACCAGGCCGATCACTGAAATGCCCCCGAACAGGAAGCCATAGGCCAGGATCATGAAGACCACGATGACCACGAAACCCAGGGCGGTCGACAGGGCGCCTGCGGCCACGGCGTCGGCGCCCAGCTCGGCGGTGACGACGCGGCGTTCCTCGACCTTCAGCGGCGCCGGCAGGGCGCCGCCGTTCAGCAGGTTCACCAGTTCGGACGCCGAAGCGATGGTGAAGCTGCCGGTGATCTGACCACGGCCGCCGGTAATCGGCGACTGAATGGTCGGCGCCGAAATGACCTTGCCGTCCAGGATGATGGCGAATGGCTTGCCGATGTTCTGGGCCGTCGCCTCGCCGAAGCGACGCGAGCCCTGGCCGTCGAACTGGAAGTCGATGGCCGGGCGGTTGTTCTGATCGGCGCCGACGCTGGCGCGGGTCAGGTTTTCGCCCGAGACTAGGATACGCTTCTTGACCAGGTAGGGCGTGCCCAGATCATCGACCAGCAGTTCGGCGTCCGGCGGCACGCGGCCGGCCAGGGCGTCGTTCAGGCCGGTCGGCGAGGTGTCGACCATCTGGAAGGTCAGCTGAGCCGTACGGCCCACCAGACGCTCCAGTTCGGCCGGATCGCTCTGCCCCGGCGCCTGGATGACGATCCGGTCGGCGCCCTGACGGGTGATGGCGATTTCCTTGGTGCCCGAGCTGTCCAGACGGCGGCGGACCACCTCGATCGACTGATCGACGGCGGTTGCGCCCATGCTGGCCAGAGCCGCGTCGGTGAAGGCGTAGCGGATACGGCCGCCACCCAGCTTGGTCGCCACCCGGTCCGGCTGGCCGGTCGGGCCGACGCCCTGCTGGGCCATGGTGCGCAGGGTGTTGAAGGCCGTGTCATAGGCCGCGCCTTCGGCGACCGTCACGACGACGCCGCCTGCCTCGCGCTGCATGCCCGTGATGTTGACCTGGTCTTCCCGCAGGGAAACCCGGACGTCTTCCATCAGGTTCGAAATGCGCTTCTCACGCATTTCCGGCACGTCGACCTCAAGCAGGAGGTAGGAGCCCCCCTGCAGGTCCAGGCCCAGGTTCAGGCCGTTGCTCGGCAGCCAGCTCGGCAGAGCCTCGCGCTGCGCCGGCGACAGCACGCTCGGGTAGGCCAGGAACAACCCGAGGACGAGCGACAGCGCGACCAGGGTGATTTTCCAGCGTGAAAGCTGAATCATGTCTCGGTTCTCTTCAGGGCCGGCGCGCGCCGCGCCGAGGCGAGGCTATCAGCCCTTGTCGTTGGCGGCGATGGCGGTGCGGTTACGCACCTCGGCGATCATCGCCTTGACCACGCGGACGTTCACGCCCTGCGAGATCTCGACCATGGCCTCGGCGTCCTCGACGCGGGTGACCTTGCCGACCATGCCGTTCGACAGGACGACTTCGTCGCCGCGCTTGACGCCGGCGATCAGGGCCTGGTGCGCCTTCATCCGCTTCTGCTGCGGACGGATCATCAGGAAGTAGAACAGGATGAAGATCGCGACGATCGGCGCGATCTGAATGACAAGGGCCATCAGGCCGCCGTCTTGGGTTGCAGTCATGAAAAACTCCCCGAGGCGGGCCGCGCCTTCATCGGGGGCCCTTCGAAAAACAAGGCGCGGAACCTAGGGCGCGCCGGGCCGATTTGCAACGCGACGCGATGACAAGTCCGGGACAAGAGCATCCGGGCGTCGCCGCCCGGACACGCCGCTTCACCGGATCAGCGCGGCAGGACCGTCAGCGGATCCAGAGCGACCGGATCGTCGCCGCGCATCTGACGCACTTCATAATGGATCGACGGGCGGCCGTCTCCGGCGGTCAGACCCACCGTACCGATAACCTGACCCGCGCGCACCTGGGCTCCGTCGCGCACGGTGGCCGAGCCCAGATGGCCGTAGACCGTGCGCCATCCGTCGCGGTGAACCACCAGGACCGTCAGCCCCTGCCCCACGATGTCGTCCCCGACATAGGCCACCGTGCCGTCGGCCGAAGCCTTGACCTCGGTTCCGGCCGAAGCGCCGATGTTGACGCCGTTGTTGCGCTCGCCCATGCCCACGGGGCCGAAACGACGCAGGATGTCGCCTCGCACAGGCCATTGGAGAGCCAGCGGGCGCCCAATCTCGGCCAGCGGCGCGGCAGACGTATCCGCAGCCGGCGCACGGGTCGGCGGCGGCAAGGGCGTGTTGCCGCTGGGCGGCGGCGGAGGCGGCGGGGCCACCCCGTTGTTCGGCGTCCGCACGCCCACCGGCGACGGCCCCGTGGCGTAGGGATCGGCGCCGCCGTCCACTGCGCTATCCGGCAGGATGACCCGCTGACCGGAGCTGATGGCGCCTCGCGGCCCCAGTCCGTTCAGGTCGATCAGAATCTGGACCGGGGTGCGGAACCGTCGTCCCACGCCCGAAATGGTGTCGCCCGGCTGAATCACATAGGTCGCGCCAGGCATGGCCGGATTGCCGGCGGCAGGCGGCGGGGTCACCGTGATCGGCGCGCCGGTCGAGGGGTAGGCCGGACCGCCCGCCGGCGGCAGGCCGCCGCCCTGGATGTCGCCGGCCGGAGCGCGAGGCCCTTCCTGCACGGGCGGCTGGGCGGGCTGCTGCGGCTGTGTCGCCGGGCCCTGATAGTAGGGATTGTTCGGATAGGCGCCGGGCTGCTGCCCCTGCTGTTGGCCCTGCCCCGGCTGCGGATAGCCGCCCGCCCCCATCGGCCGGGTCGAATAGCGCGGCTCGCTCGGATAGGTCGAACACGCCGTGACCGCCAGCGCCCCGCCGACGACCGCCGCCGCCCTGATCCAGCCTGTGAAGCCGCTCATGCGTCTCTCCGTATTAACCTTGTTCAGCATCTCGAAGCCGGTTTGCCCCGGTCCGCCGCCGAAGCCAACCCGGCAACCCGCGCAAAAGTGGGGCGGAAAGGTTAATGGAGCGGTGAGATTTCGCCCCTCACCCCTCTTTAGCCGTCCCTTCGACCAGGGGAACGAAGCGGACCTCGCACAGGCTTTCGCGCTGGAAGCTGCCGTCAGGCTGGCCGGTGTAGCGGTTCAACATCTGCACCGAGGTGCGGCCGACCGGCGCGACCAGGACGCCGCCTGGCTTGAGCTGTTTCAGCAGCTCCGTCGGCTCATGCGGTGAAGCGGCCGTGACCATGATGCGGTCGAACGGCGCCTGCTCCGGCCAGCCCTGCCCGCCGTCGCCGTGGCGGGTGAAGACATTGTCAATCCCCAGGATTTTCAACCGGTTCTCGGCCTCGGTTAAGAGGCTCTTGTAACGCTCGACCGAATAAACGAAGCGCGCCATCCGGCTCAGCACCGCGCACTGATAGCCGCTGCCGGTGCCGATCTCGAGCACGCGGTGGCGCGGCTGGACGTCCAGCGCCTGGGTCATCAGGCCGACGATGAAAGGCTGGCTGATCGTCTGGGCGCAGTCGATCGGCAGGGCCTGATCTTCCCACGCCTGGTCGAGGAATTTCTCATGGACGAAGACGGCGCGGTCGATGGACTCCATCGCCTTCAGAACCCGCGCGTCCGTCACCCCCTGACGCCGCAGCGACAGGATCAATCGGCCCGCGCGGTCGTCCTTGAGACTCATTTTTCCTGCGGCCCCTTGGGCGGCGCCCCGCCCAGCACCTTCTTCAGATCATTGACCGACTGCATGTGCGTCAGGTCGATGTGCAGCGGCGTGACCGAGATGCGGCCCTCGTCCATGGCGCGCAGGTCGGTGCCGTCGGCGTGCTCCTGCGGCGCGCCGCGGAAGGCCATCCAGTAGTAGTCGCGGCCGCGCAGGTCGGTGCGGCGGATGGCGTGCATCTCGCCGATGTCGCGGAAGCCCTGACGCGTCACCTCAACCGTCTTGACCAGTTCGGGCGGCAGGCGCGGGAAGTTGACGTTCATGACCACGCCCTCCCCCCATTTCTGCTCCAGAAGGCGGGCGACGATGCCGGGACCGAAGGCCTCGGCCGTTTCCCAGTGGGCGACCGCTTCGTCGTGGAAACGCTCCAGCGACTGCGACAAGGCGATGGAGCGGATGCCGAAGGCCATGCCCTGAAGGGCGCCCGCCACCGTGCCGGAATAGCTGACGTCCTCGCCCACGTTGTGGCCGCGATTGACGCCCGACAGCACCAGATCGGGCTTCTCGGGCATGATGTCGTTGACGGCCAGGATGACGCAGTCGGTCGGGGTGCCGGTCACGGCGAACCGCTTGTCGCCCAGCTGATTGACGCGCAGCGGTTCGGTCAGGGTGATGCCCCGCCCCTTGGCCGACTGCTCGGTCTGAGGCGCCACGACCCAGACGTCGTCCGACAGGGCGCGGGCGATCTTCTCAAGGCAGGCCAGGCCCTCGGCCTCGATGCCGTCGTCGTTGGTCAGAAGGATACGCATCAGGCTTCCTTCTCCCCTTGTGGGAGAAGGTGGCTGGCGAAGCCAGACGGATGAGGGGTCGCGCCCCGGTCGGTAATCATGTCGTCTGCACTCGCCACTCGCATCTTCTGCCTGAGCAACCCCTCATCCGAGCCGCTGCGCGGCCCACCTTCTCCCGCAAGGGGAGAAGGATCAGCCCACCTGTTTCAACCCGCCCATATAGGGCTGCAGAGCGGCCGGAACCGCGATGGTCCCGTCCTCCTGCTGATAGTTTTCCATCACTGCAACCAGGGTGCGGCCGACCGCCAGACCCGAGCCGTTCAGGGTGTGCAGGAACTCGGTCTTCTTCTCGCCCGCGCGCTTGAACCGGGCGTCCATGCGCCGGGCCTGGAAGTCGCCGCAGTTCGAGCACGAGCTGATCTCGCGATAGGTGTTCTGCGAAGGCAGCCAGACCTCGAGATCATAGGTCTTCTGCGCCGAGAAGCCCATGTCGCCCTTGCACAGCAGCACCTTGCGATAGGGCAGCTCCAGCGCCTGCAGCACAGCCTCGGCGCAGCCGGTCATGCGTTCGTGCTCGGCTTCGGAATCCTCCGGGCGGCAGATGGAGACCATCTCGACCTTGGAGAACTGGTGCTGACGGATCAGACCGCGCGTATCGCGTCCAGCCGACCCGGCTTCGGCCCGGAAGCACGGCGTCAGGGCGGTCAAGCGCATGGGCTGGACGACCTCGTCCTCAGACAGGATCTGCTCGCGCACGAGGTTGGTCAGGGAGACTTCGGCGGTAGGGATCAGCCAGTGTCCGCTACGGCGTTGCTCAAAGGCTAAGTTTGTTCGATCTGGATCATGAACTGTAAGCGATTGTTCAATGGCTTCCTGGCGAGTGTCAGGGTGCAGGAACTTCGGATCGCCGATATTGGCCAAGCTGTCTGCAACTGTCTGAGCGAAGTCCACCGCGTACCTGTTGAGTTCTCCGATTCCCGGAAGCGCCAGGAACTGGTCATCGGAAAACTTCGGCAACTGCCCGGTGCCGAACATCGCCTCATCCTTGACGAGGAACGGCGGATTCACTTCCTGATACCCGTGCTTGTCAGTCTGCAGATCCAACATGAACTGACCGATGGCGCGCTCCAGACGCGCCAGTTGGCCCTTCAACACGGCGAAGCGCGAGCCGGACATCCTGGTGGCGGCTTCAAAGTCAAGAAGACCCAGCGCCTCGCCGAGGTCAGCGTGATCCTTGGCCGGGCCCGTGGTGCGAGGTTCGCCCCACTTCAGAACTTCGACGTTATCGTTTTCGTCCTCGCCGTCCGGCACGTCGGCGGCGGCCAGATTCTTCAATCCTGCAAGCAGGTCGCGCAACTGGTCGCTAGCAACCGCCTCGGAAAGGCCAGCTTGGTTGATCTCAGATTTCAACGCCTCGACCTCGGCCTTCAGGCGGTCGGCCTCGGCCATGTCCTTCTTGCCCATGGCGGCGCCGATGGCCTTGGAGGCGGCGTTGCGCTTGGCCAGGGCGTCCTGGCCGCGCGTCTGGGCGGCGCGCAGGTCCACGTCCAGCGCTAGAATGCGCGCGACGACATCGGCGGCGTCATCCACGCCGCGCGACGACCAGCCCGCAACGAAGGCTTCGGGATTGTCGCGAATGGCTCGGATATCGTGCATGGCGTCGCTCTTTCGGCGCTCAGGAAAGGAGAGCCGAAGGCTGTAGCGCCCCGCGCGGAGTCGGGCAAACCCCGCGCCCGATTTCTTAACCCTGACGCGCCGCCTTGACCTTGATCTCGACGCCGATTGCCTTGGACACCCAGTCGCCGCCCGCGTCCGACGCCATGCCCATGTTCAGCGCCGTGCGATCCAGTTCCAGCTTGCCCGCGACCGTGGCCGTCCCGTTCGCCTCGTCGAAGGTGAAGGGCAGGACGACCGGGACCGTCGTCGTCTTGATGCGCAGGGTTCCGGTCGCCTCATAGCGGTTGCCGCCCAGCGCCTTGAACGCCGTCGCCTCGAAGCGGGCGGTCGGATAGGTCGACGTGTCGAACCATTCGGCGCCCGGCAGGCTGCCTTCCTGCGTGGCGTCGCCGGTCCTGGCCGTGCCGGTCTGAACCGTCACCACGGCTTTCGAGCCCGCCAGATCGGCCGGGTCGAACCAGACTTGCGCGTCCCACTGCTCGAACCGGCCGGTGAAGGCCTTGCCGGTGTGGGTTCCGGTGAACTGGATCGTCGAGGCGGCCTTGTCCACGGTCCAGGCGGCGGCCGTGCCCGGCGTCACCGTCGCGTCAGCCGCAGGCGCGACGGCAGGGGCCGAGGCGACCGCCTGCCCTTCCGTCTTGGGCGCAGGCTTGGCGGCCAGACCGAAGGCGACGCCGATCACGACCACGAAGGCCACCCCCGCCAGCCGCTCGGCCCAGCGCAGGGCCGGGGTCGGCTCGGGCGCGACGCCATGCGCGTCATCGCCATGCGGCAGGACGGGGATCATGTGCGACAGCACGCCGTCACGGTCAAAGAACTGGTGCTTCAACGCCGCCCCGACGTGCAGGGCGACCAGCACGATCGCGCCCCAGGCCAGCTTGCTGTGCGCGCCCATGGCCATCCAGGCCGTCGTGCGACGGGCGGCTTCGGAGGCGTGCTCGATGAAGGGCAGGTGCGGAATGGTGAACAGGCCGAACCAACTGGTCGCCACGGCCAGCGGCGTGTCCGTGACCACGGCCCAGCCGGTCGAGACATAGATCCACCCCGTCAGCGGCAGGGCTAGCATCAGGGCGTAGAAGGCGGCGTGCGTCGCCCGCGCGGCGAACTGCTCCCACCCCTTCATGGCGCCCGGCAGGGCCGGAACCGGGTGCGTCAGCCGCCACACGATCCGCAGCACCGTCAGCGCCAGGATCAGGAAGCCGATCGACTTGTGAATCTGGAAGACGCGATAGGCCAGCGCCTGGCTGTCCGGCTCGACGATGGCGTCGCTCATCCACCAGCCCATCGGGATCATCGACAGGATGGCGACCGCAATCAGCCAGTGCAGGGCGATGGCGACGGCGCTGTAGCGGCTGGGGCGGCGGGTCATGAGAGCTCTCGCGTCAGTCTGAACATGAAGAAGGCGGGACCGACGGCCCCGCCCCTTCGTCGTGGTTCGCCGATCAGGCGGCCGGAGCGGCCGGGGCGACTTCCTTGATGAACTCGGCGTCGAAGCGGATCGTCACCTCATCGCCGACCGGGCCCAGCGGCATGCCGAAATCGGTCCGCTTGATCTTGCCTTCAGCCGCGAAGCCGATGGCCGGCGCCGGCACGAAGGGGTGTTGTTCCAAATCGCCGTTGAAGGTCGCATCCAGAGTCACCGGCTTGGTGACGCCCAGGAAGGTCAGGTCGCCCGTCACCTTGGCGGTGCGCGCGCCGGTCAGCTCGACCTTGGTCGACTTGAAGGTGATCTGCGGGAAGGCCGTGGCGTTCAGGAAGGCCTTGTTCTTGGCGATGTCCTCGCTGAAGCTCTTGAACCCGCTGGTCGGGAAGGCTGCGACATAATCGGCGGGATAGTTGGTGTCGACCGAGGCCGGGTCGATGGTCGCCTCAACCGTGCTGTTGGCCAGGTTGGCGGTGTCGAGCGTGATCTTGGCGTCGAACTTGTTGAAGCGCGCCGTGTAGTTCGAGATGCCGAGGTGCGGCAGCGACCACTGCAGCGAGGCGTGGGTCGGGTCCATCACATAGACGCCCGAGGTCGCCTTCAGCGCGACCGGAGCGGTCGAGGCGGCGTCGGTCGTCGGGGCGCCGGCGGTGTCGGCGGGCTGGCTGCAGGCGGCCAGCAGGGCGGCGGCCGAAACAGCGATCAGGGCGGCTTTGATCTTCATGGGAGGGAAACCTCGGTCAGACGGGTGAAACGAAAACTGGACAGACAGTCCGGAAACAGGTCGATTGTCCGTCCGGCCTCGCCGTCGGACTGCAACAGTATATGTTGCCATTCACGCGCTTCAAGCCCTCGATCACGAATTTCGCCTCGAGCCTCACGAAAAAAGGATTGAGGTGCGCCGGGCGGCGACGGCGCCTATCCTCGCGACTCACATGACCATCCGCCGCCTCCCCCCCGAAACCGTCAACCGCATCGCCGCCGGCGAAGTGGTCGAACGCCCGGCCAGCGCCATCAAGGAACTGGTCGAGAACGCCATCGACGCCGACGCCCGCAGCATCGAGATTCAGGCGGACGGCGGCGGCCTAACCCGCATCCTGATCGCCGACGACGGCAAGGGCATCCCGCGCGACGAACTGCCCGTCGCCATCGAACGCCACGCCACCTCGAAGCTGGAGCCGGACGACGCAGGCGACGTGGACCTGCTGCGCATCTTCACCCTGGGCTTCCGGGGCGAGGCCCTGCCCTCCATCGGCTCGGTCGCCCGGCTGAACATCACCACCCGCGCCAGGGCGGAGGCGGGCGAGTCGCAGAACGACGCCTGGGCCGTTTCCGTCGAGGGCGGCGCCCAGCGGCCCCTGTCGCCCGCCGCCTTCCCCGGCCCGCACGGGGCGCGGGTCGAGGTGCGCGACCTGTTCTACGCCACCCCTGCCCGGCTGAAGTTCATGAAGTCCGAGCGGGCCGAGGCCATGGCCATCTCCGAAGAGATCAAGCGCCAGGCCATGGCGCACGAGGCCGTCGCCTTCACCCTGACGCTGGACGGCAAGACGACCCTGCGCCTGCCCGCCGAACATCCCGGCGACGAAGGGCGGCTGAAACGCCTCGGCGCCCTGCTGGGCCGCGATTTCGAGGCCAACGCACTGCTGATCGATCAGGAGCGCGACGGCGTGCGCCTGTCGGGCTATGCGGGCCTGCCGACCTATTCGCGCGGCAATGCGGCGCACCAGTTCCTGTTCGTCAACGGCCGCCCGGTGCGCGACCGCTTGCTGCAGGGCGCGCTGCGCGGCGCCTACGCCGACTTCCTGGCGCGCGACCGGCATCCGGCGGCGGCTCTCTTCATCGACATCGACCCGCTGTATGTCGACGTGAACGTCCACCCGGCCAAGGCGGAGGTGCGTTTTCGCGATCCGGCGCTGGTGCGGGGCCTGATCGTCGGCGCCCTGCGCCACGCCCTGCACGCAGCGGGACACCGCGCCTCGACCACAGTCGCCGCTGACGCCCTGTCAGGGTTCCGCCCCCACACCGGCGACGCGCTCTACAACCCTGCTGCGCCGCAATCGTTCAGCAACGCCGCGCCGGGCTGGAGCGGCTGGCAGGGCTGGTCGCAACCGACCGCCGCCGCCCAGAACCTGCCGGGCCTGAACGAACGCTCCGGGCGCGTCGAGCATACATGGAGTGGTGAAGCCAGCGCTCCCAGCTTCCGTACGCTGGGCGAGATTCAGGCCGACCACGCCGGACAGATCACGCCGGGCGCCCCGACCCCGGTCGACCTGATCGACTATCCGCTGGGCGCCGCGCGGGCGCAGCTTCACGCCAACTACATCGTGGCCCAGACCCGCGACGGCCTCGTCATCGTCGATCAGCACGCCGCCCACGAACGGCTGGTCTATGAGCGGATGAAGGCCCAGATGGCCGACGGCGCCGTCACCCGTCAGGCCTTGCTGACGCCCGAGGTGGTCGAACTGGACCCCGCCGAGGCCGAGCGCGTCGCCGCCAAGGCCGAGGAATTGGCCGAAATGGGACTGATCGTCGAGGCGTTCGGCGCGGGCGCCGTGCTGGTGCGCGAGACGCCCGCCCTGCTGGGCGACACGGACGTTCAGGGCCTGATCCGCGACATCGCCGACGACCTGTCCGAACACGGCGCCGCCCTGTCGCTCAAGGAACGGATGGCCGAGGTCTGCGGCACCATGGCCTGCCACGGCTCGGTGCGTTCGGGCCGAGTCCTGTCGGCGCCCGAGATGAACGCCCTGCTGCGCCAGATGGAGGCCACGCCCCACTCCGGTCAATGCAACCACGGTCGACCGACCTATGTGGAGCTAAAGCTGCACGACCTCGAGAAGCTGTTCGGGCGGCGCTGATCTTTTCGTCGCCCTACCGCTTCGCTACTTGAGGGCATGGCTCCTTCCGTCCTCTTCGTCTGTCTCGGCAACATCTGTCGCTCGCCGCTAGCCGAGGCGGCCTTCCGCGAAGAGGCGCATCGCCTGAAACTGGACGCCATCGCGGATTCCGCAGGAACCGGCGGCTGGCACGTCGGCGCTCCGCCCGACCCGCGCGCCCAGGCGGTCGCCCTGAAGAACGGCGTCGATATCTCGGCCCTGCGCGGTCGCCAGGTGAAGCCCGCCGACTTCCGTCGCTTCACCCATCTGGTGGCGATGGATCACGACAATCTGGCGAACCTGCGCCGCCTCGCCCCGCCCGACGCCACGGCGGAACTGAGCCTGCTGCTGGACCACGTCGAGGGCCGCGCCGGTCAGGCCGTGGCCGACCCCTATTTCGGCGAGGACGACGGCTTCGACGTCACCTGGGCCGACGTCACGGCCGGCGCCCGCGCCCTGGCCGCCGAGCTCCAGCGTCTTAGAGGCTGAGCGTCTCGACCAGGCCGCTGGCCTTGCCGCCCGACGCCGCCTCTCCGCCGCCGATGGCGTAGATCACGCCGTCCACGCTGGCCGCCGCCAGGCCATGGCGCGGCGTTCGCATGGCCGGGCCGGCCGTCCAGGCGTCGCGCGCCGGGTCATAGATCCAGGTCTCGGCGAAGACCCCGCCCCCGCGACCCTCGAACCATTCGCCGCCGAAAGCGATCAGCCTGCCGCCCGCCTCGGCCATGGCCAGGCCGCCGCCGACCTGCCGTCCCGTGGCGGGCGAGGCCGGAATCGGCGCCAGCGTGTCCCAGCGGTCGCGGGCGGGATCATAGCGGTCCAGCCGCCCTGTTCCGCCGCCGTCCACCGTGCGGCCGCCCGCCACGAACAGCTTGCCGTCGAGCACCGCCCCGGCTGCACTGTTGCGAGCCATCGGCGTCGGACGCGCCGTTTCCCAGCGATTGGCGGCGGGGTCGAAGACCAGATGGGTCGCCACATCGGCCTGATCGTTCCACTGACCGTTCGCCTCGCCCTTAGGCGAGCGGCCGGTGACCAAATGCACCCGATCACCCACGGACAGGCCAACCGTTTCGCACAAACGCTGCGGCATCTGGCCGACCTGGGCCCAGCCCCCCCGGTCGATGGCCCAGATGTCCGTCATAGCCGTCCATTCGCCGCCGTCGCGCCGGTCGTAGCCGCCGAAGGCCCAGATTCGCCCGGCCGCCGACGCCAGCATCGGGTGATGGCGCGGTTGCGGCAGTCGCGGTCCTTCGCTCCAGCGATCCGCCTTCACGTCATAGATCGCCGTCCGGTCATTGATGTGCAGCCCGCCCGCCGCCGACCGCACTAGGCCGCCCGCGACCGTGATCGAACCGTCCTGGGCGGCGCAATAGATCTCCTGCGTCGGCCAGGGCATGGAGGCGCGGGGCGTCCAGCCTGTCTCGGCGCGGGATACGACGGGCGCTGCGGCGACGGCGGCGCCGACGGCGAGGAAGGTGCGGCGGTGTAGGGTCATGCCAACAAACCTAGCCGTTCGCCTCGTCCTGCGCTAGAAACCCGCCTCTTCCCCCAACGGGATCGAACCATGTTTGAGATTGTAGCCACGGCATAGGCCCGGACGCTGATCGTCCCAGGCCTTCTGAACCCGCCCCGCGCCGCCTTGCGCCGGGCGCGTGTCTTCTCATGCCTTGGAAATCTCAATCCCATGAACCTGTCACGTGCAGAGCAACGCACGCTCCACGCCCTCGCCCAGGGCGGTCGCATCCTGCTGGAACGCGACGAACAGGGCCGCATCCTGGCCGCCCGCTGCTTCACTCGCGAAGGCTGGGTGCTGGACGGCTGCAATCTGGATCAATGGCGCAGCCTGAAGCGCAAGGGCGTCATCAAGTCCCGCAACGGCGGCCCTTATGTCGTCAACCGCGAGGGCCTCGGCCGCCTGCGCAGCCGGGCCGACAACCGGACCTCAGGCCGAGGCTTCTGACGCCCTGAGGAACAGGACGCGCGCGGCGCCATAGTCGCGCGCGTCCAACCGCTCATAGCCGGGCGTGTCGATCTCGGGCTCGTCCGAGCCGCGCTCGAACACCACGACAGCGCCCGGCGCCAGCCAGCCGCCCTCCAGCAACCGCGCCAGCGTCTGCTCGCCCAGACCTTTGGCGTAGGGCGGGTCCAGAAAGGCCAGTGTGAAGGCTTCCCCCGCCGAGCCGGGACGCGGCCCTAGATCGGTCGCGCTGCGCCGATGCACCCGGCACCGGCCGAACAGGCCATAGGCGTCCATGTTCTCGCGGATCGCGCCGCGCGCGCCGTCGTCCGTGTCCACGAACAGGCAGAAGGCCGCCCCGCGCGACAGGGCTTCGAACCCCAGCGCGCCAGAGCCGGCGTACAGGTCGATCACCCGCGCCTCATGCAGACCATCAGCCCAGGGGGCGTGCTCCAGCACGTTGAAGATCGCCTGACGCGCCCGATCCGAGGTCGGCCGCGTGTTCTGCCCTTCGGGCGTGACGATGGCGCGGCCCTTCAGACTGCCCGCTACGATGCGCATGGATCAACCGCGCCCGCGCGGGCCGCCGCGACCGCCGCCGCCCGAAGGCTTGCCCCCGAAGGGTTTGCCCCCAAACGGTTTGCCGCCGCGCGGACCGCCGGGCCGGTCGCCCGAGCGCTCGCCAAAGCGATCATTGGGACGCGCATCGGAACGCCCGCCGGCGCCGCTCGGGCGGCCGAAAGGCTTATTGCCAGGCTTCCCGCTCGGACGACCGCCCTTGGCCGGGCCGCGACGGTCGTCGATGAACTGGTCCGCGCGCGGCTCGCGCGGCTTGAACGGGCGGCGCGGACGGTCATCGTTCCCAGCGCCTTCACCCTCGCCCGGACGAGCGCGCGGTTTGAAGGTCTTGGAATGCTCGAATTTGGGCTTGGCCTTGGCCCAGCCCTCCTTGCGGGCGGGCTTGCCGAACTCGGCGCCTTCTTCCGCAGCCGTTTCGGCGGCGCGGACACGGCTGGGCTTGCGCGACGGGTCTGACATCGCCGAGCCGGACTTGCCGCGCACGATCGGCGTGCCGGTGCGGCGGCCGGGAACGGGCGCGGGCGTCTCGACCGTGTTGCCGGTCGGCAGGTTCTCGGGGCGGATATGATCGGCCAGCATCTCGCGGATTACGCGCGGGCCGACTTCCTCGACCGCGCCGACCGGCAGGGTGCCGAGCTGGAACGGACCATAGGCCAGGCGGATCAGGCGGTTGACCGTCAAGCCGACGCTCTCCAGCACCTTGCGAACCTCGCGGTTCTTGCCCTCGGTGATCTGGACGCTGAGCCACAGGTTCGCCGAGGATTTCTCGCCCTCGGCCTTTTCCTTGGCCTTGTCGATGGTGGCTTCCACGGGGCCGTAGCGCACGCCGTCGACGACGACGCCGTCCTTCAGCTTGTCCAGCTGCGCCTGGGTGATGCGGCCGCGCGCCCGGGCGCGATACTGGCGCACCAGTGCCGTGTCCGGCAGTTCCAGCGCCCGGCTGAGTTCGCCGTCGTTGGTCAGCAGCAGCAGGCCCTCGGTCGCCAGATCCAGACGGCCGACCGAGATCACGCGCGGCAGGCCGCTGGGCAGGGCGTCGAACACGGTCGGGCGGCCCGCCGGGTCGTTGTGGCTGGTGATCAGGCCCGCAGGCTTGTGATAGCGCCAGACGCGCGTCGCCTGTGCGGCCCCGATCGGCTTGCCGTCGACGGTGATCTTGTCGTCGCGTTTCACCAGCACGGCGGGCGTGTCCAGGATGCGGCCGTTCACCGCCACCTTGCCCAGACCGATCAGCCGCTCGACCTCGCGACGCGAGGCGATGCCCGCGCGGGCCATGGCCTTGGCGATTCGTTCGGTGCGTTCGGGCGCCTTGGCTTCAGGCCCAGGCTTGCCGCCCGATCGACCCTCGGCCCGGTCGCGGGGCTTCCCGCCCGGCTTGCCGTCCTTGTCAAAGGGCTTTCGCGGGCCCTTGTCTGCGAAATTGCGGGGACCGCGCGCGTCGTCGTCTTGACGGGAGCGGGGCTTCTTGTCGTTGTCTTTGGGATGGCGATCCATGATGAGCGGTTCATGAGCATGGCGCTCGATCTGGCGCAAGCGGCGGCTGAAGCCGGCGAGGTGCCGGTCGGCGCGGTAATTGTCGATGAAAGGACCGGCGAAGTCCTTGGGCGTGGGCAAAACGGCCCCATTACGGCCCATGATCCAACCGCCCATGCCGAGATCATCGCCCTGCGCGATGCAGCGGCGAAGTTGCAGAATTATCGCCTTACCGACCTGACCCTCTATGTCACGCTGGAGCCGTGCGCCATGTGCGCGGGCGCCATCAGCCACGCTCGCATCGGCCGCGTGGTCTGGGGGGCTGATGATCCCAAGGGCGGCGCCGTCATCAGCGGCGGGCGTTTCTTCGACCAGCCGACCTGCCACTGGCGACCACAGGTCGAGGGCGGCGTCCTGGCCGATCCGGCGGCCGACATGCTGCGCGGCTTCTTCCGCTCACGCAGGAAATCCCGCACAGGAACGACGGGCGACGCAGGGCGTTGAGCCTTCAAGCTTGACCTTGAGAGGGGCCTCCCTTGCCGACCCGTATCCTCTGGCCCGCCATCGCCGCCCTGGTTCTATTGTCCGGCTGCGGCCCTGAACGGCGCAAGGCCCCTACAGATGGCGAAGAGGTGCGCGAGCGCGCTGTCGAGGCCCAAACCGCGCGCCGACGCACCGGCGCCGAACTTCAGGATCGAGCCCTGAACCGCGTCGTCCACGCCGTCTACCTGTGCAACAATTCCGAACGTCTGTCGGTCGACTTCGACAATCCGCGCCAGATGGCGACTGTGCGCAACTCCAGCGGCGAGGCGGTCGACCTGTACCAGGAGCGCGCCGCCGACGGCATCTGGTATCGCGCCTCGGGCTATGAACTGCGCGGCAAGGGCGTCATGGCCACCTGGACCGCCGCCGACCGCGAACCGACCGAGTGCCGGGCGGTGGACTAGGCGAGACTCCCCAGCCGTTCGTCCAGTCGTCGCCGTACCTCGAGCCAATCTTCGTCCAGTATGGCGAACTGAGCCGTATCCCGCGCCCGGCCCGTCCAGGTGATCTTATGCTTGCGCAGCACGCCTTCAAAGGTCGCGCCCAGCTTGCGGATAGCGGCCTGGCTGGCCGCGTTCAGGGCGTCGGTGATGATCTCGACCCGGATCGCCCCGTTCGAGAAGGCGTAGTCCAGCAACAACCGCTTGCACGCCGGATTGATCGACCCGCCCCGCGCCTCGGGCCGATAGAAGGTCGAACCGACCTCGCAGCGCCGATGCTCGGGCCTGATCTCATAGAGGCTGGTCGTGCCGACGACCGCCCCGTCGCTGCGCCGTCTGACCGCATAGGCGATGCGCGAACCCGCCGTCATCGCCCTCAGAGCTGCGCCCCACCAGCCGTCGAAATGCGCGCCATAGGCGGCGGCGACCATGCCGTTCCAGGCGTCCGCGTCACAGTCCAGCGCCGCCCTCACCTCTTCCTTCAGCGCTTCGCTGAACGGCTCCAGCCGCACGAAGGCGTCTTCCAGGACGATCGGCGACAGCTTCACGCCGCGCCTTCTTCGATCAGGAAGGCGCGCGCCGCCTCCGCGTCGACGTTCTTGTCGGTGAAGGCGTCGCCCACCGCCCGCGCCAGGATCAGGGTCAGGCGCCCGCCCTCGGCCTTCTTGTCCCCCGCCATGCGGCCAATCAGGGCGTCAGCGGCGAAGCCGTGCTCCACGTCCGACAATCGCGTCGGCAGGCCCGCCGCGCGAATACCCGCTTCAGCCCGCTCGACCTCGGCCGCCGGACATAGCCCCTGGCGCGCCGAATAGCGGAAGGCCATGGCGCAGCCCAGCGCCACCGCCTCGCCGTGGGTCAGGGTCTCGTCGAACGCCAGTTCAGCCTCCAGCGCGTGGCCGAAGGTGTGGCCCAGGTTCAACAAGGCGCGACGGCCCGCCTCCTTCTCATCCTCGCCGACGATCTGGGCCTTGATTTCGACCGAGCGGATCACGGCCCGTTCCAGCGCATCCGGGTCGCCCTGAGATCCCGAAGCACCCTCGCCGCCTAGCCAGTCGAAGAAGGCCGCGTCGCAGATCAGCCCGTGTTTCAGCACCTCGGCCCAGCCCGAACGCACCTGCCGCACCGGCAGGGTGGCCAGAGCTTCGATGTCCGCCAGCACCCGGCGCGGTTGGTGGAAAGCGCCGATCAGGTTCTTGCCGCGCGGGGTGTCGATCGCCGTCTTGCCGCCGACCGAGGAATCCACCTGGGCCAGCAAAGTGGTCGGAATCTGCACGAAGTCGACGCCGCGCATGAACAGGGCCGCCGCCAGACCCGCCAGGTCGCCCACCACGCCGCCGCCCAGGGCGACGACCATGCTCTTGCGGTCCAGCCCCTCGGCCAGCAGCCGGTCCAGAACGGCCTCAAGCTGTTCGAACGACTTGGACGCTTCACCCGCAGGAACGGTGACGATCCCCGTCGCCAGGCCCGCCGCCGCCAGAGAGGCGCGCACCGTCTCGCCGTGAATCGCCGCCACCGTCTCGTCGCTGACGATAAAGGCGCGCGTCGGCTTCAGCGCCGCGACCTCCGCCCCCGCCGTCTTCAGCAGGCCGCGCCCGACGACCACCTCATAGGGAGCGAAGGCGCCGCCCGCGACCGGGATCGTCGTGGTCATGACTGGGTCTCCTGCCGTCCGAACCGGCGCAACTGTTTCAGGATGGCCTCGACAGCCTGAGCGTGCGATCCGCCGCCCACATCGACGGTCAGATCGGCCTCGCCGTAGATGGGATAGCGCGCCTTGGCCAAGTCGTTCAGGGCCGTCAGAGGATCGCGATTGCGCAGCAGCGGCCGGGTATCGCGCCGCCCCACCCGCTCGGCGATCACTTTCAGATCGGCTCGCATCCAGACGCTGACGGCGTGCTGCTTCATCAGGGCGCGGGTGTCGGCGTTCAGCACAGCCCCGCCCCCAGTCGCCAGCACGATCGGCGGCCCTTCCAGCAGGCGTTTCATGACCCGCGCCTCGCCCGCACGGAACTCCGCCTCGCCGCGCGTGGCGAAGATTTCGTTGACGGTCATGCCCGCCGCTTCCTCGATCACCTGATCGCCGTCGGCGAACGGCAAGCCCAGCCGCGCGGCCAGGCGGCGCCCCACAGTCGATTTCCCGACGCCCATCAGCCCCACCAGAGCTATGGTGCGGACCGAAGACAGTGGGAAGGAATCAGGCGAGGCGTCGGAAGGCATGGTCCGTATACCCTCTACACCAGACGCCGCCCTGCTCCACATCCCACAAGCAACGATTGGCCAGAAGAGACGACCTGACGCCGCATGACCCCGCAGATCGAAGCCTTTCTGGAGATGATGGCGGTGGAGCGTGACGCCTCGCCCCATACGCTGGCCGCCTATGGTCGCGATCTGGCGGATGCCGAGACCTGGCTGGGCGACGCCGGGGGCCTGATGAGCGCGCCGCAGGAAGCTCTGGAGGCCTGGTTCGCCGATCTGTCGCGACGCGGACTGTCCGCCGCCACGGCCGCGCGACGCCGCGCCTCCGTACGCCAGTTCTATCGTTTCGCCCTGGGCGAGGGTTGGCGCGCCGACGATCCCTCCCGCCGCCTGGATGCGCCCAAACAGGGCCGCAGCCTGCCCAAGACCCTCAGCCGCGACGAGATCGAGGCCCTGCTGGCCGCAGCCGGCGCCGCCGACAGCACGGCGGGGCTGCGCCTGATCGCCCTTGTCGAGATGGCCTACGCCTCGGGCCTGCGGGTGTCGGAACTGCTGGCGCTCAGGGTCGAGGCGGTGCGCCGAGATCCCGCCTATCTGATCGTGCGCGGCAAGGGCGGCAAGGAGCGGCTGGCCCCACTGAACTCCGCCGCTCGCGAGGCGATCAAGGTCTGGCTCGACGCCCGCGACGCCGCGCGAAAGCCGAATGCGCCGGACAGCGTCTGGCTGTTTCCGTCGCACGGAAAGAGCGGTCATCTGACGCCGCGGCGGTTCGCCCAGCTTCTGGATCAGGCGGCCGTCACAGCGGGAATCGACCCGGCCCGCGTCAGCCCCCACGTCCTGCGTCACGCTTTCGCCACCCATCTGCTGGAAGGCGGCGCCGACCTGCGCGTGGTGCAGACCCTGTTGGGCCACGCCGACATCTCGACCACCCAGATCTACACCCACGTCGCCACGGATCGCCTGTCCCAGGTGGTCCACGCCAACCACCCCTTGGCGAAGGACGACTAAGCCCCCATACTCCCGATATGGCGCGCACCTTCTACGTCAAGGCGATCTGGGACCCCGAAGTCGAGGTCTGGTGCAGCGAATCCGACATTCCAGGCCTCGTCATAGAAACCGCGACCTTGGCCGAGTTCGAAAGCCTGGCGCGTCAGTTCGCCTCGGAACTCTTGGCTGAGAATCTCGACATCCACGGTCCCGTACCCATCCGTTTCGAAGCGTCAGGCGGTTTCGAGGTGCTGGCGGCGTGATTGCACATGCCGTGCGTTGCTCAATCGCGCTCCCGGTGATGATCTGACGTCATGCCCAAGGATTTCTACCCAGAACTCACCGCCCTACTTTACGCCGCAGGCTGGCGGCGCATGAACAACGCCAAAGGCAGCCATGAAAAATGGCGTCATCCCGATGTCGCGCACGCCATCATCGTACCGCGCTCCAAAAGCCGACACACCGCCAACACCGTCCTCAAACAGGCCGGCCTGCCCAAAGCCTTCTGAACCCGCGCTTGCTCCGGAACGTTCCCCGCTCTAGGTTCCGCCGCTTTCCGTAGCGCCATCGGCGCTTCCTCCTCTACGGACGCCTTATGGCCACGCACTATCTCGAATTCGAAAAGCCGATCGCCGAGCTGGACGCCAAGATCGCCGAGCTGTCGCTGCTGGCGCCGACCAGCGGATCGTTCGAGACCGAGATCGCCGCCCTGCGCAAGAAGGCCGACGCCATGCGCACCAAGGCCTACGCCAACCTGGACCCGTGGATGCGCACCCAGGTCGCGCGCCACCCGCAGCGTCCGCACTTCGTGGACTACGTCGACGGCCTGTTCACCGACTTCGTGGAGCTGCACGGTGATCGTCAGTTCGGCGACGACCAGGCCATCCTGGGCGGCCTGGCCCGCTTCCGCGGCCAGCCGGTCGTGATCATGGGCCATGAAAAGGGCCACGACACCCAGACCCGCATCACCCACAACTTCGGCATGGCTCGCCCCGAGGGCTATCGCAAGGCCGTCCGCCTGATGGACATGGCCGAGCAGTTCGGCCTGCCGGTTCTGACCTTCGTCGACACCGCCGGCGCCTATCCGGGCCTGGGCGCCGAGGAGCGCGGACAGGCCGAGGCCATCGCCCGCTCGACCGAGCGCGGCCTGACCCTCGGCGTGCCCTCCATCGCCACGGTGACCGGCGAAGGCGGTTCGGGCGGCGCCATCGCCATCGCGGCGGCCAGCCGCGTGCTGATGCTGGAGCACTCCATCTATTCGGTCATCTCGCCGGAAGGCGCGGCGGGCATCCTGTGGCGCGACGGCACGCGGGCCAAGGACGCCGCCAACGCCATGAAGATCACCGCGCCCGATCTGATCGAGCTGAAGATCGTCGATCGCGTGATCCCCGAGCCCCTGGGCGGCGCCCACGCCGATCGTGAAAAGGCCATCCAGAACGTCGGTCAGGTTCTGGAAGAAGAGTTGAAGGCCATGTCCGGCCTGTCGGCTGAACAGCTGAAGAAGCAGCGCGCCGACCGCTTCTACGCCATCGGCCGCCTGGGTTGATCGAGGGCTGATCGCGATTGCGCGGCGTCGCAGCGCCGCCGAAACTGACGCCATGCGATTCGGTCTGTTTCCTTCCTCAACCCTCGGCAGGCCTCCATGCGCAGCATGAACGGGGTCGGCGAATCCCTGCGCGAAAGCGCGGTGTTCAACTTCGACGGCGCGGTGACCATGGTCATCGACGATTCGCCGTTTTCGCTGGAGCTGACCGCCCAGGCCCTGCTCGGTTTCGGCATGAAGGTCCGTCACGCCTGCGAAAGCGCGGCCGGGGCCATCGCCATCCTGCAGAACCATCCGGTCGACCTCATCCTGGTCGACTGCGAGATGCCGGGCATGAGCGGGTATGAGTTCGTGCGCTGGCTGCGTCGCTCGGGGCTGGATCCGAACGCCTACAGCCCGGTCATCATGACCGCGGCCCACGTACGCCGCTCCAAGGTGTCGGACGCCCGCGACTGCGGCGCCAACTTCCTGATCACCAAGCCGTTCAGCGCGGGCGTTCTGCTGGAACGCATCGTCTGGGTGTCGAGAGACAATCGTCCCTTCCTGGAGGTGGGCGACTATTTCGGCCCCGACCGCCGCTTCCGAAACGAGCCCTGGCCAGGCCCGGAACGTCGCGCCGAGGAACGGCGAAGAACCGCCTTTGAAAAAGAACGCCGCGCGGCGGTGGAGCTATGACGGTCATCACCCACAATCGGCGCCGCAGCCGCCTGTCGACCCTGGTCGATCAGCCTGGCGGCGTCAGCGTCGGCGTCGCCTTGACCGAGGCTCGCGCCAATCTGGCGCGGTATGAGAGCCGCAGCCGCGAGATCATCGAGCAGCAGGTCACAGCCCTGGCCGCCCTGCCCGTTCCGACCGGCGTCGACGAAGGCGCGCTGGACCAGGCCTACGCCCACGCCAGCGCCGTGATCGACGCAGCCGGGCCGTTCGAGCTCAACGACCTGTGCGCGGCGGCGGCCAATCTGTGCGATCTGATCGACGCCGCGCCCGAAGACCGCCCATTCGACTGGCGCGTCGTCACCGTCCACGCCCAGGCGCTGCGCCTGCTGCTGACCCTGCCGCCCGAAGCCGTCGACGCCCGCGCCAAGGTGCTGGACAGCCTCAAGGACATGCTGAAGGCCAAGGTTCCGGGCGCCGGAGAGCCTGAGGCCTAGCTCGCCTGAGTCTTCGCCCCGCGCGTCTGCTTGCGCCACAGAGCCGCATATTCCCCGCCCTGACGCGCCACCAGCTCATGATGGGCGCCGCGCTCGACGATCCGGCCCGCCTTCAGCACCAGAATCTGATCGGCGTCGGCCACCGTGGACAGGCGGTGCGCCACCACCAGGGTGGTGCGGCCCGTGCGGGCGCGGCGCAACGTCTTCTGGATGGCGGCCTCGGTGCGGCTGTCGAGCGCGCTGGTCGCCTCGTCCAGGATCAGGATGCAGGGGTCCGCCAGCAGGGCGCGGGCGATTCCGACGCGCTGCCGCTCGCCGCCCGACAGCTTCAGCCCCCGCTCGCCGACGCGCGTGTCCATGCCCTCGGGCAGGTTGCGGATGAAGTCCGCCAGCTCCGCTGCTTCGGCGGCCGCCCAGATCGCCGCCTCGTCCGCATCAGGGCGGGCGAAAGCGATGTTGGCGGCGATGGTGTCGTTGAAAAGGGCCACGTCCTGCGGCACCAGGGCCACGGCGGCCCGTAGCGACGCCTGAGTCAGACTGCGCGCGTCCCGCCCATCGATCAGCACGCGCCCGTCCTGCGGATCCAGCAACCGCAGGGCCAGCTTGACGATCGTCGACTTGCCCGCCCCGGACGGTCCCACCAGGGCGGTCGTAGTGCCCGCCGGCGTGACGAAGCTGACGTCGTCCAGCCCCGCCGCCCGTGCGTCATGCCGGAAACCGACGTGGTCGAAAACGATCTCCGCCCCGCAGCCGCTTTCAGGTCGCGGCAGATCGATGGCGTCGGGCGCATCCGCCACCTGCGGCGCTTGACGCGTGACCTTAAGCATCTCCTCCATGTCGATGAAGGATTGTCGGATTTCCCGATAAGCGAAGCCCAGGATGTTCAGCGGCGCATAGAGGGAGATCATGATCAGCACCGCCGCCGTCACATCGCCCGGCCCCATGCGCCCGGCTGCCGCTTCGAACCCGGCCATGACCGCCATGACGCCCAGGCCCAGGTTCATGATCAGGCCCTGGATCAGGTTCAAGGCGGCCAGGGAGGTGTTGGCCTTCAACGACGCCTGAACATAGGTCGCCAGCGACTGGTCATAGGCCTCGGCCGCACGGCCCTCGGCCCCGAACGATTTGACGGTTTCGTAGTTCAGCAGGGCGTCGACCGACAGGCCGGCCGCCTCGCTGTCGGCGGCGTTCATGGCGCGCCGGTGCTCCAGCCGCCAGTTGGCCATGGCGAAGGTTGTGGCCGCATAGACCAGCACCACGGCCACGGCGACCGCGCCGAAACGCCAGTCGTACTTGCCGCCCAGAACCGCCGCCGCCAGCACCAGTTCCAGCACCGTCGGCCCCAGGTTGAACATCAGGATGCGCAGCAGGAAGTCCACCGCCCGCGAGCCCCGGTCCATCACCCGAGACAAGGCGCCGGACCGCTTGGTCTGGTGGAAGTCCAGCGACAGGCTGAGCGCGTGGGCGAAGGTCTCGGCCGCCGTCTTGCGCTGGGCGGCCGCCCGCACGGGAGCGAACACCACATCCGACAGTTGCGGCGTCGCCGCCGACAGGAAGCGGACCAGCGCCCAACCCACGGCGAAGGCGGCGAATCCCAGGCCTACGGACGCCGCTGGTCCCTGGTCCGCCGCCAGATGGTTGACCGCCGCCCCCAGAACCAGCGGAGCCAGGACCCCCAGCCCCTTGCCCGCCAGGGTCAGCAGGATCGCCCCGGCCACCCGCCAGGGCAGTTGCGGCGCGCCCGAACGCGCCACGACGCCGATCAGGTTTTTCAGCGCCTCGAACGTAGGCGGCGCCTCTTGCTGAGAGGTGTCGACGCCGGCGTTCATCGCCTTGGCCGCGACATCGCCGCGTCTTCCCGAGCGCTCACCACGCATCGCCACGCCTCGCCGCCATCACGCCTCCGAGGCGAAACGCGCTCGCCACGTCAGTTCAGGCTCGCCACGGCGTCGATCAGGGCGTCCACCGACGCCTCGTCCGTCGCCCAGGAACAGACGAACCGCACCGAACCGTCATCGAATTGATAGCAGGCCCAGCCCGCCGCATTCAGCTGCTCATGGGCTTCACCGTGCATCCGCACGAACACGGTGTTGGACTCCACCGGGTGAGCCAGCACGAAGGGCGTCTTCGCCTCGATGCCGTCCGCCAGGCGCTGAGCCATCAGATTGGCGTGAGCGGCGCCCGCCAGCCAGTCGCCCGACTCCAGCAGCCCCAGCAGGGGCGCGGCCAGCAACCGCCCCTTGGACGCCGTCTGGCCGGCCTGCTTCAGCCGGTTGTCGATCCGCCGCGTCATCGTCTTGTCGAAGATCACCAGGGCCTCCACGCAATGCGCCCCTGACTTGGCCCCGCCGAACGACAGCACATCGACGCCCAGGCGCGGAATGTCCTTGGGGTCGAAGCCCGCGGCCACGGCGTTGGCCAGCCGCGCTCCGTCCATGTGAACGCCCAAGCCCGCCCGTTTGGACGGCTCGATCAGGTGGCGCAACTCTTCCTCGGAATAGACGGCGCCGTATTCCGTCGCCTGGGTCAGGCTGAGCGCGGCCGCCGGCTGACGATGGCCCACGACCGGCTCTTCCAGAGCAGCGTACAGGGCGGCTACGTCGATCTTGCCCGAATAGCCCGGCAGACCGATCAGGCCGACGCCCTGGCCGAAGAAGCCGGGCGCGCCCGTCTCGTCCGTGCAGACGTGGGCCGCATGATGCGCCAGAACCGCCTCATAGGGGCGCGCCAGCATCGACAGGCCGATGGCGTTCGCCGCCGTGCCGCTGAAGACGAAACGCACCTCGGCGTCCGCATCCAGGGTCTGACGGATCAGATCGGCGGCGCGCGCCGATGTATCATCAGCCCCGTAGGCCCGCGCGAACCCGGCATTGGCGGCGACCAGGGCCTGAAGCGCCGAGGGCGCCATGCCCGCCGTATTGTCGGAACCGAAATCAAAACGCACGGCTCATTCTCCCCCTTGGGCCGACGTTCCGTCGGGCGCCACATCACTCTGAACAGGGGCCATGACGACCCGCGCGAACTTGGCGTCCCTTGCCGGCACCTCGACCTGGTGCGGGAAAGGAATCTCGATGCCGGCCTCGTCCAGGGCTTCCTTGCCCGCCTGCATCAGATCCGCCTGTGTCTGCCACCAGTCGTCGTTGTTCACCCAGGCATGCAGGGTGATCTGGACCGCGCTGTCCAACAGCCCTGTCACGCCTGTCCACGGCGCAGGCTCCTGCAACACCCTGTCGTTGACCCGCGCGACCGAAGCCAGCACCGCGCAGGCGTCCTTCAGATTGTCGCCGTAGCCGACGGTGAACTTGATCTCGATGCGGCGCGTGCGTTGTCCCGTCAGATTGACGATCACGTCGCTCAGCACCTTGGAGTTCGGAATGACGATCTTGTGGTTGTTGGCGTTCGTCAGCTGGGTGGTGAACAGGTCCAGCTTCTGAACCGTGCCGGAGGCGCCGCCTACGTCGATGGCCTCGCCCACGCGATAGGGACGCAGAATCAGAAGCATCACGCCCGCCGCGACATTCGACAACGTCCCCTGCAGCGCCAGACCGACAGCCAGGGAGGCGGCGCCCAGCACGGCGATGATGGAGGTCGTCTGCACGCCCAGCCGCTGCAACACGGCGATCATGCCGATGATGATGACCACGACCCGGACGATCTGCACCATGAAGGCCAGCACGGTGGGATCGCGCCGGACCACCCGCGTCCGCCCTAGAATCTTGCGCGCCGCGCCCGAGGCCCATCGCGCGGCGATGAGAGTCAGGACGAAAATGATGGCCGCCACCGTCAGGTTGATGGCGAAATCGCCCAGCATATCCATGGCCTTGGCCAGGATGGCGGCGTCGATGCTCAACCTCTGCTCGCCGGCGGCCACAGCCTGAGCCAGAGGCTCGGCGAACGCGGCAGGACTATGCTGAAACTTCGTGAGCATGAACCGGGTCTAACGCACGTACAGCCGATTGGAAGCCCCGCCGCTCAAGCTTTTTCGCCGGCGCTGACGCGCCCGCCGCCTCGCTCGATCGCATCCAGCAGGTCGAGGACGGAATCGAGGCTGTCGGCCTCACGCGCGGGCTTGTCCCAGCGGATGCGGCTGACGCGCGGAAAACGCATGGCCACGCCCGACTTGTGACGCGTCGAACGCTGCAGTCCCTCGAAAGCGATCTCCAGCACCAGACCGAAATCGCGCTCGGCGCGGACCGCGCGGACCGGCCCGAACCGGTCCGTCGTATGATCACGCACGAACTTGTCCAACTGCTTCAGCTCTTCATCGGTGAAGCCGAAGTAGGCCTTGCCGACCGGCGTCAGCGCGCCCTCATCGGTCCAGACGCCGAAGGTGTAGTCGGAATAGAATCCCGAGCGTTTTCCGTGCCCTCGCTGGGCGTACATCAGCACGGCGTCGATGACGTGCGGGTCGCGCTTCCACTTGAACCAGGGCCCCTTGGGACGCCCTGCAACATACAGGCTGTCGCGGCGCTTGAGCATCAGCCCCTCCGCGGCGGCCCCGACCGGCGGCTCAGCGCGCAGAGCGGCGAGATCGTCCCAGGTCTCATGCGTCAACAGCGGCGACAGCCCCAGGCGCTGCCCGCCATGTTCCCCCGCCAGGCGTTCCAGTCGCGCCCTCCGCTCGATCAGGGGCAGGCCGCGCAGGTCTTCTTCTCCATCGGACAGAAGATCATAGGCCAGGATCGACGCGGGATAGTCCTGCATCAGCCTGGCGCTCGCCGTCTTGCGATTCAGCCGCTGCTGCAGATCCCCGAACGGCGCCACCACCCCGTCGCGTATGACCAGAAGCTCGCCGTCGACGGCCCCCTCGAAGGCCAGATCCGCCGTTACATCCGGAAAGGCGGACGATATCTCATCGCCCGTGCGAGAATAGAGGCGTGTCTGTCCGCCTTCGCGTACGGCCTGCACCCGGATGCCGTCCCACTTCCATTCGGCGAGGAAGTCCGCCGGGTCCAGGCGCGGCAAATCCAGCCCTTCGTCGAGGGCCGTAGCCAGCATGACAGGACGAAACCGGCCGGGTGCGTTCGCGCTGGGCTGCTCCGCCCGCCCTTCAACCCAGGCGAACAGATCCTGATAGGGGGGCTGCAGCGCGTGCCATATCTCCTCGACATCGCTGACGGTGATCGGCGGCAGGCGCTCGACCGCCTCGTGCCCTTGCGGGCTCGGCGGGTCCGTCAGGGCGGCCGGCCGCATCATCGCCACGGCGGTGCGGGCCAGACGCGCGGACAGGCCGACCCGGAGCCCTCCCGTCACCAGCTTCAGCAATGCCCACCGCCCCTTGGGCTCCAGCGCATCCAACCAGCCCTCGATCAGGACGGGCGCGTCAGCGCGGTTGGCGCGAAGCAGAGCATCGACCACCTCGCCCAGATCTGGCTCCCGATTGGCGCGATGCGAGGGGTCACGCGGCCAGATCAGCGCGGTCGTCTCGGCCAGATCGCCCACATAGTCATAGGACCAGCCGAACAGGATGGAATCGACCCGGGCCTCGACGGCCTTGCGGATCATGGCCGGCTTGGCCGCCGTGAAGCTCAACTCGCCGGTCAGGGCAGCCAGCGCCCAGCCGCGATCAGGGTCGGGCGTCGCCTTCAAGTAATCGCGCAGCAACACCAGCTTGGCGTTGCGCGAGGTCGTCAGCGACAGGCGATCCAGCAATTCGGCGAAGGGACGCAATCGGGCTCCAGCTCTCAAGGCTCCCCTGCACAACGACGAAGAAAGCGCCTGGCTCCCTCGACGGTCGTCGCACCCGGCCCTTGCGCCGCATGATCAGGCGGCCTCCGCTTCCTGATCCATCAGGCGGCGAAGCGCCGTCCGTCCGCCCTTGGCGTGCGCCATGAGGGCCGACAGGCTGCGGAAATCGATCGGCTTGTTCAGATAGGCGTCAGCGCCCGCCGCCAGCCCGGCTTCATGGTCCTCGTTCCGCGCCGAGGCCGACAGAACCACGATGGGCGTCTCGGCGTTGGCCCCGCCCCCTTCACGGATCAGGCGCGTCGCCGCCAAGCCGTCCATGACCGGCATGTTGACGTCCATGACGATCAGATCGAACCGCTGATCCCGAGCGGCGTCGACGGCTTCCTGACCGTTTTCGGCGATGCTGCTGCGCCGCCCGGTGGAAGCCATCCAGGCTTCCAGGATCATGCGGTTGACGGGGTGATCCTCCACCACCAGCACCTCCATGCCGTCGCTCATGACGACGTCGCCCTCGGCTGGCGTCGCAGCTTCGGCCGCGCGCCAGGCGACCACCTCGCCCTCGACGGCGAAGGTGAAGGTGGATCCTTCGCCCGGGCGGGAGGTTACGGAAATGTCGCCCCCCATGATGTTGGCCAGACGACGCGAGATCGTCAGCCCCAGCCCGGTACCGCCGAACCGCCGTGTCGAGGACGCGTCCAACTGGGTGAAGGGCTGGAACAACTGTTCCATGTCCGCTTGGGAGATGCCGGCGCCACTGTCGATGACGGCGAATTCAAAAGTCACGCGGCGTTCTGAAACGCGTCGCCCTCGGGTGACGAAACGAACGGCTCCCTGATCCGTAAACTTGACCGCGTTGGACAGGAGGTTCTGCACCACCTGGCAGACCCTCAAGGGATCGCCGCGCACCACGGCGGGAATGTCGCCTTCGAAGGCGGTCACGAAGTCCAGACCCTTGGCCTCGGCCTGAGCCTCGAACGGGCCGATGATGCGACGGTGCAGATCCTCCAGGTTGATGTCCACCGTCTCGAAATTCATGCGCCCGGCCTCGATCTTGGTCATGTCGAGGATGTCGTTCAGCAGGCTCAGCAGGTTGTCGCCCGAGTTGCGGATGATCGCCAGATACTCGCGCTGCGCCCCTTCCAGCCGCGTCGCGCTCAACAGTTGCGCTGCGCCCAGCACCCCGTTCATCGGCGTGCGAAGTTCATGGGAGATGACGCCCAGGAAGTTGGACTTGGCTTCATTGGCCGCATCGGCCTTGTCGCGCGCAGCCTCCAGCTCCTCGATGAGATGCGCCTGATGCTCCTGGAAGGCGCGTATCCGCTCCTCGCGCAGCATGGTCATCGTCACAAGGACGAAAAGGCTGGCGGCCGTGAACGGCGCCAGGGCGACAAAGGGCCAGAAGACGGGGTCGCCGATCAGGCTGGCCCCGATGATCGCCGCCGCCGCGCCATAGGGAGAGGAGATGAGAATAGCCTGCCGGGGCGAATTCCTCAGCTGGGCGAACACGAGGACATAGCCCGATATCAGGAGGGCGATGGCCAGTTCGCGCCCAAACGCCGACGGCGAGAACCACGCCAGCAGGGGCGCCACGGCCCAGATCGCCGTGGTGGCGGTCGCCACCGCCGGGAACACCAGCCCCCAACCGGCGCCTGCGCTCTGGCTGACGCGTTTTTCGACCTCGCCGCGCAAGGCGCCTGCGGCCAGGGTCGCGACGAACCAAAGCAAGCCATGCGCCAGACCGACCGTCGCAATCAGTCCCAACGCCCAGCTGACGATAATGAGATAGCGCAGATAGTGAGTTTGCAGGATGGCGGTCAGGGCCTGGGCCGCTTCGCCCGGCGCCTGCGCCCCATCCATCCCCTTCGCAAACCCGTCAGATCCAACCATCGCGACGCCCCCGCTCGCTCCAAAATGCTTCGGGTGCGGACGCTAGAATGAAAGGTTCTAAGACGATATGAATGCGGATAACTACGTAATCCGAATTATCAACGGCGGCGACCGGCGTCAGGCCTGAGCTTCCTGCGGCGTCTGCGCCCGGATCGAAAGGGCGTGCACCGGACCGGCCAGCTCCTCCTTCAGCACGGCGTTGACGGCGCGCTGTCGGGCCACACGCGTCTGGCCGGCGAAGGCGTCGGATACGATGGTCAGCTGAAAATGACTTTCCCCGCCGTCCTGGGCGTCAATGCCGCCTTCATGATGGTGGCCCGCGTGCTTCCAGCTGTCATCCTCCAGTTCCAGACGCACCGGCGCGAAGGCCGCCGTCAGTTTTCCGCGCATAACCGTCGCGATCGGGCCGTCAGACATAGGGACTCCTTGAAGCTGACCAATTCGGCCCTACACTTCGGGCGATGTCTGCGTCTTTTCAATACAAGCCTCGCTTCACCGACATTCGGGTCAAGCCGCCGCGTTCCGACGATGAACAGGAAGCGGCGGAGGATGTCCTGCGCCTCAAGCCTGGCGAGAAGGCCTGCGAATGGGCGGAGTGCACCCGGCCGGCCACGGCCCGCGCGCCCAAGTCGCGCGAGCAGCTGAACGAATTCTATGACTTCTGTCAGGCGCATGCGGCCCAGTACAACAAGAGCTGGAATTTCTACGCCGGCATGAACGAAAGCCAGATTCGCGCCGCCCAGGAAAACGAGGCCATGACCGGCGGCCGCCCCACCTGGCAGATGAAGGCCGGACCGCAGACGCGCGAGGCCGCCGCCTTCGCCGCCAAATTCGGCACGGCCAATAATTCAGGCGCCGGTTCATGGCGCGACAGCTTCGGCCTGTTCGGTCGGCGGGTTCACGCCGAAGGCCCGGTGCAGGACGACCCCAGTCATCGACTGGGCAAGCTGGAGCGCGCCGCCCTGGCCGACCTGGGTCTCGAGCCCGGCGCCGACAAGGCCGCGATCAAGGCGCGCTATCATGAGATGCTCAAGCGCTTCCACCCGGACACCAACGGCGGCGATCGCGGCGCGGAAGCCAAGCTTCAGAGCGTCATCAAGGCTTGGAAAACCTTGAAGAAGGCCGGCCACGCCTGAGCGTTCTCAACAGCCCGCCCTCGCCCGGCAAGGCGTCGACGCGGGTCATGGACTGATCGACGGCCGAGGAATCCCAGATTTCGGCAAAGACCTCGGCCCCGGTCTCGTCCAGCATCATGCGCTGCGTTTCCTGGACCGCCTCCGTGAAGCTGTCGGCTTCCAGGGGAAACATCTGAGGCGTCCTTCCGGGCGCGTCATAGACATAGCAAAAATATTGCGTGTGCGTTTCCATGTCCCTCTCCCCCGACGGGAGCGATGCCCAATTGTTAACACCCTCCTGCCGAATTCCCGAATCACAGAACCGTTGTTTCTGAAAGACGTTGCCCCTTCATCATCCCCTTGTTCATCCCCAGACTGGGGATAAGGAGTCCACAGATGGAAGTTCTGTATCGCGCGCACGCAACCGCCTCCGGCGGAGGCCGCGATGAAGGCCGATCGGCCACCGACGACGGCAAGATCGATGTTCTCCTGTCCGTTCCGACCGAAATGGGCGGCAAGGGCGGCGACGGGACCAACCCCGAGCAGCTTTTCGCTACGGGTTATGCGGCCTGCTACCTGGGCGCCCTGCGGCTGGTCTCAGGCAAGGCGGGCACGCCCGTCGGTCCTGACACCAAGGTTTCGGCGGGGATCGGATTCGGCAAGAACACCCGAGGCGAGGGCTTCAACCTCGATGTCGCCTTGCGGGTGTCGGACCATGGACTGGATCGCGCGGTGATCGACGACCTGATCCAGAAAGCGCATCAGGTCTGCCCCTATTCCAACGCCACGCGCGGCAACGTCGACGTAGACCTGTCGGCGGAATAGGCGACCGGCCCAGGGCGAATAATCCATCCGGCCCCTCGCGCGTGTTGAGCCGCGCGCGCGAGGGCGCTAGGTGGATGGCCATGACCTCTCCGCTCGACGCCTCCCCCGATCCGCTCGTCACCCTGGAACCGCACCGCAAGGTCACGCTCAGAGAGGCGTTCGGCGTCGATTCCGACATGCTCGTGCCCGCCTTCGAGACGCGCGACAGCCATGTGCCGGAGATCGACGAGTCCTATCGCTTCGATCCCCAGACCACGATCGCGATCTGCGCAGGCTTCGCCTATGACCGCCGCGTGATGGTCCAGGGCTACCACGGCACCGGCAAGTCGACCCACATCGAGCAGGTGGCCGCCCGCCTGAACTGGCCCCTGGTTCGCGTCAATCTGGACAGCCACGTCAGCCGCATCGACCTGATCGGCAAGGACGCCATCGTCCTGAAGGACGGCAAGCAGATCACCGAGTTCCGCGAAGGCATCCTGCCCTGGGCGCTGCAACGCCCGGTGGCCCTGGTGTTCGACGAATATGACGCAGGCCGCCCCGACGTCATGTTCGTGATCCAGCGCGTGCTGGAGGCGCAAGGGCGTCTGACCCTGCTGGACCAGAACCGCGTCCTCCGCCCGAACAAATGGTTCCGCCTGTTCGCCACCTCGAACACCGTGGGCCTGGGCGACACCACAGGCCTGTATCACGGCGCCCAGCAGATCAATCAGGCGCAACTCGACCGCTGGAACATCGTCACCACGCTGAACTACCTCGACCACGACGTCGAAGCCGAGATCGTCGCCGCCAAGGTGCCCGAGTGGAACGACGCCGAGGGCAAGCGTCGCATCGCCGCCATGGTCCGCGTCGCCGACATGACCCGCAACGCCTTCATGAACGGCGACATCTCGACCGTCATGTCGCCGCGCACGGTCATCACCTGGGCCCAGAACGCCATCATCTTCGACGGCGACGTGGCCCTGAGCTTCCGCCTGACCTTCCTGAACAAGTGCGACGAACTGGAGCGGCCGACCATCGCCGAATTCTATCAGCGCGCCTTCGGCGAGGACCTGCCGGAATCCGCCACGCGGGTGAAGATCGGCTAGAGGGCTTCCCTCGCTCAAATTGAAAAGGCCGCCTTCCTGATCGAAGAAGGCGGCCTTTTTCTTAGCGCAGGCCCGAGGCGAACATCCTCGGTCGTGAACGCCGCACCATCCACAGATTGACCGTGGCCGCCGCCAACACCAGCGCCGCCGCAGCCTGGTGCAGCACGCCCAGGGTCACCGGCACCGCGTGGATGAGCGTCAGAACGCCCAGCCCCGCTTGCAGCCACAGCGCGCTCGCCAGCACCAGGGCCGAAGCGCCCAGCCCTTCGCCCAGGCGCCCGCGCAGGGCCTGGACGGCATAGAAGGTGCCAGCAAACAACAGCACATAGGCGCCGATCCGGTGGTTCAGCTGCACCAGCCCCTGATCGTGAAGGAAGGTCAGCGCCCCCTGCCCCCAAGCGACCGGCGGAAACAGAGCGCCGTTCATCATCGGCCAGTCCGTGTAGATCATGCCGGCCTTGGCCCCGGCCACCAGGCCGCCGAGCAGGCACTGGAAGAAGACGCCGCCCAGCAACAGGCCCGCGCCCCAGCTCCATCCGCGCGGCGCGCGCGTGAAGTCCGAGCCGGACCAGGCCTCAAGCCCCGTCCAGATCAGGCCGGCGAAGATCAGGAAGGCCAGACCCAGATGGGTCGCCAGCCGCTCCGGCGCCACGTCGACGCGCTCGGCCAGGCCGCTGGACACCATCCACCAGCCAATCAGCCCCTGCAGGCCACCCAGGGCCAGCAGGATCGCACAGCGCGCGATCAGACGGCGCGGAAGAACGCGGAAGGCCAGGAACAGGACGAAAGGTACGGCGAAGACCACGCCGATCAGACGCCCCAACAGCCGGTGCGCCCACTCCCACCAAAAGATGTACTGGAACTCCGCCATGCTCATGCCGGCGTTGACTTCGACGTACTGGGGGATGGCCTTGTACTTGTCGAACGCCTCGACCCAGTCGGCGTGGTTCATCGGCGGCAGGGCGCCCATGATCGGCTTCCACTCCGTGATCGACAGGCCCGAGCCGGTCAGCCGCGTCGCGCCCCCGACCACCACCATGGCGAACACCAGGGTCGCGCAGAAAAACAGCCACAGCGCCACCGCGCGGCTGCGGTCCAGTTCACCAATACGCTTCATTCGACGCCTGCCGTTCGCCCCGATATGCTTGCCGCCTCTTTCGCGGGCGGCGGAACCGAGGGATATGCCCCTCCCGCGAGGCAAGATCGAGTCGGTTTCTACGCCAAAGCGTCGCACAACATTCTAGGGAGCGCCGACCGGTGCAATATATCGAGATCGCCATCGCCCTGGCCGGGGCCCTGGGCCTGGCCTGGATCGCCGATCTGCTGACGGGCCGTCGCGGCCTGGGCGGGACGATTCTGGTCGCCCTGGTCAGCGCCGCCTGCGGGGCCTTCCTGGCGATCCGCGTCTTCGCCGTCGCCACCCTGGCCGACTGGGAATGGCTTCCCTGGGCCTTCGCGGCTGTCGTCATAGGTCTGGTCGCCTTCTTCCTGTTCCGGAGCAAACGCTGATGCCGCCTCGCGCCCGCCGCTTCATCGCCACCCTCGGCGTCATCGGCTTCCTGGCCTTCTGGGTGTGGGGCGCGGTGACCCTGCACGACCATCTGCCGGACGCCTGGTGGATCGACCTGATCTTCTTCGCCGTGGCGGGGATCGGCTGGGGCGTGCCGCTCATCCCCCTGCTTCGCTGGGCCGAGCGCGCGCCGGACGACAGAACGAAAGCCTGAACAGCAGAACGGCCGGCGAGATTTCCCTCACCGGCCGTTTCAGCCTGCTGATAACCCTCAGCAAATGGTCGGAGCGACAGGATTCGAACCTGCGACCCCTTGACCCCCAGTCAAGTGCGCTACCAGGCTGCGCCACGCTCCGAAGGCGCTCCCTATAGACGGCGGTTCGGTGCTCCGCAAACCCTAAAACGCTCTATCGACAACAACTTCCGCCTTATCGGCGCAGAACGGCCTCCAACCGGGCTCTGGCCCCCTCAAGGTCGCTCAACACGGCCTCGAGACGCGCCGAAGCCGCCGGCGTCACCGCCGCTTCCGACGCCGTTTCAGCTCGATCACCCGAATCAATCTCCAGCGTGGCGGCGGGATCGGCATAGGCCGTCAGCCGCGCCAGGCCCTGATCCTGCACAAGACGCTGGACGCCGCGAATCGTCAGTCCCTCGTCATGCAGCAGGCGCCGGACGGCCTTCAGCACCATGACGTCGTCGGGCCGATAGAAACGGCGCCCCCCGGCCCGCTTCACCGGGACGACGAAGTCGAACTTGGTCTCCCAGAACCTCAGCACATGCTGGGGGGCGCCGACTTCATCGGCCGCTTCAGAAATGGTGCGGAAGGCTTTGGGGCTTTTGGCCAAGGATCTCAGGTCTCGACGACGGCGTCGTGCACCCGGCTCTTCATGATCTGGGAGGCGCGGAAGCTGATGACGCGGCGGGGGTTGATAGCGGCCGGTTCGCCGGTCTTGGGGTTGCGGCCCATGCGGGCGCGTTTTTCACGGACCTGAAAGACGCCGAACCCCGACAGCTTGACCGTCTCGCCCTGCTCAAGCGAGTCGACGATCAGGTCCAGCGTGCGCTCGACCAGTCCAGAGCATTCCTGTCGGGACAGCCCGACTTCCTCGTGGACCGCTTCGCACAAATCCGCCCGGGTAAGGGTGTGATGTCCGGCCACTTGCATCTCCCCGCAATCAATCGGCGGGGCATTGAAGGGCAAAACGGCCGGAAATCAAAGTCCTCAATGCGAATCTAGAACCGGAAGGCGCACGCGCCCCACGTCAGGCCGCCGCCCATGGCCTCGACCAGGACCAGATCGCCCTTCTTGATTCGGCCATCCTTGATCGCGACGTCCATCGCCAGGGGGATGGAGGCGGCCGAGGTGTTGGCGTGCATGGCCACGGTCGAGATCACCTTGCCCTCGTCCAGGCCCAGACGGTCGCCCACGCCCTTGATGATGCGCTGGTTGGCCTGGTGCGGCACGAACCAGTCGATCTCGGGGATGTCGACGCCCGCGACCTGGGCGGCGGCGGTGATGGCTTCGGCGATATTGACCACGGCGTGACGGAAGACCTGGTTGCCCAGCATCCGCAGGTGGCCGACCGTTCCGGTCGTGGCCGGGCCGCCGTCGACATAGAGCATGTCCGACTTGGCGCCCTCGCAGCGCAGGGCGAAGCCCAGCACGCCGCGATCGTCCTTGCTCCCCCGCCCCTCGCCCGGCTCCAGCACGAAGGCCCCGGCGCCGTCGCCGAACAGGACGCAGGTGGTGCGGTCCGTCCAGTCCATCAGCTTTGTCATTTCCTCGGCGCCGATGACCAGGGCGCACTTGGCCTGACCGCGCGCCACGAATCCGTCGGCCACGCTCAAGGCGTAGACGAAGCCCGAGCATACCGCCTGGACGTCGAAGGCGATGCCCACCGGCGCGCCCAGCTTGCGCTGGACGATGGCGGCCGTGGCCGGGAAGGTCTGGTCGGGCGTCGTGGTGGCGACGATGATCAGATCGACGTCCGCCGCCGTCTTGCCGGCGTCAGCCAGGGCGCGCTCGGCGGCCTTGAGCGCCAGGTCGCTGGTCGGCTCGTCGTCGCGGGCCTTGTGGCGCTGGCGGATGCCGGTGCGCTCGATTATCCATTCGTCGGAGGTGTCGACGACCTTGGTCAGGTCGGCGTTGGTGACGACCTGTTCGGGCAGGAAGGAGCCAACCCCGGTAACGACGCTGCGGATGACGCTCACTGTTCGGTCTCTCCCATGACGGCGGGCGCCGTCTCGTCCATGGCCGCCGCCAGACGCGCGAAATTGGCGCTGACCTTGGTCAGATAGTCGCTGCGGGCCAGTTCGACAGCCACGCGGATGGCGTTTGCATAGCCCTCGGCCGTGGCGCCGCCGTGGCTTTTCACGACGATGCCGTTCAGGCCCAGCAAGGGGCCGCCGTTGACGCTGCTGGGATCGATTCGGCGCGCCATCTTCTTCAGGGCCGGCATGGCGATCAGAGCGCCCAGCTTGGCCAGAGGACCCGAGGTCAGCGCCTCTTTCAGCAGGCCCGAGATGAAGCGGGCCGTGCCCTCGGCGGTTTTCAGCGCGACATTGCCGGTGAAGCCGTCGGTAACGACGACATCGACCGTTCCGGCGGCGATGTCATGCCCCTCGACAAAGCCGGTGTAGTTCACCGGCACGGCGTCGGTGCGCAGGACGGCGTGAGCCTCGCGCACCTCTTCATGGCCCTTCATCTCTTCGGAGCCGACGTTCAGAAGGCCGACCGTCGGTCTTTCCACCCCATGCACGGCCGCCTGAAACGCCTCGCCCATGATGGCGAACTCGACCAGTTGGCGCGCATCGCTGCCGATGTTGGCGCCCACGTCCAGAACGGCGGTGACGCCGCGCTTGGTCGGCCAGCTGGCGACGATGGCGGGGCGCTCCAGCCCGTCGACCGCCATGCGCAGGATCAGCTTGGAGATCGCCATCAGGGCGCCGGTGTTGCCGGCGGAAACAGCCCCCTGGGCCTCGCCGGTCTTGACCGCCTCGATCGCGTTCCACAGGCTCGAGCCCTTGCCCCGCCGCATCGCTTGGGCCGGCTTTTCGTCCATGGCGACGACCTTGTCGGTGTGCCGGACCTGGCAAAGGTCGTCCGAGACGTGCAGGCGCGCCATCTCCGCGCGGATCGCCGCCTCGTCGCCGTGCAGCAGGAAGCGCACGCCGTCGCCCCCATAAAGGGAATAATAGGCCTTCACGCCGCCGACCACGACGGCGGGACCGTGGTCGCCCCCCATGGCGTCGAGCGAAATCAGTGTGGATGATGCCAAGTGGAAATCGACTCCGTCGCCGTCTTGTCGCGGCGCTTCAATGTTAGGGCGTACAGACGCAAATGTCGCACCCTGTGGATGCAACCGGGGCGCCCTTAGGTCAACTCTTGTCGGAATCGCCCGGCTTCAAGGTTCTCAGCACGCCGAAAGGGGAAATCTCGCCTGGCTCCGGCGGCTGCTCGAAGACGGCGCCTTCCTTGCGCGGGTAAGGGTCCAGATGCAGGGCCAACTGCTCGACGGCGTACTGGCCCAGGTCGATCTGGCCGTTCTCGACCACGTCGGGAGAATTGTCGTCCAGTTCCAGATCGATCTCGCCCTCTTCCGAAGGCGGCGTATCCAGGGCCTCGACCAGATTGATCTCGAACCGCTCGTCGATGTGGATCGGCAGGGGCTCCAGCGTCAGCACGCAGGATTGAACGGCGTCGGCCACGACTCGTCCCGTCAGGCGCCAGCCCGACACCGTGGCCGTCACCTCCAGATCCGCCTCGAAGCGATCCAGCGACTTCAGGTTCAGCGCGCGCGCGATGCGCTGACGCGCTTCGGCGTCCGGCTCCAGTCGCCGGGACAGACCCGCACCGATCTGATGCAGGCGGACGGGGTCGCTGTAAGGCAGGGCGGGAATCGTCATGCGACGATCATGGCCCAGTCCGGCGCCTTTTCCACGGCGGAAATCGGCTGACGCGCCAGGCGTTCGTGCGATTCCAGCGCATAGCGGGTCAGTTCGGCGCCGGCTGCGGGATCGTCGCTCTCGAACACATTGCGTGCGATCGAGGCCTGGAAGCCGTCACGGTCGCCATCGCGCAGCGCCTTCTCATAGGCGCTCATCCGGCCATAGAGAGCTTCGCCCAGCTTGCGCATCTTCTTGCCGACCGACACATCGCCGACGCCCAACTCGCGCAGCACATTGTCCAGGGCCGAGACGTAGGTATCGAACATTTTCTGAGCCAGATCGGCCCCACGCTCGCCCTCGCCCTTCATCCGCACGAACAGCAGAAGGACATGCAGGGTGTAGAGCTCGAACCGCGCGTCGATTCGATCCGCCACCCCCAGGCGGGCGTAAAAATCGGGCTGGCGCGCCTGTTCCACAGCCAGGGCGTAAAGGCCCTGCGCCTGGCGCTCTTGCGTCTGTCGTCTGAAGAGTGTCTTGAACATAGGATTTCACGGCCCCTTTTCCGCCGCGCCGTTGCACTAGGACGCAGCGACGGTTAGGTCAAAGACCTTGTTCCTAGAGGCCCATCGCCGATGCCCCGTTTTACGTCGCTCATCATCGCCGCCTCGCTCGCCGCCGCTGCGGGCGCCTGCGCCCCCGTCGTCGCCACTCAGGGCTTCCAGGCCGTGGACGCCAAGCCTCAGGACGTCGAAGTGGGCGTCGACACCCGCGAGACCGTTCTTGCCAAGCTGGGCACGCCCTCCACGACCTCGACCTTCGAGAGCGACAACGTCTGGTATTACCTGACCCAGACGACGCAGCGCTACACCTACAACAAGCCGCAAGTGTCGCAGCGGACCGTCACGGAAATCACCTTCGCCGAGGGCGACGAAAAGGTCGCCAACGTGCGCACCCTGGGGCTGGAAGACGGCCGCCAGATCGCCATGGAGCGTCGCGAGACCCCGACCCGCGGACGCCAGCTGACCATCCTCGAGCAGTTGCTCGGCAACGTCGGCCGCGGCCAACTGCCGCGTACCGAGGACGACGTCCCCGGCCAACGCCGCCCGGACTAAGCGGCCCCTACAAACAGGCGCCCTCAAGCCGCGAGCGACCGCGTCGCGAGCATAGGGCGCAAAGACAACGCCCCGGAGATCGCTCTCCGGGGCGTTTTCAGTTTCAGCCGATCGCCGTCAGACGATCTTGCCGCTCGCCAGCACCGCCAGCAGCAGAAGCGCCACGATGTTGGTGATCTTGATCATCGGGTTCACCGCCGGGCCGGAGGTGTCCTTGTAGGGATCGCCCACGGTGTCGCCGGTGACGGCGGCCTTGTGCGCTTCAGAACCCTTGCCGTGGACGACGCCGTTCTTGTCGGTGAAACCTTCCTCGATCACCTTCTTGGCGTTGTCCCAGGCGCCGCCGCCCGAGGTCATCGAGATGGCGACGAACAGACCCGTCACGATCACCCCCATCAGCATGGCCCCCAGGGCGGCGAAGGCGTTGGCCTTGTCCGGCTGGATGAACAGGATGACGACGAACAGGACGATCGGCGACAGAACCGGCAGCAGCGACGGCACGATCATCTCGCGAATGGCCGCGCTGGTCAGAATGTCGACCGCCCGGCCGTATTCGGGCTTGGTCTGGAAGGTCATGATGCCGGGGTTCTCGCGGAACTGACGCCGAACCTCGGCCACCACGGCCTCGGCGGCGCGCCCCACAGCCGTCATCGACAGGCCGCCGAACAGGAAAGGCAGCAGCCCCCCGAACAGCAGGCCGACCACGACATAGGGGTTGGACAGGTCGAAGGCGACCGCGCCCAGTCCGTGGAAGAAGCTGCCCGGCTGCGCCTCGGCCGCGAAGAACTTGAGGTCCTCCACATAGGCGGCGAACAGGACCAGCGCCCCCAGACCCGCCGAACCGATGGCGTAGCCCTTGGTCACGGCCTTGGTGGTGTTGCCCACGGCGTCCAGGGCGTCGGTCGAAACGCGGACCTCAGGCGGCAGACCCGCCATCTCGGCGATGCCGCCCGCGTTGTCCGTGACCGGACCGAAGGCGTCCAGCGCCACGATCATCCCCGCCACGCCCAGCATGGTGGTGGTGGCGATGGCGATGCCGAACAGACCCGCCAACTGGAAGGCTGCGACGATGCCCACGATGATGGTCAGAGCCGGCAGCGCCGTGGCCTCCAGCGACATGGCCAACCCCTGGATCACGTTGGTGCCGTGCCCCGAGACGGAGGCGTTGGCCACCGACTTCACCGGGCGGAAGCCCGTGCCGGTGTAGTATTCGGTGATGACCACGATGGCCGCCGTGACCAGCAGGCCGACGACGCCCGCCCAGAACAGGTTCATCGGCTGGATCAGCAGCCCGCCCGAGGTTTCGACCGCCCCCGGCAGAAGCTGGTTGATCACCCACCAGACCGCGCCCAACGACAGGACGCCGGTGACGATCAGCCCCTGGTACAGGGCCCCCATGATGTTGCCGCTCTTGCCCAGACGGACGAAGAAGGTGCCGATGATCGAGGTCACGATGCAGACGCCGCAGATCGCCAGCGGCAGCAGCATCAGCACGTCCACATAGGGCTGGTTGCGGAAGAAGATGGCCGCCAGCACCATGGTCGCCACCGTGGTGACGGCATAGGTCTCGAACAGGTCGGCGGCCATGCCGGCGCAGTCGCCGACGTTGTCGCCCACATTGTCCGCGATGGTGGCGGCGTTACGGGGGTCGTCCTCAGGGATGCCGGCCTCGACCTTACCCACCATGTCTCCGCCGACGTCGGCTCCCTTGGTGAAGATGCCGCCGCCCAGTCGCGCGAAGATGGAGATCAACGAGGCCCCGAAGCCCAGGGCGACCAGGCCGTCGATGACCTCGCGGCTGGTCGAGGCGTGGCCCAGCCCCTGGGTCATGAAGGCGTAGTAGCCGGACACGCCCAGAAGCGCGCCGCCCGCCACGAACATGCCGGTGATGGCGCCCGAGCGGAAGGCCAGGTCCAGTCCCTTGGACAGGCTCTGCGACGCGGCCTGGGCCGTGCGGACGTTGGCGCGAACGGAGATCAGCATCCCCGCATAGCCCGCCGCGCCCGACAGGACCGCGCCGATCAGGAAGCCCAGCGCCGCCCAGGTTCCGATAAGAAAAAAGGCCGCGACCAAGATCACGACCCCTACGATGCCAATCGTTGTGTACTGACGCTTCAGATAGGCGGATGCCCCTTCCTGGATCGCCGCGGCGATCTCACGCATCCGTTCATTACCACTGTCGGCCTTCATCAGGACGGCGGTCTGGACGGCGCCGTAAAGCACCCCCAGAGCGCCGGCCGCGATGACCAGCCAAAGATATGACGTCATGGCGTTTCCAAGCCCTATGCAACTAGACGCGCGGATCCATGGGCTGCGCTACGGGCGTTGTCGCCTCTCGGCCGCCTTCCGGTCCCCCCGTGCGCTTACGGACGCAAATTCACGCCCCTCGGGAATTGCGGCTAAATCGTGCCAAAAGCAGAGCCGTGGCGCAACAGCGCTCTTCTAGACGGCGCGAACGGTCGTGCGGCGGCGCGCGGCCTGGCTGACGACCTCGACGCGGGCGATCGCGCCCTTGCCGATCAGGGCGTCGGCCGAGCGGATCAGGCTGGCGCTCAAGGCCTCGGCGTCCACCTGGTTCCAGTCGTCAGTCAGGACGAAGGGCGTGCGGTGCCCGGCGCGAACCAGGGCGTCGCGCAGATAGGGCTCCTTGGCCCTCACCGCATCCAGGGCGTGGCCCTGGCCCAGATGCAGCTTCAGCACCACGAAGATGTAGTTTCGGACGCGACCGCCCATGATGATCGGCAGGCCCACCCCGGTCAGGTTGAAGCTCACCGGCTGGGCGGGCGTTTCCGCCGACGGCGAGGCGAACGCCGGCCCCGACAGGGCGGCGCCGGCGACGGCGAGGATCAGGGCGCGGCGGTTCATGGCGGCAGTCTGGCCTGGTCCCGTTAGGATTCCGTTGCCCTCAGCCGTGGGTCCAACCGGTGCGGGTCGGGGTGATGACCTGGCCCAGATAGCGCGGCGACAGCCCCCTGCCCTCGGCCACGCGGCCGACGCAGGTCAGGCGCAGATGGCGGCGCTCGGCCTCGCGGCGCAGGGCGTTCTCGGCGCCCGCCGGGACAGTCAGCAGGATCTCATAGTCGTCGCCGCCGCTGGCCAGCAGCTCCAGCGCCGCCTGCGGGTCGACCCGTCCCTCGAACCAGGCCTGGGCCGCCGCCGACAGGGGCAGAACCTCCAGATCAAGCTCGAGGCTGACGCCGCTGGCCTCGGCGATATGGGCGGCGTCGGCCAGCAGGCCGTCGGACACGTCGGCGCTGGCCGTCGCCAGGCCCAGGACGACGGGTGCGAACTCCACGCGCGGCATGGGGGTGCGATAGGCGGCTTCCAGCGCGTCTATGCGTTCGGGCTCCAGGCTCAGGGTCGCCTGGGCGGCCTGAAGGCCCAGCCAGCCGTCGCCGATCGTGCCGGTGACGAAGACCAGATCGCCCGGCCGCGCGCCCGCCCGGCTGACCGCCGCCCCCGCCGGCGCCCAGCCCAGCAGTGTGGCCGAGAAGCTGGCCGGTCCCGGCGTCTTCACCGTGTCGCCGCCCAGCAGGGAAATGTCGAAAATGGCCTGATCGCGCCGCAGTCCGGCGACGAAGGCCTCGCGTTCCGGCCAGCCGCAACGTTCGGACCAGTGGCAGGCCAGCAGATAGCCGAACGGCTCGGCCCCCTTGGCCGCCAGATCGGACAGGTTCACGCGCAGCAGCTTCTGCGCCACCGTATCCAGCGGGTCGTCGGGCAGGAAGTGGACGCCCTCGACGATCGCATCCTTGGTAAGGATGAGGTCGTGTCCCGGACGCGAGGGCAGCGCGGCCACGTCGTCGGCCAGCCCCCTCGCCCATTCCGGGTGCGCCAGCGGCTTCAGCAGCCGCTGGATGGTCTCGAATTCACCCGCGACGTCAATCGCGGGCATCGCGCGCCACGCCGTCCAGCGCCGCGTTCACGAACTTCGCCTCCGCATCGTCGAAAAAGGCCTTGGCCAGTTCGACGTACTCGTCGATCACGATCTCACGCGGGACGTCGGGCTTGTGCTTCAGCTCCCACGCGCCGCAGCGCAGCAGGGCGCGCAGGGTGGCGTCCAGACGCTCCATCCGCCAATTGGAGGCCAGACGCGCCTTGACCGCCTCGTCGATGGCCCGCTGATCCTCGACCACGCCGTGGACGATGTCGGAGAACCAGTCCTCGTCCGCCTCGGCCAGGGGGGCGCCGTCGATGTCGGCGTCGAAGCGGTGATTGCGGAACTCACGCACGACGCTTTCGACGCCCTCGCCCGCCAGCTCCATCTGATACAGGGCCTGGACGGCGGCCAGGCGGGCGACCGTGCGGGCGCGGCGTTGACGGCTGGTCAGTTGCGGTTCGGCGCGAGCCTTCTCGGCCTCGGCCAGCTGGGCCATGACTTCGGCGACGGTCGCCGGGGCGCTGGTCGGTTCGGTCACGAGGCCAGCCCCCCGCGCAGGCGCTTGCGGATGGCGATCAGGTCCAGGCAGGCGCGGGCCGCGAAGCCGCCCTTGTCGCCCTCGCTGAGACGGGCGCGGGTCCAGGCCTGCTCCTCGTCCTCGGTCGTCAGGATGCCGTTGCCGATGGCCACGCCCTTCAGGCCCAGATTGCGGATGCCGGCGGCCGACTGATCCGAGACGATCTCGAAATGGTAGGTCTCGCCGCGGATCACGCAACCCAGGGCGACGTAGCCGTCATAACGCGGGGCGGTCGGATAGCGCCCGGCCTCTTCGGCCATGGCGATCACGGTCGGCACTTCCAGCGCGCCGGGCACGGTCACGACGTCATACTGGACGCCTTGCGCGCGCAGGGCGTCCTTCGCCCCTTCCAGAAGGGCGTCGGCCAGTTCGTCGTAGAAGCGCGCCTCGACGATGAGGACGCGAGTGGGGTCGTTCAAGATTGGTCTTCTCCGTCCATGTCGCGCCAACCGGCGATGCGCAGGCCGTAGCCTTCCAGCGCCGTCGGATTGGGTCGCGTCGAACTCATCACGATCATATCCTTGACGCCGAGGTCGAGCAGAATCTGCGCCCCGACGCCATAGGCCTTCAGCGAACGATCCACGGCGGCGGGCTTGCTGGTGGCGCCCAGCCGCTCGGCCAGACCATGCAGACCGGGATCACGCAGGAAGACGACGACGCCCGGCCCGTCCTGGGCCGCCAGCGCGCGCATGGCCCTCGGAATATAGTCCTGACGGGCCTCGACATGGCCCAGCAGGTCGGCGGCGAAGTCGATCTGGTGCATGCGCACGACGGTCGGCTTCGCCGGGTCGATGTCGCCGCGCACCAGGGCGATGTGCTCGGCGCCCTCGATGGTGTTGCGATAGAGGATCAGCTTGAACGCGCCGCCGTGGACGCTCTCGAACGGCGTCTCCATCACGCGCTCGACAAAGCGCTCGGTGCGGCGGCGATAGGCGATCAGGTCGGCGATGGTGCCGATCTTCAGCCCATGCAGCTGGGCGAAGGCGATCAGGTCGGGCATCCGCGCCATCGTCCCGTCGTCCTTGATGATCTCGCAGATCACCCCGGCCGGGATCAGGCCGGCCATGCGGCTGATGTCCACCGCCGCCTCGGTATGGCCGGTGCGGACCAGGACGCCGCCGTCGCGCGCGACCAGCGGGAAGATGTGGCCCGGCGAGACGATGTCGTCGGCGGTGCGCGACGGATCGGCCGCCACCTGGACCGTATGGGCGCGATCGGCGGCCGAGATGCCGGTCGTGACGCCTTCCTTGGCCTCGATCGAGATGGTGAAGGCCGTGCCCATGCTCTCGCGGTTCTCGGCGGCCATCGGCGGCAGGCGCAGCTGCTTGGCGCGCTCGGACGTCAGGGCCAGACAGACCAGGCCCCGCGCATAGCGGATCATGAAGTTGATCTGGTCCGGCGTGGCGAACTGGGCCGGAATGACGATGTCGCCCTCGTTCTCGCGGTCCTCGGCGTCCACCAGGATGTAGGGGCGGCCGTTGCGGGCGTCCTCGATAATGTCCTCGATCGAGCTGATCGGGCTGTCGGTGTTGTAGACGGCCAGTTTCATCATGCGGTCTCCTGCCACCGCGCGAGGTAACGCGCCAGCATGTCGATCTCCAGATTGACCTTTTCGCCGACCTTCAGGTCGCCGAGGGTGGTCGCATCCCACGTGTGCGGGATAATATTCACGTCGAAGCGGCGCTCATGCACCCCATTCACCGTCAGGGAAACCCCATCGACCGTGATTGAGCCCTTTGGGGCGATGAATCTGTGCAGGGGCGCGGGCGCCTCGATCACGATGCGGTGCGATCCGCCCTCGGGCGTGATGGACACGACCTCGCCCAGACCGTCGACATGGCCCGAGACGATATGGCCGCCCAGTTCGTCGCCCAGCTTGGCGGCGCGCTCCAGATTGATGCGGCTGCCCTCGCTCCAGTCGCCCAGCTTGGTCTTGGACAGGGTCTCGCCGGACACCTCGACGGCGAACCAGCCCTCGCCCTTTTCCGTGACAGTCAGGCAGCAGCCCGCATGGCTGATGGAGGCGCCCAGGTCGATGCCCGCCGTGTCCCACACGGTCTCGACCTCATAACGACGGTCGCGGTTGGTTTCACGGACGCTGCGAACGCGGCCGATGTCGGTGACGATGCCGGTGAACATGAAAGCTCCGGTCCCTTCGGACCCAAAAAACAGAGTCTAATTAGTCTAATTCGTCTGAAATCGCGCCTGAGGAGACGTCAGATGCGGGCGTAGCGTTCCCACAGATCGTCTCCGACAGGCTCGACGCCCAGACGACGGAACTTGGGGGCGTCGGCCACCTTTGCAAGCGCCAGAGAGGCGACGCAGGGCCTGCCCTCCCCGCCCAGCAGGATCGGGGCGCGGAACCACTCGATCGCGTCCACCGCCCCCGCCTGGATGAAGGAGGCGGCGACACGGCCTCCGCCCTCGATCAGGATGGAGCCGACGTTGCGGGCGGCGAGCGCATCGAGGACGGCTGAAATGGCGGGGCGGCCGTCTTCGGCGGCGACCGCGACGACCTCTGTATGACCGATGGCGTGAGGCGCGGCGGCCGTGAGGATCAGGGTGTTGCCGGATGCGACCTTGGCCATCGCGGGGGTCCGCAAGCGGCTGTCGAGGACGACACGCAAGGGATGCGGACCGGCATGGTCAGGAAGACGCACCGTCAGTTCGGGATCGTCGGCCAGCACCGTCTCGACGCCGACCAGGATGGCGTCATGCGTCGCGCGCAAGCGGTGGCCCTGCTGGCGCGCCTCTGGCCCGGTGATCCACTGGCTTTCGCCCGTGGCCGTGGCGATGCGGCCGTCCAGCGAGGTGGCCAGCTTAAGGGTGACGCGAGGCCGCATCAGTCCTGGCCGGACTTGGTCTCGTCGAAACCCTCGTCGCCGAGGAATTTGGCGAAATCGCTGGTGTGGCGGAAGTCCTTGTAGACCGAGGCGTAGCGAACGTAGGCGACCTCATCGACCGACTTCAGCGCCTTCATGATGAAGTCGCCGACGATGTGCGAGGGGATCTCGGTCTCGCCCAGGCTTTCCAGCTGACGCACGATGCGGCTGACCAGAAGCTCGACCTGATCAGGCTGCACCGGACGTTTCCTCAGGGCGATGCCCAGCGATCGCTCCAGCTTGTCGCGGTCGAAGGGGGTGCGGCGGCCGTTCCGTTTCAGGATGACCAGTTCGCGCAGCTGCACCCGCTCGAAGGTGGTGAAGCGCCCGTTGCACTGCGGGCAGGACCGACGGCGGCGAATGGCCGCGCCGTCGTCAGACGGGCGGCTGTCCTTCACCTGGGTGTCGGCGTTTCCGCAGAAGGGGCACTTCATCCGATGGGCCCCTTAGCGATAGATCGGAAAGCGCGCAGTGAGCTCGCGCACCTGAGCCGCCACGCCCGCGACGACGGCCGGATCGGCTTCATCTCCGCCGTTCATCGAAGAGACGACATCGGCGATCCAGTGACCGATCTGCTTGAACTCCTCCTCGCCGAAGCCGCGCGTGGTGCCCGCCGGGGTGCCCAGACGGACGCCCGAGGTGACGGTGAAGGGCGCAGTGTCGAACGGCACGCCGTTCTTGTTGCAGGTCATCAGCGCCTTCTCGAGCTCATGCTCGGTGGCCTTGCCGGTCACGCCCTTGGGACGCAGGTCGACCAGCATCAGATGGCTGTCGGTGCCGCCCGAGACGATGGCCAGGCCGCGTTCGACCAGGACGGCGGCCAGGGCCTGGGCGTTCTTCACGACCTGCTGGGCGTAGAGTTTGAACTCGGGTTTCAGCGCCTCGCCGAAGGCCACGGCCTTGGCGGCGATAACGTGCTCCAGCGGGCCGCCCTGCAGGCCGGGGAAGACGGCCGAGTTGATCTTCTTGCCCAGATCCAGGTCGTTGGACAGGATCATGCCGCCGCGCGGGCCGCGCAGGGTCTTGTGGGTCGTGGTGGTGACGACGTGGGCGTGCGGGATCGGGTCGGGATAGGCGCCGCCCGCGATCAGGCCGGCATAGTGGGCCATGTCGACCATCAGATAGGCGCCGACCGAATCCGCGATCTCGCGGAAACGCTTGAAGTCGATGTGGCGGCTGTAGGCCGAGGCGCCGGCCAGGATCAGCTTGGGCTTCTCCTTCTGGGCCATTTCGGCGACGTGATCATAATCAATCAGATGATCGTCTTCGTTCACCTTATAGGTGACCGGACGAAACCACTTGCCCGACTGGTTGGCGGGCGACCCGTGCGTCAGGTGGCCGCCGCAGGCCAGATCCATGCCCAGGAAGGTGTCGCCCGGCTGCAGCAGGGAGAAGAAGACCGCCTGGTTGGCCTGCGCGCCCGAGTGCGGCTGCACGTTGACGAAGGCCGCGCCGAACAGCTCCTTGGCGCGCTCGCGGGCCAGATCTTCGGTGATGTCGACGAACTCACAGCCGCCGTAATAACGGCGCCCCGGATAGCCCTCGGCGTATTTGTTGGTCAGGACCGAGCCCTGCGCGTCCAGCACCGCCTGAGAGACGATGTTCTCGGAAGCGATCAGCTCGATCTGCTCCTTCTGGCGGCCAAGCTCGCCCTGGATGCCCTTGAAGATCGCCGGATCGGCGTCGGCGAGGCTCTTGGAGAAGTAGGAGTCGTGGGTGAAGGCGGTCACAGGCAGGCATCCCGAAGGCTGAGGGCGGAAACGGCGCTCTCTTCTAGGCCGCGCCGCCGAACACCACAACATCTAGGGGTTCAGCGCTGTGACAACGCTCGTTTCAGTTTGGCGATCGCCACCCGCTCGACGGCGCGCGGCTCGGCGACGGGCCCCATGGCCGAAACCTCGACGCCGGTGGCCGTGTGGACCGCCGAGCATTTCACATAGGGGCCGTTACGGACGAACTCGACGATGACTTCGCCGAGTTCGGGGTCAGCCGTCATGCGGCGACCGGACGACGCGCCACGTTGCAGTGCGACCAGAGCTTGTCCATCGCCTCGACCAGCTTGTCGATCATGGCGTCGTCATGATCCGGCGACGGGGTGAAGCGCAGACGCTCGGTCCCCTTGGGCACGGTCGGGTAGTTGATCGGCTGGACGTAGATGCCGTGCTCTTCCAGCAGCATGTCCGAGATCAGCTTGCAGTGGACCGGATTGCCGACGTGAACCGGCACGATGTGGCTGACGCTGGGCAGGACCGGGATGCCCGCCTCGGTCAGGCGCCGCTTCAGGGTCGCGGCGCGCTCCTGATGGGCGTCGCGCAGTTCGGGGTGCGCCTTCAGGTGGCGGACCGAGGCCAGGGCGCCGGCGGTCAGGGCCGGCGGCAGGCTGGTGGTGAAGATGAAGCCCGAGGCCCAGCTGCGCACCGCGTCCACGATCACGGCGTCGGCGGCGATGTAGCCTCCCATGACGCCGATGGCCTTGCCCAGCGTGCATTCGACGATGTCGATGCCGTCCAGCACGCCGTCGCGCTCGGCCACGCCCGCGCCGGTCGCGCCGTACAGGCCCACGGCGTGAACCTCGTCCAGATAGGTCAGGGCGCCGTATTTCTTGGCCAGGGCGATGGTGCCGGCGATGTCGGCGATGTCGCCGTCCATCGAATAGACGCTCTCGAAGGCGACCAGCTTGGGCGCATCGGCAGGCGCGGCGGCCAGCAGTTCCTCAAGGTGTTCGAGGTCGTTGTGGCGGAAGATGTGGCGCTCGCCGCCGCCGTTGCGGATGCCCGCAATCATGGAGGCGTGGTTCAGGGCGTCCGAGAAGGTGATCAGGCCCGGAAGGATCTTCTGCAGGGTCGACAGCGTCGCCTCATTGGCCACATAGCCCGAGGTGAACAACAGGGCCGCTTCCTTCTGGTGCCAGCTGGCCAGTTCGGCTTCCAGATCGACCGCCGAGCGCGTGGTGCCCGAGATGTTGCGCGTGCCCCCTGCCCCGGCGCCGGTCTTCTCGACCTCGGCCTGCATGGCCTCGATCACCGCCGGATGCTGGCCCATGCCCAGGTAGTCGTTGGAGCACCAGACGACGACGTCCTGCTGCGTGCCGTCCTCGCGGCGGCGCACCGCCCGGGGAAACTGGCCGCGCACCCGCTTCAGATCGGCGAAGACGCGGTAACGACCCTCGCTGCGGACCTGCTCCACAGAGTTCTGAAAGGCGGACTTATAGTCGAACAAGGCGGCGCTTCTTTCGCTTATGCAGCTTTTGGAGCCTAATTGCGCGCGCCGCCCTGTCTTGTCCATGTCAGGAGCCGGACAAAACGTCCCAACCCCTTAATTGATAACGGTTCTCAGAACCTTCAGCTAGAGGTTTCGGCCAAGGTCTCGATCGGAATACGCGTCACCTGGACATCCTCCTTGTTGGTCGCATAGCCGACATAGAGCCATCCATTCCAGATGACGCTCTTGGGGTAGTGATAGCCGGGCCGCTTGTATTGTCCCTCGTAACGCAGCGGCTGGAGATCGCCCGCCCCGCGCAGGAGAAAGCTGCGGTCGAACAGCCGCCCGTCGGAGCTCAACGTCACGGCCAGGGGGATGCGCGGGCGGTCCGCGTTCGGCGCATTGACCAGATAGGCCGTCCCGTCCGGCAGGTTGCCCGCGCTCTGCTTGGCCCGCGAATCCGGCATGTCGGTCAAGGCGGGCGTGGTCCAGGTCACGCCGCGATCACAGCTTTCCGACGCCAATTGGCGAAAGCTCAGCTCCTCGTCGCGGAAGACCATGACGGCGCAATCGCCGCGCTGGAACAGGCTGGGTTCGATCTCGCGGCTGAGCTGCTTTTCGTGTTCGGCGGCCGCGCCGCTGACGTCGCGAGGCAGGTTCTGCATCCGTCCGGCGGTCCAGCCCGACACGCCCAGAGCGTCATCAGTGTAGAAGGGCGTGGCGATCATGCCCGGACGCCTGTGGAAGCCGGTCATCAGACGGCCGCCGATCAGGTGCGGGTCCTGCTCGATCACGCCCTCAACCGGCCCATCGACGCCCGTGACGCGGCGCGGCTCGCTCCAGGTCTCGCCGTCGCGGCTCAGGCGATATTCGGCATAGCCGCCCGCCCCGGATTGAAAGCCGTCGGGCCAGACGTTGGCGTAGGCCACCAGGGTTTCGCCGTCCGTCCACCATCCGCCGCTGGAGCGCATCACCCCGCCCTCGCCCGCCTCGGCCAGGACGGCGGGCGCACGCCAGGTTTCGCCGTCCTCGCTGACGCTCCAGGCGACCCAGGTATCGGGCGCATCCTCGTCCCGAGCCGAGCTTTGCCACTGGGCGTACAGCCGCCCCTTGAAGGGCGTCAGCACCACGCCGTTGCTGAACCGGTCGGTGTTCTCGTCTGGGGCGAAGACCGTGAACGTCTGGGCGCCCGGCGCCGGTTTCAACCCCAGGTCGGGCTTCCCTGCCTGGAACAGGCCAGGCGCGACCCGGTAAAGCGGATCGGCTGGAGCGGCGGCCATCAGACCGACCGCCGCCACAGCGGCCAGCAGGCGAAGCCCGCCCTGACGCGTCACTGGGTCAAAATTCACTGGGCCAAATTTCGCTGGGCCAAACTTCACTGAGCCAGGGTGTCGATACGGCCGCGCAGCATCTGGACCATGGCGGAGAAGTCCTTGCCGCCGTAGCCGAGGCCGTTGAACAGCGCGTAGAGGGCTTCGGCCTGCGCCCCCAGCGGGGTCGTGGCGCCCGCCTTGGCGGCGGCGTCCTGCGCCAGCTTCAGATCCTTCAGCATCATGGCCGTGGCGAAGCCGCCTTCATAGTCGCGGTTCGACGGGGCGGTCGGCACCGGACCGGCCCAAGGGTAGTAGCTGGTCACGCTCCAGCACTGGCCCGACGACTTGGAGGCGATTTCGAAGAAGCGTTCCGGCTCCAGACCCAGCTTCTCGGCCAGGGCGATGGCTTCACAGGTGCCGATCATCGAAATGCCCAGCAGCATGTTGTTGCAGATCTTGGCGGCCTGCCCCGCGCCGTGGTCGCCCGCGCGGATGGTGATGCGGCTCATCGGGTCCAGCGCCGGTTCGACACGGGCGAAGTCGGCCTCGTCGCAGCCGACCATGAAGGCCAGGGTGCCTGCGTCGGCGGCCGCCGTGCCGCCCGAGACGGGGGCGTCGGCGAAGGCGTAGCCCGCCTCCTTGGCCAGAGCCGCCACCTTGCGCGCCGTCTCCACGTCGATGGTCGAGCAGTCCAGCAGAAGCGCGCTGGACGGCGCCGCGCCGATGATCTGTTCGGAATAGACGCTGAGGACGTGCGGCCCAGCGGGCAGCATGGTGATGACCACCTCGGCGTCCTTCACGGCTTCGGCGACCGAACTGACGGTGCGGCAGCCGGCCTCGGCGGCGCGTTCCAGCGCGGCGGGCGACAGGTCGAAGGCGGCCACGTCATGCCCGGCCTTGGCCTGATTGGCGGCCATGCCGCCGCCCATGTTGCCCAGGCCGATGAAGGCGATGCGAGTCATCTGTGCGTTTCCCTTATGGATTTTGGCCGAGGGTTAGCGCCGCCCGTCCCGCTTCGCCAGTCACCAATTCGAGACGGGACGCCTCAGTTCGGCTTGCGGAAGCGATAGACGAACTGATCGGTCTTGCCCCGGATGGCCTCATCGAAGACGTTCAGGCTGTGGTCGTCGGCCGTATTGGCGACGGCCGTGCTTTCGCCGTCAAACACGAAGCCGGCGGCCTCGACCTCCTTGCGAAGCTGGGCGCCCTCGATGCGGTGCAGGGTCTCGACCACGGAGTTGGCGGCGCCGGGCGCGGCCTGGTGGTCAATGACGACATAGAGGCCGCCGGGCTTCAGCGCCTTGAAGATGTCGGCGTTCATCTTGGCCACGTCCACGTCGAAACGGGGGATGTGGAAGTCGTGATACTCCTGGCTCATGAAGACCAGGTCCAACGGCTGGTCGAAGCTCATGGCGTCCAAGTCGCCGTTGACGCGGCTGACGTTGGGATAGGCGGCGACCAGGGCGTCGGCGCGCGGGTTCTCGCGCTCGGCCGTGCGGTTCGGCACGAAGGCGTAGACATGACCGCCCTCGCCCACGACCCGCGCGAACAGTCGGGTGAAGTAGCCCGCGCCGGGGCGGATGTCGGCGATCCGCTGGCCCGGCTTCACCTGGGCGAAGGCCAGCATCTCGGCCGGATGACGCAAGGCGTCGCGCTCGACCTCATCAGCTGGACGCAGGGCGTCGGCGACGGCGGCCTGATAGGCGGGCGTCGAAGCGTCCTGGGCGAGCGCCGGAGCGCCGCTCAGCAGAACGGCGGCGACGGCGGCGGCGAGCAGATACGGTTTCACGGCGAACTCCTTGATCTCTTGCTGCCCCGGTCGGGGCCCGGTCGGCATAAGGCGCGCGGATAAGGCGGCTGGCAAGCCGCCCCGTCTCAGGATCAACCGGCGGACATGGAGGCCGGCGTCTGCTTTTCCTTCAAGGTGACCAACTCCTCGGCCATGGTCGGATGGACGGCGCAGGTGGCGTCCCACTGAGCCTTGGTCAGGCCCGCCTTCACGGCGATGGCGGCCAGTTGGATCATCTCGGGGCTGTCGGGGCCGACGATGTGGCAGCCGACGACGCGCTGGCTCTCCGCATCGACCACCAGCTTCATCAGCACCCGCTCGTCCGAGCCGGTGAAGGCGTACTTCATCGGGCGGAAGCGGGTGACGTAGACGTCCACTTCGCCCGGACAGGCGTGGCGGGCCTCGGCCTCGGTCAGGCCGACCGTGCCCACCGGCGGCTGGCTGAAGACGGCGGTGGCGACGGCTTCATAGTCGAAGCTCTGCGGATTGTTCCTGTAGACCGTCTCATGGAAGGCCACGCCCTCGCGGATGGCGACGGGGGTCAGGTTCATCCGGTCGGTGACGTCGCCGATGGCCCAGATGTTGTCGACCGTGGTCTTCGAATACCGATCGACCTTGATGGCGTCGTTCTCGTTCAGCTCGACCCCTGCGGCCTCAAGGCCCAGGCCCTTGACGTGCGGCGTGCGGCCGGTGGCGAACATGACCACGTCGGTCTCGATCGTCATGCCGTTCTCGAGGTGGTTCACCAGGCCGGTCTCGGTCTTCTCGATCGAGGCGTGCTGGCAGCCCAGGATGACCTTGACGCCGCGCTTCTCGATCTCGCCCGCCAGATGGGCGCGCACGTCGTCGTCAAAGCCGCGCAGGATGTTCGGGCCGCGATAGATCAGGGTCGTCTCGACGCCCAACCCCGCAAAGATGCCCGCGAACTCCACCGCGATGTAGCCGCCGCCCGCGATCAGGATGCGCTTGGGCAGTTCGGGCAGGTGGAAGGCCTCTTCCGACGTGATGGCGTGTTCGATGCCGGTCAGGCTTTCCGGCTTCCACGGGCGGCCGCCGGTGGCGATCAGGATCTTCTCGGCGGTGATGGTCTGGTCTTTTCCGACGATCTCGACGGTGTGGGCGTCCTTCAGGACAGCGCGGCCGTGGATCAGGTCGACGCCCGCCTTGGCCAGGTTGGCGGCGTAGATGCCCGACAGGCGGGCGATCTCGACATCCTTGGCCTGCAGGAAGGTCGGCCAGTCGAATTTCGCGTTATCGAAGGACCAGCCGTAGCCCTCGGCGATTTCCAAGGCGTGGCTGACTTCGGAGGCCATGACCATGAACTTCTTGGGCACGCAGCCGCGCACGACGCAGGTGCCGCCGACACGGTACTCCTCGGCGATGGCGACCTTCTTGCCGCCCAGCGCCGTCAGCCGCGCCGCCCGCACCCCGCCCGAACCGGCGCCGATGACAAAGAGGTCGTAGTCGTATTGGGCCATCGGGGTCTCCGGCAGGATCGGACTCCGAAAAGATGAGTCCAATTCGTCTGAATCGTCTGAAATCCGCGCGGCTGAGCCGCAGCGCTGACCCGACTTAGGCGCCGGGGCGCGAGGGGGCAAGGCGTGAGGATCAAGCACGCCCGTTTGCCGCATCCCCCCTTCCGTCATCCTCCGGCGAGCGGAGCGAGACCGGGGGACCCAGCGACGCCGAAGGCGATCTTTACAGCAAGCGTGACGGGTGGAGCTTTCGCCCTGACGGGCGCCGCTGGGTCCCCTGGTCAGCGCCGCTGCGCGGCTTGCCGGAGGATGACGAAGAATGGGTAAGGATCAGGGATTAATCGTCTCGACGCCCGCATCCGTGCCGATGACGGCCAGGTCGGTGAGGTCGAGGAACAGGCCGTGCTCGACCACGCCCGTCAGGCTTTTCAGGTCAGCGGCGAGGCGTGCCGGGTCGGCGATCAGCTTGCAGGCTGCGTCGTAGATCAGGTTGCCGCCGTCGGTGCGGATCAAGCCGCGCTCGGCCTCGCGCACGCGGGCGGGCGAGGCGATGTCGTGATCGGCCAGAACATCGGCGATGCGGTTGGCGGTCGTCTTGTGACCGAAGGCGACCACCTCGATCGGCAGGGGGAAGGTTCCCAGCGCAGGCACCACCTTGGCCGCGTCGGCGATGCAGATGCAGCGGGCCGACGCCTCCCACACCAGTTTCTCGCGCAGCAGGGCCGCGCCGCCGCCCTTGATGAGGGCCAGGCCGGGGCCGATCTCGTCGGCGCCGTCGACCGTCAGGTCAATCTTCGGCGTGTCTTCCAGCGTCGACAGGGGCAGGCCCAGTTCGCGCGCCAGATCGGCGGTGCGCTCGGACGTCGGGACGCAGCGCAGATCCGGCAGGTTGCGGGCGGCCAGCGCCTTGACGAACCAGGCGGCGGTGGAGCCGGTGCCCAGGCCGACCACCATCCCAGCCTCGACGTATTGGGCGGCGGCTTCGCCGGCGTTCTTCTTCTGCAGGTCGCTCATTGGGATTTCGCCGCCTTCTTCGCGCGCATGGTTTCCATGAAGCGGGCGGCCCAGCCCGGCTTCGTCGTCTGCTGGCCGCGCGCCAGGGCCAGATCGCCAGGCGCGACATCCTTGGTCACCACAGAGCCGGAGCCGACCATGGAGCCAGCGCCGATGGCCACGGGGGCGACCAGCGAACTGTTCGAGCCGACGAAGGCCCCCTCGCCTACCGTGGTGCGGTGCTTGAAGAAGCCGTCGTAGTTGCAGAAGATCGTGCCCGCGCCGATGTTGGCCTTCGCCCCCACCTCGCCGTCACCGAGATAGGCTAGGTGGTTCGCCTTGGCGCCGGCGTCCATGCGGACGTTCTTGACCTCGACGAAGTTGCCGACCTTGACGCCCTGCCCCAGATCCGCGCCGGGGCGCAGGCGGGCGTAGGGGCCGACCTCGGCGCCGGTCGCGACCTTGGCGCCTTCGATGTGGCTGAAGCTGCGGATACGCGCGCCCTCGGCCACGACCGCGCCGGGACCGAAGGCCACGAAGGGTTCGATGGTCGTGCCTGCGCCGATGTCCGTGTCCCAGGCGAAGTGGACGGTGTCCGGGGCGCTCATGGTCACGCCCTGCGCCAGGAAATGCTCGCGCTGGGCCTTCTGGAACAGGGCTTCGGCCTGAGCCAATTCGGATTGGGCGTTAACGCCCATGACCAAGTCCTCGGCGGCGAAGACGGCGCGGGTCGGGGCGCCGCGCTTGCGGGCCAGCTCAACCACGTCGGTCAGGTAGTATTCGCCCTTGGCGTTGTCGTTCGTGACCTCGGCCAGCAGATCGAAAAGCAGGCCGACCGGCGCGGCCATGACGCCGGAGTTGCAGGCCGTGATCGCAAGAACTTCAGCCGAAGCTTCCTTGGCCTCGGTGATGGCCAGCAGGGCGTCGCCGTCGAGGATCAGACGGCCGTAGGCGCCGGGATCGCGGGCCTCGAAGCCGATGACGGTGACGCCTTCGTGAGAGTCGGCGAAAACCGGCTCGATGTCGGCGGCCTTCAGCAAGGGCACGTCGCCATAGGTGACGACTACATGGCCGACGAAATCGCCCAGCGCGGCCTCGGCGGCGCGCACGGCGTGGCCCGTGCCCAGCGGCGGGTCCTGAACGGCGATGCTGTCGGCGCCGAGGCGCTTTTCAACGTGGGCGTGGACTTCCGGCGAGTGGGCGCCGACCACGACCACGATGCGCTCGCACCCCAGGGCCTCGGCCGCGTCGATGGCGTGATCCAGCATGGCGCGCGCGCCGACCGGGTGCAGCACCTTTGGCAAGGGCGACTTCATGCGCGTGCCTTGCCCGGCGGCGAGGATGATGGCGGCGCGAGGGTGAGGTGCGGTCATGAATCGATCCGGCGGCTTGTCGTTGCCTGCGATCTAGCCCATTGCCGGGGTCTTCGCGAGCCGGGAGACAGATGAGTGAGCATTGAGCGCGACCTGGAAGGCTGGACCATCGCCTTCGACCTGGACGGAACGCTGGTGGATTCGGCGCCGGACCTGATCGGCACGCTGAACCGGATGCTGGCGGAGTATGAACTGCCGCCCGTGCCCATGTCCTCGACCCGGCACCTGGTCGGGCATGGCGCCATGGCCATGCTGCGCCACGGTTTCATGGAGGCGGGCGCCGTCTGGGACGAGGCCCACGCCCCCGGCCTGTTCGAGCGCTTCATCGACGTCTACCTGGCTCACATCGCCGACGAGAGCCGTCCGTTCGACGGCTGCGTCGCGGCGCTGGACCGGCTGAGCGCGCGCGGGGCGATCCTGTGCGTGGCGACCAACAAGCGCACGGACCTGTCGGTGGCGCTGATCGAAGCGTTGAACCTGACGCGCCACTTCGCCTTCATCGCCGGGCCAGATGCGGTGTCGGCGCGCAAGCCCAGCGGCGCGCACATCATCGAAGCGGTGCGCAAGGCGGGAGGCGATCCGGCGCGCTGCGTCATGGTCGGCGACAGCACGACGGACACCAAGGCGGCCAGGGACGCAGGCGTGCCCTGCATCACCGTCCGCTTCGGCTACAACGACGTGCCGCACGATGAACTGGGCGGCGATGTGATGATCGACCACTACGATGGTTTTGAAGAGGCGCTGGCCGGAGTGATGAGCGCCTGATTTACTTGCGGACAGCTTGAGCATAAAGGCGCATAGAAGCGGTCTGCAGCGAGGCAAAGCGCATGACCGCCAAGAATTTTTACCTGGCCATGGCCGTTGTGGGGACAGTGATTCCCTGGTTGTTCTTTGGATCGTTCTTCGGGACACATGGGCCCGATATTCCGCTGTTTCTGCAGTCGCTGTTCGCAAACGGCGCCGCCGGCGGTTTTTCTGCTGATGCGCTGATCACAATTGTCATCTTCTGGGTGTGGTCATGGCGTGATGCGCGCGCGAACAAGGTCGGGCGATGGTGGCTGGTCCTTCCGGCCAGCTTCTTTGTCGGACTATCGCTGGCGCTGCCGCTCTATCTGCATCTGCGTGAACCGCCGCAACACACAGATTGTCAGAAAAACTAAAACACGCGACAGAACTTCTCAGCATCAATCGCGACCGCTACTGTTGCCGTCCGTGCGCCTGCGAAACACATAGATCGACCTGTTCCTCCTCCCTGGGTCGTCATGCTTCGTCGCTTCTTCGCCATTCCCCTGTGGCAGCGCACCGCCGCCGGGTTCGCCCTGGGCATCATCGCCGGCCTGATCCTGCGCGAGCAGGCGACGATCTGGCTGCAGCCGATCGGCGACGTCTATCTGAACCTGATCCGCATGGTGGTGGCGCCGCTGGTGCTGTTCACCATCGCCAGTTCGATCGCCAAGCTGGGCGAAGGGGTCGGCGCGGTGCGGCTGGGGGTGCGGACCATCGTCTGGTTCGCCGTCACCTCCCTGCTGGCCGTGCTGGTCGGCTTCGCCTTCGGCCACATCATCAATCCGGGCGTCGGCCTGTCCGACCTGCCGCTGGGCGAGGTGAAGGCGCGCGAGATCCCCTCACCCCTGCAGGTGCTGCTGGGCGTCGTGCCGACCAATCCCTTCGCCTCCCTGGCCGAGGGCAAGGTGCTGCAGATCATCTTCTTCTCGGCGCTGCTGGGCGGGGCCCTGGTGGCGCTGGGCGACCGGGCGCAGAACGCGCGCAGACTGGTGGACGAAGGCGCGGCCCTGATCTTCCGCATCACCCGCTGGGTGATCCAGCTGACGCCGTTCGGGGTGTTCGGCCTGATCGGTTCGGTCGTCGGCGGCTACGGCTGGGAGGCGCTGCTGCCGCTGGGCAAGTTCATCTTCGCCATCTATGCGGCCTGCCTGTTCCACATCTTCGTCGTCTATTCGGGCCTGCTGAAGCTGCATGGGCTGAAGGTGGTCAGCTTCTTCCGCGGCGGCGCTGCGGCCATGCAGACGGCCTTCGCCACCTCGTCATCGCTGGGCACCCTGCCCGTCACCCTGCGTCAGACGGTCGAACGGCTGGGCGTGCCGCAGGCCTATGCGTCCTTCGCCGTGCCTCTGGGCGCCAATGTGAAGATGGACGGGTGCGGCGCCATCTATCCGGCCATCGCCTCCATCTTCATCGCCCAGTATTTCCAGATCGACCTGACGCTGACGCAATATGTGCTGATCGGCCTGACGGCGGTGCTGGGGTCGCTGGGCACGGCGGGCGTGCCAGGGACCAGCATCGTCATGCTGACCCTGACGCTGTCGACGGCGGGGCTGCCGCTGGAAGGCGTCGGCTATATCATCGCCATCGACCGCATCATCGACATGATGCGCACCGCCACCAACGTCACCGGCCAGATGGTCGTGCCGGTCCTGGTCGCCAGGGAGGAAGGCATCCTGAACCAGGACATCTACAACGGCCATGTCGCCTGGCTGCCGGGCGATCCCGAGGACGAAACCTCGGAAGGCGCGCAGGCGGCGGGAATCTGAACAAGCAGCGCTGGTATTTGATGATTTGAGGCTTGCCGTCATCGGAATCGCGGGCTATGTCCGCGCCTCCCGACGGCGCAGTCACTGACCGCCCCGTTCCAGGCGGACGCGTAGCTCAGCGGGAGAGCACCTCGTTCACACCGAGGGGGTCACAGGTTCAATCCCTGTCGCGTCCACCATTTTCTCACTCACGCTCAATTCGCTTTGCTCATCGCTCCGTGGGGGCGGCGAACGATCGCCGGTGCCCAGTCGAGCGCTGAGTGGATGGTTCAAGGCGCAGCCTTTCACCTCCACCGTTCTCTTCCTTGAATTCGAACCGCCAAGAGACGATGGCGTCGCCCTCGGCGTCGAACGACCTGGCGAACCCGCTTTCATCTGTGGAAGCGCGCGGCGGGAAGAACCTAGTATTTCCGACAAGATGACGCGGCGGCCTGACGGATGATTACATAAGCCGCCTCAGGCGAGAGGCGTGAAGTCCCAGGCCCGGCGATCCCAACCGCTATCCAGCGTTCGTCGGGCCTGTCACCCTCGTCGAGCGCCGCCATTGCGCCCTTTTTGTCTGATTCGGGCAGAAATTTGACGCATATGAGGCGATCAAATGGAACCCAATTCTTAATAAAAGGTTAACGCGATTGTCGACGGCGTCGGGGGTCATACGATCTCCCCTGTCACGCGAATACAGTAAGCACGTAGCGTTGTTTCGCCAATTGTAAACAACCATCAAGGCTGAAGGCGATGACAGATGATCGCTTTTCTTATGCGACGCCTCGCGACGCCCAAACTGCAAAACGGATCGCAGTATCCGGCGGCGCCGGTTTCCTGGGGTCTCACCTGTGCGGGCGACTGATCGACGCCGGCCACCATGTGACCTGCATCGATAATTTTCATACGGGCCGACACGCGAACGTCGCTCATCTGATGAGTTCGGATCGCTTCCATCTGGTAGCGCAGGACATCAATGAGCCGCTGGACGAGGCGCTGGGCCGCTTCGATCAGATCTACAACCTGGCCTGCCCCGCCTCCCCGGTTCATTATCAATATGATCGGGTGAAGACGGCCATGACCTGCTCGATCGGCACGCTGAACCTGCTGAAGCGGGCGGCGGCGGACGGGGCGCGGTTCTTTCAGGCCTCGACTTCGGAAATCTACGGCGATCCGGAAATCCACCCGCAGGTGGAAAGCTATCGCGGCAACGTCAACACGGTGGGACCGCGCTCTTGCTACGACGAGGGCAAGCGGTTCGCCGAGACCCTGGTGACGGACTTCGGGCAGCAGCACGGCCTGACCACGCGGATCGTGCGCATCTTCAACACCTACGGGCCGCGGATGCACCCGGACGACGGGCGGGTGGTGTCGAACTTCATCGTTCAGGCCCTGGCGGGGCGCGACATCACCATCTACGGCACAGGCGAGCAGACCCGGTCCTTCTGCTTCGTCGACGACCTGATCGAGGGCTTCATCCGCCTGATGGAGACGGACGAGGAGATCGACGGACCGGTCAACATCGGCAATCCGAACGAAATCACTGTCAACGACCTGGCTCGGCGGGTGATCGCCCTGTCCGGTTCAGGCTCGCGGCTGGTCTATCACCCGCTGCCGATCGACGATCCGCGCCGCCGCAAGCCGGACATCTCCAGGGCGCTGGCCCATCTGCGCTGGTCGCCTCTGGTGCCGCTGGAGGAAGGGCTGGAGCAGACCATCGCCTACTTCGCCGGCGAGTTGGAGGGCCAGCGTCTGGCCCAGAGCGGCGCGAGCGCATCCTGAGACGACAGCTGGATAATTCACCAACGGACCGAGCAACCACCACCGACTGATTGGGCAAATAACTGGGCGAGCGGCGTGATGAACACTCAAGATCCGAACTGGGCGACCCTGCTGGTCTGGCTGTTCGCCATTTCCCAGGTCCTGTATTTCGGCAGCTTCCTGCTGGAGATGTATTTCCGCTCGCTGCGCGTCGAGCGCGTGGACATGGACGAGCCCCTGCCGGCCAGCGAGGCCGATTATCCCTTCATCGTCCTGCTCTACCCCGTGCTGCGGGAGCTGGAGAGCACCATGGAGACGACGTTCACGGCGCTGGCCAAGCTGGACTATCCGACCGATCGCTATCGCGTCCTGGCCATTCCCAACAGCAACGACGCCGAGACCATCGCCAGCCTGAGACGGCTGACCGGCGCCTACCCCTTCGTCGAGATCCTGGCGGTGCCGCCGACCACCGACCCCAGCTGGGACATGGTGTGGAACGCCTGGGACCGGAATCCCAAGGCCTACTGGTGGCACACCGGCAAGCGCGCCGGGGTCAAGGATCTGCCGCCCAAGAAGACGCGGCAGCTGATCTACGCCACCTATCACGTGGCGGAGACCTACAGGGACAAGAGCGGGCTGACGATCGACTACATCGACGCCGACAGCTGCCCGCCGGCCGATCACTTCAAGGCCGCGGCCATCGGCCTGCGCCGGTTCGACGTGCTGCAGGCGCGCAATGTGGCGGGCAATCTGAACGCCAGTCTGGCCGCCGCCTTCCACGCCTTCGACCACATGACCTGGGACGGGGCCAAATACGGCCACCTGTCCGATCCGAAGCAGCCCTACTGGGTGCTGGGCAAGGGACTGTTCTTCAAGGTGGACGACCTGATCGAACTGGGAAGCTTCCACCCCTGGATCGCCATCGAGGACCCGGAGGTGGGCCAGCGGTTCTGGAAGAACGGCCGGACGCTGGGCATCATCGAGGGCTCCCTGATCGAAGAGGTGCCCGAGACCTTCCGCGAGGGGATCACGCAGAGAAAGCGCTGGGTCGCCGGCTTCTTCCAGAGCCTGACGACGCCGCTGAAGGAGATGGACTTCAGCTTCGGCGAACGGGTCCGCGTGTGGATGAACTTCCTGCCCTGCATGTCCATGTGGGTGAACACCCTGGGCATCCCCCTGGGCGTCTGGGCGGCCTGGCGGTTCTTCCAGGGCGCGGACTTCCTGCCGCTGTGGCTGGTGATCCTGTCGATCTTCAACATCGTCGCCTTCTCGATCCTGATGATCGGCCTCTACATCAAGACGTGGCGGCGAACCGATCTGGTGCTGGACGGCGCGGGCGCGCGCCTCGGCTACATGCTGATGGTCAATCCCATCTTCATCATGGTCTGGTGGTGCGTCTGGATCATCCCGCTGACGCTGGGCTTCGTCATGTATCTGCGGGACAGCGGCCTGGCCTGGCAGCGGACCGAGAAGATCGACGCCAACAACACCCTCGTCCGCACCAAGCTGGATGAGTTCGGCGCCCTTCGTCATCACCAGCACTAAGCAGACGATCATGCACAGGCACATTCTCATCACGGGCGGGGCGGGCTTCATCGGCTCGCACCTGGTAGACGCCATGCTGGCGCGGGGCTATCGGGTGACAGTTCTGGACAGTCTGTCGCCTCAGGTCCACGGCGACGCCGAACTGGATGCGGACGGGTGGCCCGTCTACCTAGACGCGCGGGCCCGCCGCATCAGGGGCGACCTACTGGAGGACGGCGTGTTCGAGGCGGCGCTGGACGGGGTGACCCATCTGGCCCACCTCGCCGCCTCGGTCGGCGTGGGTCAGAGCATGACCAACATCGTCGACTACACCCGCAACAACGTCATGACGGCGGCCGTCATGCTGGAGACCCTGTCCCAGCGACCGCACACGGTGGAACGGATCGCCGTCGCCTCGTCCATGTCGATCTATGGCGAGGGTGATTACGTCCGCCCCTCGACCGGCGCCCATGTGACCGCCGACGTGCGTCCGCACGCTCAGTTGGAGGCGCGCCACTGGGACCTGATGGTCGACGGAGAGTCGCTGGAGCCCTGCCCCACGCCGGAGGAGAAGCTGCTGCAGCCCAACTCCATCTATGCGGTGAACAAACGCGACCATGAGGAGATGTTCCTGTCGGTCGGCCGCGCCCTGCGCATCCCTACCGTGGCCCTGCGGCTGTTCAACGCCTATGGCTCGCGCCAGGCGCTGAGCAATCCCTATACGGGCGTGGCCGCCATCTTCATCTCACGGCTAATGAACGACCAGCCGCCGCTGGTCTTCGAGGACGGGCGGCAGATGCGCGACTTCGTCCATGTGCAGGACGTGGCCGAAGCCTTCGCCACCGTGCTGGATGACGACCGCGAAATCTGGGACGTGTTCAACGTCGGCAGCGGCGCGCCCGTCTCGATCAATGAGATCGCCGGCGTCCTGGCCCGATTGCTGGGCAAGAACATCGCCCCGGAGGTGCTGAACCGCTATCGGGTCGGGGATATCCGCCACTGCTTCGGCGACATCTCCAAGATCGAGCGCACCTTCGGCTTCACCCCTCGGCGCTCCATGGATCAGGGCATGGAGGAGCTGATCGCCTGGGTGTCGCACGCCCGCGCGCCCATTGACCGCAGCGCTGAAAGTCTGGAACAACTCTCCAGGGGAAGATTGGTCGTATGACAGCATTCGCCCCCCTGTTCTGTATGCGTGAAGCGCCCGTCGCAGGCGTCGCCAGCATCTGGCGCGTTCGATACTTCGCAAGGAACTGACCCATGCCCCATCGTCGACGCCCGATGACTTCGCTGTCCGCCCTGACGGCCGCGGCCTTCACCTGCGCGGCCGTCGCCTGGGTCGGCCCCGCCTCGGCGCAAAGCGACGTGACCATCTTCGCCGGCGGTCAGTTGGACGTCGCCGACAGCGCCTATGCCGGGGCGACGATCGGCCTGCCGGGCTCGGTCGACTCCAGGGGCTTTGCGGTGCGGGGCTCCGTCTACACCGGCAGCTATGACTACAACTCGGGCCCGAACGAGATCGACGCCGACTTCACCGGCGCCCAGGCGGAGCTGATCTATCGCTTCGGCAGCGGGCCGACCTGGGGCAGCGTCGGCGTGGGCTATCGCTATGTCGATACGGACCTGAGCCCCGCCGATCCCGGCAACCGGCGCGACGGCGGCCAGGGCGGGGTCATCGTCTCCCTGGACGGCGGCCATGTCTCCGGACCCTGGCGGGTCGACTGGTACGGCTCCTACGGCTTCGAGGTGGACGACTACAACGCCCTGGTCAGCCTGACCCATCAGGTCGGATCGTCCGGCCGGGTGCGCCTGGGCATGGAGGTCGCGGCCGAAGGCGACACCAACTACAACGCCTATCACGTGGGGCCCGTCGCCGGCTTCAAACTGAACGAACGCTCAGAAATCCAAGTTTCTGTAGGCCTCAGCGACGGCGATGAACGAGATTCCCAGGCCTATCTACGGGTCGGTTTCTATCGAAGCTTCTAGAGCCGGTCGCAGTCCGGCGGGCGGATTGAGCCGCTCAGCTCATGGAAACACCGTTTTCACGCCCAACTTATTGTCCATGACGCCTCTTAAGATTGCGCCTTAACGAGAAGTTAAGCGTAGTCAGGCAACCTTCTCGCGTTCCTGAGGAGGTGCAGCCGGATGCTGCCGCGACCCACCAGACGCGTCTTCATCGGCGCCGCCGCGCTGGCGCCCGCCCTTGGTCTGGCCGCCTGGCGTCCGGTGCGCGAAGGCGCGCCGCTGGACCCTCCGCCCGTGAAGCTCCCCGCCCTCGCTGACGCCGCCAGGACCCAGGGCCGCTATTTCGGCGCCGCCGTCCGCGCCGAACAGCTTCGCCAAAGCGCCGAATTGCGCGGTGCGGTCCTGCGCGACTGCCAGGTGCTGACGCCTGAAATCCACCTGAAGTGGAACGCCCTGGAGTGGCGCAAGGGCGAGTTCAACTTCGCCCCCGTCGACGATCTGCTCGACTTCTCCCAGCGCCACGGGATGCAGGTTCGCGGCCACACCCTGCTGTGGGACCAGGGCACGCCCGACTGGGCCAGGCAGGAGATGCTGCGTCGTCGCGACTGGTCGCTGATGTCGGGCCATCTGGAGCGCGTCCTCAAACGATACGGCGAGCGCATCACCGAGTGGGACGTCATCAATGAACCGATCGACACCCAGGGCGGCGCCGGCGGCCTGAGGCGCAACGTCTTCCACCGCGCCTTCGGCCCGACCTATATCGAGCGCACCCTGGAAGAAGCCCGCGCCCTTGCGCCCCAGGCCCATCTGGTCGTCAACGACTACGGCTTTGAATACGACAATCCGGTGGATCAGGCCCGGCGCAAGGCCATCGTCGCCCTGGCGCGACGGCTGCGCGCCTCGGGGACGCCGCTGGACGGCGTCGGCGTGCAGGCGCACCTGGATCTGTCCAAGGGACCGCTGTCGGTCGAAGGTCTGCGCGACATGACCCGGCAATTGGTCGACCTGGGGCTGGAGATCACCATCACCGAACTGGACGTCAAGGAAGCCGGCTTCCACGACGCGGCGGCCGCGCGGGATCAGAAGGTGGCCGATGAGACGCGCCGCTATCTGGAGACCATGCTGGTTTTCCCCCAGGTGCGAGGCGTCGTCACCTGGGGTCTGAGCGACCGCCATTCCTGGCTGTCCGAACCGCCGCAACGTCAGTACGCGGACGCTCCGCCTAACCGCGGCCTGCCCTATGACATCGATTACCGGCCCAAGGCGATGCACCGGGCCCTATCCGAAGCGCTGCGCCTGAACGCCTAGACGGCAACCTTTACTTTTGCTGCATTTTCGCCCCAGAAACTGGCACCCTTTCCGCTGATCCTGCGTTAAGGAGTCAGTGAGAGGGGGATGGAGTTTGCGCAAGCTCGCCAAAACAATCGATCTGGTGGCGGCGTTCGACTCCTCTCCCAATCCCTACATGTTGCTGGATCGCGACCTTCGGTTCGCGGGGATGAACCAGGCCTATCTGGACATCACGCAACGCACGCGTGAAGCGTTGATCGGCCACCACGTCATGGAGATTTTCGCGCCGGGCGACGCCCCGGACAGCGAAGAGGAAGGCCGCCGCCTGCGCGCCTCCTTCGACAAGGTGCTGAGCACCGGGCAGCCGGATCACCTGGCCATCCTGCACTATCCCGTCCTGATCCCCGGTCCCGACGGCACGCCCGTCTTCGACGACCGGTTCTGGAGCTGCACCCACACGCCGATCAAGAATGAGGCCGGCGAGGTCACCCATATCCTGCAGCACACAAGCGATGTGACCGACCTGCTGCGCCTGCGTTACAAGATCGGAGAAGCAGAGCCGACCTCCGCCCTGGACGCCATGGTCGGCGGCGAGGTGTTTCAGCGGGCCGCCAAGATCGAGGCCAACAACCAGCGCCTCGAAGCCGAACGCAAACAGCTGACCGACATGTTGATGAACGCGCCGGGCTTCGTCGCGGTGCTGAACGGTCCGGACCACATCATCCAGTTCTGCAACGACGCCTGCTACCGCCTGGTCAGCCACCGGGACATCCTGGGCCAGCCCGTCCGCGACGCCCTGCCCGAGCTGAGCGATCAAGGCCACCTCGACTTCCTCAACGATGTGTTCGAGACCGGCGAGCCGGTCTATGGCCGCCAGCGCGCCTTCGCGCTCCGACACGCGCAGGACGGACCGCTGGACTACCGCTACATCGACTTCGCCTATCAGCCCATTCGAGACGACGCAGGCCACATCGTCGGCATCTTCGTCCAGGGCCACGACGTCACCGATGTGGTTCTGGCCGCCGAACGTCAGAAGCTGATGATCGACGAACTGAACCATCGGGTGAAGAACACCCTGGCCACCGTCCAGTCGATCGCCATGCAGACGGCGCGCACCCATGAGGACCCCAGTTCCTTCGCCGCCGCCTTCCAGTCCCGCATCCTGGCCCTGTCCCACACTCATGACCTGCTGACCCGCAGCCATTGGGAAGGCGCCGACCTGCGCGCGGTTCTGGAGCATGAGACCCAGGCGCACGGCCTGGGACGGCTGACCCTGAACGGACCGCACGTGGCCCTGTCGCCCGCGCGCGCCTTGTCGCTGGGCATGGTCTTCCATGAGCTGGCCACCAACGCCGCCAAATACGGGGCCCTGGCCTGTGGCGACGGGCGCGTCATCGTCGACTGGCGCCTGGCCGACCAGAAATCGCCGCGCCTGGAGATCACCTGGCGCGAATTGGGCGGCGCGCCCATCCCTGAACCCGAACGACGCGGCTTCGGCACCCGCCTGATCGAGCGCAACGTGCGCCACGATCTGCACGGCACGGTCCAGCTCTCCTACCCGTCCCAAGGCTTTTGCGCCGAGATCAGCCTGCCCCTGGAAATGGAAATCGCATGACTGAAGCGCTGTCCGGCCGCCGCGTGCTGATCGTCGAGGACGAGTCCCTGGTCGCCATGCTGCTGGAGACCATCCTCAGCGACATGGGCTGCGCCGTCGTGGGTCCGGAATCGAACGTCGGCGACGGCCTGCGCGTCGTGGCCAGCGAGATCGATCTCGACGCCGCCCTGCTGGACGTCAATGTGGCCGGCCAGGAGGTGTTTCCCATCGCAGAGGCGCTCAAGGCGCGGGGGGTCCCCTTCGTCTTCTCGACCGGCTACGGTGAAAGCGGCCTGCCCGAGCACTGGCGCGGCAACCCCACGGTGCAGAAGCCTTTCACCGACGCCGCCATCCGCGACGCCCTGATGGCCGCGATGAACATGGGCATGGTCTGACGACCGTCCGGCTCAGTCTTCGACGGCCTCCCAGGCCTTGAGACGGCGCATCACGTCGGCCTCTATATCGGCGTAGAAGAGATTATAGGCGGGGATCTTGCGCTGATCGGCCCAGGACGCGGGCGTGCGGAAGGACTCTGACGTCAGGCGCGACCGCCACAGGATGCCGTTCCGGCACTCCGCCTCCACCAGACGGCGCTGAAGGGCGGGACGCGCGCCCCATTCCAGGTTGGTGGCATTGGTGGCGCCGCGGCTCTCGCGCGCCTGCGAGATCGGGGCGTCGACTGAACCCGTCACCGGATTGACGCAGGCGATGGGCGTCTCCGCCGCCTCGATCAAGGCGCCGCGGTCGTTCCAGGTCAGGGCGCGACGAATGAGACGTCTGGCCTCGCCCTCCGCATTCTCCTCCACCGAGCGCCACGACAGGGCGCAGCCGGTCTGGTCCGGCGTGCGGCACAGGGGCGTCTGCGTGAAGCGAGCGACCGGGGTCAGGCCCTCGATCAGATAGGCGGCGACGAGACGCGCCTTGAGCGAAGGCGTCCTGGCCACGCGGTCGTGCAGCAGACGATCCAGAATGTCGGCGCCCTGCTCCACTCCGACGAGGACGATCGGCCCCTCCGGCCGCGCCGCCAGCCAACGATCGAAGGCAGCCTGGACGTCGCCGTAGGCGAAGGCCCGCGCCTCGCGCGCATCCTCACGCAGGGTCAAGCGGCTGTAGAGGCTGGCCTGGCGATACAGGGGCGCGCTGACGTCGCCCGCCGAGGCGAACGGTCCGGCGTAGTTGGGCAGGACGACGCTGCGCAGCTTGTCCAGAGCGCGGCGGTCGTCGATGGCCCCGTTCCAGTCGCTGCCGCCGTCGTAGGTGGTGGAATGGATGAAGAAGACGTGGGCGGGGCCCGCGCCCGGCGCGCGCGCGTTCAGCAGGGCCCAGGCGTCCTCGGAGGCGTAGTCCGGCGCCGCCGGCGGCTTATAGGTCTGGAACGGGATCTGCGGGTCCAGCCCGGCGCGCAAAATGTCCCCGCGCCAGACAGCCACCGCCGCCGTCAGCAGCAGGACGAGCGCGAAGCCCGCATAGCCGACCCACTGTCGAAAGGTCAGCTTAGGCCACATCAGCGATACGGGTCCGGCTGGGCCAGGAAGTCCTGGACGTAGCGGCGCACGCCTTCTTCCAGCGGCGTCGATTGACCGCCGTAGCCGAGGGCGCGGATGCGATCCATGCTGGCCTCGGTGAAGTACTGATAGCGATCGCGGATCGCCTCGGGCATGTCGATATAGGCGATAGACGGCCCCTTGCCCGCCGCCGCGAAAGTGGCCCGCGCCAGATCGACGAAGGAGCGGGCCTGCCCCGATCCGGCGTTGAACACGCCCGAGATGTCCTCGCGCTCAAGCAGCCACAGGATGATGTTGACCACGTCATCGACGAAGACGAAGTCGCGCAACTGGCCGCCGTCGGGATAGTTCGGGTTGTGCGAGCGGAACAGGCTGACCGTCTCGCCCGCCTGCACCTTGGGCCAGATCTGGGCGACGACCGACTTCATCCCGCCCTTGTGGCCCTCGTTCGGACCATAGACGTTGAAGAACTTCAGCCCGGCCCACTGGGGCGGCGCCTCGTCGCGATCGGCCTGGCGCACGGCATACTGGTCGAACAGATATTTCGAATAGCCATAGGCGTTTAGCGGGCGTAGCGCATTCAGGCTCTCAGGGTCGTCGCGATCCTCGAAGCCCGCCTCGCCGTCGCCGTAGGTGGCGGCCGACGAAGCGTAGATCATCCGCACGTTCCGCACCGCGCACCAGTCCCAGATGTCGCGCGACAGGCTGAAGTTGGTGCGCAGGATCAGGTCGGCGTCCGGCTCCGTCGTCGAGGAGATGGCGCCCATGTGGATCACCGCCTCGATGCGGTCGGCGTGACGCTCCAGCTGGTCGAACAGCTCTTCGGGCGCCCACAGATCGGCGATGGGGTGTTTGGCGATGTTCTTCCACTTGGCGAGGTCGGCGGTCTCCAGCCGGTCGCAGACGACCACGTCCCAGGCGCCGCTCTCGCACAGGCGGGCGACGATGTTGGAGCCGATGAAGCCCGCGCCGCCGGTGACGACGATCATTCTGGGCGTCATGCTGTCTCTCCCGTCATCTTCTCGATGGTCTTCGTGGTGGAATAGCCGTCGGCGAAGTCGGCCAGACGGACTTCGCCGCCCCAGCTTTCGACCTCGGCGGCGCCGACGACCTTGTCCTTGGTGTAGTCCGAGCCCTTGATCAGCACATCGGGCTTCAGCCGCTCGATCAGGGCGATGGGGGTCGGGTCGTCGAAGGCGGTGACGCGATCGACGCTGGCCAGACCGCCGATGACGGCGGCGCGGCTGTCCAGATCATTGACGGGGCGGCCCTCGCCCTTCAGGCGGCGCACCGAGGCGTCGGTGTTCAGCGCCACGACCAGACGGTCGCACCAGCTGCGCGCCTGGCTCAGATAGGCGACGTGGCCACGGTGCAGGATGTCGAAGCAGCCATTGGTGAAGCCGACCTTCAGACCCTGACGCTTCCACGCCTCGACCTGATCGGCCAGTTCGTCCAGCGGCGTGACCTTGGACTGGGCCAGGGCCGCGTGCTGGCTCATCTCGGCCTCGATCAATTCGGCGGGCGTGACGACGGCGGTGCCGCTCTTACCCACGACCACGCCGGACGCCAGGATGGCGAACTGCACCGCCTGCTCCAGCGTCGCGCCCGCGCCCAGCGCGAGGCCCAGCGCGGCGAGGCAGGTGTCGCCCGCGCCGGAAACGTCGAACACTTCACGCGCCCGACCGGGGAAGTGGGTGACGCCGCCGTCTCTGCGCGCCAACGTCATGCCCTTGCCCGCGCGGGTGACGATGACGGCCTTGGCCGTGGTGGCGTTCAGCAGGGCGGCCAGCGCCGCCTCGACCTGTTCGTCGGTCTCGGTGGGCAGGCCGGTGGCGCCCGCCAGTTCGCTGGCGTTCGGCTTGATGACGTCGACCGCGCCATAGCGGGCGAAGTCGCGCCCCTTGGGGTCGACGATGACCGGCGCGCCGTATTCGGCCCCGGCCCACAGCGCCGCCTGAATGGCGCCGTCGTCCACCACGCCCTTGGCGTAGTCGGACAGCAGGATGGCGCCCGCGCCCCGGAACACCGCCTTGTCGGCATAGCCGGAATGGGTCGCGGCCTCGTCGTCCAGACGCAGCAGTTGCTGGCCGGCGGCGACGAAGCGCGTCTTGACGATGGTGGCGGCGCCTGCGGGCCGGATCAGGGCGTCCTCGATCCGGTCCTCGGCGGCGATCAGATCGGCCAGTTCGGCGCCCGCCGCATCATCGCCCGCCACAGCGCCCAGACGGGCCTGACCGCCCAGCGCTGCGACGTTGCGGGCGACGTTGCCCACGCCGCCGGGCATGGCCACGGTGCGGCGCGCGCGCAGAACGGGGATCGGCGCCTCTGGCGAGATGCGGCTGACCTCGCCATAGACATAGCGATCCAACATCAGATCGCCGACGCAGGCGACCTTCAGGTCGCGCACGCGCTCCAGCAGGGACTGCAGGGCGCCGAGATCGAGAGAACGTTCAGCCATGACGCCGAACTAGCGGATTCACGCCGTCTTCGCCATCGGCCCCTTGTGACCCAGCTTGATGGCCAGGTCGTCGAAGGCGATCAGTTCGGCGGCCAGAGCCTCGAACTGGCTCAGCGGCACCATGTTCGGACCGTCCGACGGGGCGTTGTCCGGGTCTTCGTGCGTCTCCATAAAGACGGCGTCGACGCCGACCGAGACGGCGGCGCGCGCCAGCACCGGCACGAACTCGCGCTGGCCGCCCGAGGACGTGCCCTGCCCGCCCGGCTGCTGGACGCTGTGGGTCGCGTCGAACACCACCGGGCAGCCGATCTCGCGCAGGATCGGCAGGGCGCGCATGTCGCTGACCAGGGTGTTGTAGCCGAAGCTGGCGCCGCGCTCGCAGGCCATGACGTTCGGATTGCCCGCGCCCGTGACCTTGGCGATGACGTTCTTCATGTCCCAGGGCGCCAGGAACTGACCCTTCTTGATGTTGATCGCCTTACCCGTGGCGGCGGCGGTCAGCAGCAGGTCGGTCTGGCGGGACAGGAAGGCCGGGATCTGCAGCACGTCCACGACCTCGCCGACCGGGCCGCACTGGGCTTCGGAGTGGACATCGGTCAGGGTCGGCAGGCCGGTGACTTCACGGATTTCGGCGAAGATCGGCAGGGCGTCCTTCAGGCCGATGCCGCGCGCGGCGCTGGCGCTGGTACGGTTCGCCTTGTCGAAGCTGGTCTTGTAGATGATGCCGAGGTTCAGCCGCTCGCCGATCTCCTTCAGCGCATGGGCGGTCTCCAGCGCATGCTGGCGGCTTTCCATCTGGCAGGGGCCGGCGATGAAGACGATGCGGGCGCCGCCGCCGATGACGACGGGTTTCTTGAGGCCTTCGGACAGGGTGATGACGGCATTCGGAGAGGTCACGGCGGCGCTTTCGACTGGTTTCAACGGCGGTCCGCGGGCCTGTGCCGCGACTTTGAGTCGGACAGGTGGCGTCGCGGATGCGTTTTCGCAACTTATCGGGCGACTCAGGCCCTGACCACCGGCCGCGCGATCATGATAGTCTGATCACATGAGCACGACCGACACGCCCTTGATCTCGACCGACGCCCTGGCCGCGCGGCTGGACGTGTCCGACCTGCGGATCATCGACGCCAGCTGGTGGCTGGACGGCCGCGATGCGCGGTCGGATTTCGAACGCGAGCGGCTGCCCGGCGCCGTCTTCTTCGACCTGGACGCCGTGTCGGATCGGGAAAGCCCTTATCCGCACATGCTGCCGTCGCCCCAAGCCTTCGCCGAGGCGATGGGCGCGATGGGCGTCGAGGAGACGGACGACATCGTCGTCTATGACGCGCAGGGCCTGTTCTCCGCGGCGCGAGTCTGGTGGACGCTGCGGACGATGGGCGCCCGGCGCGTGCGCGTGCTGGACGGCGGTCTGCCGAAGTGGAAGGCCGAGGGGCGGCCTCTGGAGGGCGGAGTTCCAGCCGCGCCAGACGCCGCTCGCTTCGAGACGCAGTTCGACGCCGACGCCATGGCGGATTTCAATCAGGTCGGGGCCGCGCTGGCGGACGGCCTTCAGCTGGTCGATGCGCGCGGCGCCGCTCGGTTCCGAGGCGAAGCGGCCGAGCCGCGTCCTGGCGTGCGAGCAGGTCATATGCCGGGGGCGCTGAACCTGCCCTTCTCCAACCTGCTGAACACGGACGGGACTTTGAAGCGGGGCGCGGCGCTGGAAGAGGCCTTTCGCGCGGCGGGCGTCGATCTGGAGCGGCCCGTCATCACCAGTTGCGGCTCAGGCGTGACGGCGGCGATCCTGACGCTGGGGCTGGCCGTGCTGGGGCGGCCGTCGCGCCTCTATGACGGGTCGTGGGCTGAATGGGGCGCCCGGCCGGATGCGCCGATCGCGACCGGCGCCGCCTGATCAGGCGGCCGAACGCTTGGGCGCGCGGATCAGGAACACCTGTCCGGCCAGAACCAGGGCCAGGCCGAGCAAGGCCAGCAGGCCGAAGCGCGCGCCTTCGAACATCACCGACACCAGCATGGCGATCGGCGGCGTCAGGGCCGAGATGTAGCTGGCGGTCGCATATCCCCTCGCCCGCGCGATGGTGAAATACAGGCCGAAGGCGACGACCGAGCCGAACACCGCCAGATACAGCAGGGAGATCACATAGGCCGGGCTCCACGCCACCGACCAGGATACGCCCGTGACCAGAGCGTAGAGCGCCAGCGTTCCCGTGCCGTAGGCCATGGCCCAGGCGGTGGACGGCAGGACGCCCGAACCGGCCTGCTGTCCCCTCCAGGCGAACCAGTTGCCGAACGCCGAGGCAACGACGGCGATCACGGCGAAGCTGACGCCGGCCACGGCGTGGACGCCCAGCCCCGCCCCCATCACCTCGCCCGCCGACAGGACGCCGACGCCGACCACGCCCAGCCCCGCGCCCAGCCAGGCGGCCGGCGCCGCCTTCTGCTTCGACGCCACGCGAAACAGGATCAGGTTGAGGAAGGCCAGGGCGGCGAAGATCACCGCCACCACGGCCGAGGCGATCTTCTCCTCCGAGGCGTAGACGAAGGCGTAGCTGATGGCGAAGGAGAACAGCCCCTGTCCCAGCGCCGCCAGATGCTGCCCCCGGGTCAACGCCAGCCGCCCACCTGTCGCCTTGACGATCAAGGCCAGCAAGGTCGAGGCGATGCCGAAGCGCAGCACCACCGACACCACCGGATCGACGGCCCCCAGTTGGAAGGTGATGGCGTACCAGGTCGTGCCCCAGATCAGGGCGCAGACCCCGACCCCGCCGAAGGCCAGCAGGGCCGGCGACGGCAGGCGTGAAGGCGGAGTTTCGGAATGGGGAGCTTCAGACTGGGACACGCCGGCGACTCGATCGAAACGAAACGGGAACTTCCGATAGCACCGCTTCCTATCCCGCGTCTCTCAAACTGTTGCAGCCTTATGCGACGCTGGCGCGTTCTGTTAAGCTGCCCCTCAAAGGAGACGCCGATGCGCCTGTTCCTCGCCCCTCTCGTCCTGGCCCCGGCCCTTCTGGCCGCCGCCTGCTCGTCCATGCCCGAGAGCCCCGCAGCCTCCACCCAGGTGCAGATCACGGCGACCTATCGCGAGCGCATCATGCTGCCGCCGGGCCATGTTCTGACCGTCAAGGTCGAGGACGTCAGCCGCGCCGACGCCCCTGCCCGCGTCCTGGCCGAGACGACCCAGCGCCTGGACGGCCGCGGCCCGCCCTACGCCGTCACTCTTTCGGTGCCGAACGACAGGATCGACAGCCGCATGGAGTACGCCGCCCGCGCCGAAATCCGCGATCCGTCGGGCGCCCTGCGCTTCACCACCGACACGCGCCATTCGGTCCTGACGCGCGGCGCGCCGAACAGCGTCGAGATCGTGATGGTGGGCGTACGCTAGACCTTGAGCAGTCTCGTCAAGCGATCGGTGCTGCTGTCCGGCCACGCCACCTCGGTGGCGCTGGAGCCTGAGTTCTGGGCCGTGCTGGACGCCATCGCGGCCGAACTGGCGCTCAGTCGGTCCGGCCTGCTGATCCGCATCGACGCCTGGCGGGGCCGCCGCCCCCTGGCCTCCGCCTGCCGCATCCTGGCCCTGCAGTGGGTCGGCGGCGACCGCAGCTTCGCAGAAGAGAAGACCTCATGAGCGCTGACATCGACAGGAACCGCCTCATCCCCGCCGCCGTCTTCGGCGGACTGGTGGCCATCGGACTGATCGGCGGCGGCGCCCTGATCGGCCAGGGCGTGGTCAACGCCCGCGCGGGGGACCGCTCCGTCACCGTGCGCGGTCTGGCGGAAAAGGACGTGAAGGCCGACCTGGCCGTCCTGCCGATCCGCTTCACCGCCTCGGGCGACGTGCTGTCGGAGGTGCAGGCGCGGATCGACGGCGACCTGGCCATCGTGCGGCAGTTCCTGAAGGCCCAAGGCTATCCCGACGACGCGGTGGACCTGGGCCAGTTGGGCGTGGCTGACACCCGCTCTCGCGAGTACGCCAGCCAGACCGGCGGGCCGCGCTTCATCCTGACCCAGACCGTCATCGTCCGCACCACGGATGTGGACCGGGTCCAGACCACCACTCGCAATCTGAACGATCTGGTGCGCCAGGGCGTGGTGCTGCAGGACTTCCAGGGTCCGTCCTACCTCTTCACCAAGCTCAACGACGTGCGGCCCGCCATGATCGCCGAGGCCACCGCCGCCGCCCGCACCGGCGCCGAACAGTTCGCCAAGGATTCCGGCGCGCCTCTGGGGCCGATCAAGACGGCGGGGCAAGGATCGTTCGAGATCCTGTCGCGCGACGGCGCCGGCGACGAGGCCAGCACGCCGAACAAGAAGGTTCGGGTCGTCACGACCATCAGCTATCGGCTGAAATAGGTCCGCGAAGGCCGGGATGAGCGGTTAGAGGTTGGCGAGATAATCCGCCAGCACCACGGCGTCGTTGTGCGCTTCGTCCCTCGCCCCATAGACCAGCGTCGCCGGACCGTCGGCGAGCGCGGCCTTCAACTCGGACACGGCGTCGCCGTTGGCCTTGAGCTCCGCGCGATAACGATGCTGGAACTCCGTCCATTTCTCGGGGTCATGGCCGAACCAGCGACGCAGTTCGGTGCTGGGCGCGATCGCCTTGAGCCACAGGTCGACATGGGCCTTGTCCTTGCTCAGCCCCCGCGGCCACAGGCGATCGATCAGAATGCGCGTTCCGTCCGATTTCGACGGCGGCTCATAGACCCTCTTCAGCGCCGGCTTCATCAGCTCAGTCCTGAGAAGGCGGGGTCGCCACCTGCGGCGGTTCGCTCGGGCGGGGCAATTCGGGCGGAGCCGGGCGGTCGGGCACCTCGGGAAGGCGCGGCGTCGGCAAGGTGATGTCGACATCCAGGTTGGGTCGCTCCGGCTCCGGAACACGGCCGCTCCCGAAAACGAACCAGGCGATGACCGCCACCAGCACCACCAGGCCGCCGACGACGAAGGCCAGGCCGACGCCACCGCTCTTTCGCGGCGGAGACGAAGAGGTGTTGATCGTGGTCTGATGCACCACCCGCTCGGGAGGAAGGTTCGGATCGGTCATGGCCTCGCCTCAATTCCCGCCCGGCGCGGCCGGCGCCGAGACCTCAGGCAGCTTGACCTCGACATCGACGTTCTTGGTGTCCGGCGCTCCGTCTCGTCCCAGCAGGAACCAGGCCAGGATGGCCACCACCACGACCAGACCGCCGACGATGAAGGCGAGACCGGCGTTCCCGCCGCCGCTGGAGTTTTCCGCCATAAGGCATCCCTTCCCTTTGTTGGCCTGTCATCTGGGACAACGGCGCTCTGGCTGCACGGTTCCGGAAACAGCCCGTGCGATTAGGCCTGACTTTGGCCGCTGTGCTGCTTATGTTCTCCCTTCAGATTCCGACGGGGCGACCGCCCCAGACGCCGCCCGAGTGCTTGCCCCTGTGACCGACCTGCCCGCCCCCCGCATTTCCGACCTCGCCCGCGCCCAGGCCCCGCAAGGGCCGGCGGCCGACTATCTGGCGGGCCTGAACCCCGAACAGCGCGAGGCGGTGGAGACGACCGAGGGGCCGGTGCTGGTGCTGGCGGGCGCGGGCACGGGCAAGACGCGCGTCCTGACCACGCGACTGGCGCACATCCTGGCGACGGGCCGGGCCAAGCCGTGGGAGCTGCTGGTCGTCACCTTCACCAACAAGGCCGCGCGCGAGATGCGCGAGCGGATCGGCCATCTGATCGGCCCGTCGTCCGAGGGGCTGCGCTGGCTGGGCACCTTCCACTCGGTCGCCGCGCAGATCCTGCGTCGCCATGCGGAACTGGTCGGGCTGAAGTCCAGCTTCACCATACTCGACACCGATGATCAGGAGCGGCTGCTGAAGCAGCTTCTGGAAGCGGCCAACATCGACACCAAGCGGTTCACGCCCAAGTCGCTGGCCCATATGATCGACCACTGGAAGAACCGCGGCTGGACGCCCGACAAGCTGCCGCCCGGCGAGGACTTCGCCAACGGCAAGGGCCCGGCGCTGTACGCCGCCTATCAGTCGCGGTTGGCGACGCTGAACGCCTGCGACTTCGGCGACCTGTTGCTGCACAACATCACCATCCTGTCGAAACATGCTGATCTAGCGGAAGAATATCGTCGCCGGTTCCGCTACATCCTGGTGGACGAGTATCAGGACACCAACGTCGCCCAGTATCTGTGGCTGCGGCTGCTGACCTCCTCGACCGGCAATGTCTGCTGCGTCGGCGACGATGATCAGTCGATCTATGGCTGGCGCGGGGCCGAGGTGGACAACATCCTGCGCTTCGAGCGCGACTTCCCCGGCGCCAAGGTCATCCGGCTGGAGCGCAACTATCGCTCGACCAAGCACATCCTGGGCGCGGCCTCGGCCCTGATCGCGGCCAATCAGGACCGGCTGGGCAAGACCCTGTGGACCGAGGACGACAGCGGCGACAAGGTGCGCGTGCGCGGCGTCTGGGACGGCGAGGCGGAGGCCCGCTTGATCGCCGACGAGATCGAGACCGCGCGCAAGCAGGGCATAAATTACAAGGACATGGCCGTCCTTGTTCGCGCGTCCTTCCAGATGAGAGCGTTTGAAGAACGCTTTCTGATGCTGGCCATTCCCTATGTCGTCATCGGCGGGCCGCGCTTCTTCGAGCGAGCGGAAATCCGCGACGCACACGCCTATCTGCGCCTGATCCAGTCCGAGGACGACGACCTGGCGTTCGAGCGCATCGTCAACGTTCCCAAGCGCGGCATCGGCGACACCTCGGTCCAGAAGATCCTGCACATCGCGCGCGAGAACGGCGTCTCGGCCATGCAGGCGGTGCGCCACCTGATCACGACGGACGAGCTTCAGGCGCGCACCCGCACGCCGCTGGCCAACTTCGTGCGCGATCTGGACCGCTGGCGCGACCTGATGGCCATGGGCACGCCGCACTGGCAGGTGACGGAGACCCTGCTGGACGAGAGCGGCTACACCGCCATGCAGAAGGCCGACCGCACCAGCGGCCAGACGCGGTTGGACAACCTGAAGGAACTGACCCAGTCGATGCAGTCCTTCGAGACGCTGCAGGCCTATCTGGAGCACGTTTCACTGGTCATGGACCTGGAGCGCCGCGACGAGAACGCCGACGGATCGGGCTCGGTGCAGATTATGACCCTGCACGGCGCCAAGGGGCTGGAGTTCCCTCTGGTCTTCCTACCGGGCTGGGAAGAAGGCGTCTTCCCCAGCCAGCGCAGCATCGACGAGAAGGGCGTGAAGGGCTTGGAGGAGGAACGCCGTCTGGCCTACGTCGGCGTCACCCGCGCCAAGCAGGATGCGCGCATCAGCTTCGCCGCCAACCGCATGGTCTATGGCCGCTGGACATCTCAGTTGCCCAGCCGCTTCGTCGATGAACTGCCGATCGCCCACGTCGAGCCGCAGTCGGACACCGGCTATTACGGCGCCTCGACCGGCATGAAGGAGGCCAAGAGCCGCTGGGACGACGCCCCCTCCTTCGGCGGCAGCTATTCCAGCCCTGGCTGGAAGCGCGCCCAGACCTATACCGCGAACCAGACGCCCAAGCCCGCCTATGCTCGTCGCGCAATGATCGAGGGCGAAGGACGCCTGATCGCCACGGCTGATCCCAAGGCGGCGTCCGGCTGGGCGCGCGGCGACCGGGTCTTCCACCAGAAGTTCGGCTACGGCCACGTCCGCGCGGTCGAGGGCAACAAGCTGGTCGTCGCCTTCGACAAGGCCGGCGAGAAGAAGGTCATCGACACCTTCGTGGAGAAGGCGTGACGGGGGCGACCGCCCTTTCACGACGCGATCCCGACGCCCCCACCCTGTGGGAGCAGGCGGCGGCCGGTCTGATCCTGACCCTGCTGTCCGGCGCCCTTCTGGGTCCGATCTTCGCGCCGCAGCAGCAGGAAACGCCGGTGCTGCGGCTGATCTGGCCGCCGATCTATCTGGTGATCCTGAGTCTGATCGGATTTCGCGCACGCCGGATGGCGGCGGCCTGGCCCGCTTTCATCCCCCTATTGCTGATGGTCGTCATGGCGCTGGCGTCCAGCCTATGGTCCCAGGCCCCGGATGTGACCGAGCGGCGCGTGCTCGCCCTGGGACTGACCGGGATCTTCGCCGTCTATCTGGGCGCGGTCTTTCGCGGGATCGCCCTGCCCCGACTGCTGACCGCGACCTTCCTGACCCTGGGGATCGGCAGCCTGATCGCCGTCTTCATCTTTCCGGGGTTCGGCATCCACCATGAGGCCAACGCCGGCATGTGGCGGGGCGTCTGGTACGAGAAGAACCAGCTGGGCATGGTCATGGCGGTCGGCCTGATCGGCGCCTCCGCCCTGCTGGCGGCGCAGACCGACGTGAAGGATCGTCGCTTGGCTCTGGCCGCCCTGGCGGTCTGCACCCTGGCCTTGCTGGGCTCTCAGTCCAAGACCGCCCTCGTCATGGCGGTGCTGGGCGGCGGTCTGGTGCTGCTTTGCCGGCTGGTGCGGCGTCTGGGGCCGGTGTTCGGCGTCATCGCCGTCTGGTGCATGGGCGTCGCCCTGGTCGGCGGCCTTTGGGCCTGGAGCGAGTTCTCCGTCGAGATCCTGGCCTTGTTCGGCAAGGACCCCAGCCTGACGGGCCGTACGGAAATCTGGGACGCCATCGGCCGCATGGCCGAGCGCAGGCCCTGGCTGGGCTACGGCTACAGCGCCTTCTGGCTGCCGCACTCGGAACCGATGGAGTGGATCCGCCATGAGACGGGCTGGCGCGTCCCGTCCGCCCACCAGGGCTGGCTGGACCTGCGCGCAGAGCTGGGCTGGGCCGGCGTCAGCCTGGTCGGCGTCGTCGTGGCCGTGACAGCGGCCGCCGTGCTCATGCGCCTGTCCAGCCTGGGGCGACGCGAGGGCTACTGGAGTCTGGCCTGGCTGGCGGCCTTCCTGCTGCTGAGCCTGTCGGAAAGCGTGCTGATGCGGCATCAGGATCTGCCGTGGACCCTGTTCATGGCGCTGATGGCGCGTAATCTGATCCCGGACCGAGCGCCCTGACGCGGGCCTTGCCCCCGCCGTCTTCGAAGCCTACCAGACCCTGCCCCGAATCGCCGCAAAATGCCCTGATGGACGACCTGTTTTCCAAGCTCGACGACGCCGAACCGGCCAAGCCCGCCGCCCCTGCGCCCGCTGCGACGCCCGCTCCCCAGGCGGCGCCTCCGGTTGCGCCTCAGCCCGTGCATGAACCGAAGGTCGAGCTGACGTCCCACGCCAGCGCCGCGACGGCGGCCGCCACCGGCTATTCCGCCTCCTCGATCGAGGTGCTGGAAGGCCTGGAGCCCGTCCGCAAGCGCCCCGGCATGTATATCGGCGGCACCGACGAGCGCGCCCTGCACCACCTGTTCGCCGAGGTGCTGGACAATGCGATGGACGAGGCCGTCGCCAAGCACGCCAAGCTGATCACCGTCGACTTAGACGCCGAGGGCTATCTGTCGGTGCGCGACGACGGGCGCGGCATCCCGGTCGACCCTCATCCCAAGCACCCCGGCAAGTCGGCGCTGGAAGTCGTCATGACGGTGCTGCATTCGGGCGGCAAGTTCTCGGGCAAGGCCTATGAGACATCGGGCGGCCTGCACGGCGTCGGCGTCTCGGTCGTCAACGCCCTGTCGGAAAGCCTGGACGTCACCGTCTGGCGCGACGGCTTCGAATGGCGGCAGTCCTTCAGCCGCGGCCTGTCGCAGGGACCGATCCAGCAGGTCGGCCCGTCGAAGAAGAAGGGCACCCTGATCCGGTTCAAGCCGGACGAACAGATCTTCGGCGTCGGCGCGGCCTTCAAGCCCGCCCGCCTGTTCCGCATGACGCGGGCCAAGGCCTATCTGTTCCGCGGCGTCGAGATCCGCTGGACCTGCGCGCCGGAACGCATCACCGACCAGACGCCCGCCCAGGCGACGCTGCACTTCCCCGGCGGCCTGGCCGACGCCCTGGCCGAGCGCGTGGGCGAGATCGAGACCGTCACCCCCGTCTTCGCCGGGCGCGTCGAGCGCAAGGGCGAGGCGGGCGCCCTGGAATGGGCTGTGACCTGGTCCCCCATCGGCTTCGGCGACGCCGACAGCTTCGTCGCCTCCTACTGCAACACCGTTTCGACCCCCGACGGTGGCACCCATGAGGCGGGTTTCCGCGCCGCCCTGGTCAAGGGGCTGAAGGCCTATGGCGAGCTGACCAATGAGAAGCGCGCCGCCCAGATCACGGCGGAAGACGTCATCGCCAATGCGGGGGCGATGATCTCCATCTTCATCCGCAACCCCGAGTTTCAGGGCCAGACCAAGGACCGCCTGTCCTCGCCCGAGGGCGCGCGCCTGGCCGAACAGCTGCTGCGCGACCCCTTCGACCACTGGCTGACCGAGAGCCCGAAACAGGCCAACGCCCTGCTCGGCTTCGTCATCGACCGGGCCGAGGACCGCCTGCGCCGCCGCAAGGACAAGGAAGTCCAGCGCGCGGCCGCCACGCGCAAGCTGCGCCTGCCCGGCAAGCTGTCGGACTGCAGCCGTCAGGCCGCCGAGGGCACCGAACTGTTCATCGTCGAGGGCGACTCGGCCGGCGGCTCGGCCAAGCAGGCGCGCGACCGCACGACCCAGGCCATCCTGCCCCTGCGCGGCAAGATCCTGAACGTCGCCTCGGCCACCGCCGACAAGCTGCGCGCCAACGTCGAGCTGACCGACCTGATGCTGGCGCTGGGCGTTCAGGCGGGCAGCCGCTTCAGCGTCGACGACCTGCGCTATGAGCGCGTGGTCATCATGACCGACGCCGACGTCGACGGCGCCCACATCGCGGCCCTGCTGATCACCTTCTTCTACCGCTCCATGCCGGACCTGATCCGTCAGGGGCGGCTCTACATGGCCCTGCCGCCGCTCTATCGGATTTCGGCAGGCCCGCTGTCGGAATACGCCCGCGACGACGCCCACCGCGACGAGCTTCTGGCCAGCGTGTTCAAGGGCAAGAAGACCGAGATCGGCCGGTTCAAGGGTCTGGGCGAGATGATGGCCTCTCAGCTGAAAGAGACCACCATGGACCCGAAGAAGCGGACCCTGGCCCGCGTCGCCCTGCCCGACAGCGAGGAAGAGATCGAGGATCTGGTCGAGCGCCTGATGGGCCGCAAGGCCGAGGCCCGCTATCAGTTCATCCAGGAAAACGCCCGCTTCGCCCAGGCCGACCTGGACGTCTGATGACGTCTCCCGCCGTCGCCCTCTCGGCGACGGCGGGTTGAACCAGCCTAGCCGATCATCCGGCCGACCGTGTCGTCCTTCCAGATGAAACGGTGGACCAGCACCATCAGGATGTGGCCCGCGATGGCGGCCAGCAACACCCAGGCCAGCAGGCCGTGCACGGCGTTGGCCGGAGCGGTCATCCACGACACCTCAGCCCAGCCGCCGTCGATCAGGCGCACGCCGAACACGTCCAGCGGCTTGCCCGATCCATACTGCCGCAGCAGCGCCAGCGACGGCACGATCAGCATCAGGGCGTAGAGCGCCAGATGCCCGACCTTGGCGGCCCGTCCCCAGAAGCCGCCGCCGTGCGCCGGGCGCGTCTTCATATTATAGAGGCCCCACAGGGCCCGCACCACGATCAGGGCCAGCAGGACGACCCCGATCCCCTTGTGGGTTCCGACCCAGAAGGCGGTGATCGGCGCCTTGCCGACGATCAGCTTGATGGCCATGCCGGTGAACTGCCAAGCCAGCAACAGGACCATCGCCCAGTGCAGCGCGCGCGTGACGGGCCCATATCGGAAACCGTCGTCTCTCCACTGCGTCGCCATGAATTCCCCTTTGCCGATAACGAGTCTCAAACATGATTCGAGGCGGAATCCGTCGCCGAATCCCGCCTCGCAAATTGTCGCAGTTTGAGGCCGGCTAAGGCTCAGGGAGCCTTGACGCCGTCGTCATCCGCCTGGGTGCGCTTGTCATAGACGTGGTCGACGATGCCCCAGGCCTTGGCTTCCTCGGCGGTCATGAAGTGGTCGCGGTCCAGGGTGCGCTCGACTTCCTCATAGGTCCGACCCGTGTGCTGGACGTAGATTTCGTTCAGGCGGCGCTTGGTGGCGATGATGTCCTCGGCGTGGCGCTCGATGTCCGAGGCCGTGCCGCGGAAGCCGCCCGAGGGCTGGTGCACCATGACCCGCGCGTTCGGCAAGGCGATGCGCTGGCCCGCTTCACCGGCCGTCAGGATCAGCGAACCGGCCGAGGCGGCCATGCCCATGACCACGGTCGAGACCGGCGACTTGATGTACTGCATGGTGTCGTAGATCGCGAGCGCCGAGGTCACCTGACCGCCGGGGCTGTTGATGTACATGCTGATTTCCTTCTTCGGGTTCTCCGATTCCAGGAACAGCAGCTGGGCGCAGATCAGCGAGGCCATGCCGTCTTCGAACGGGCCGGTCAGGAAGATGATCCGCTCGCGCAGCAGGCGCGAGAAGATGTCGAACGACCGCTCGCCGCGGCTGGATTGCTCCACCACCATCGGCACCAGGTTGTTGGAGATGTAGTCGATCGGATCGCGCATGGGGTCTCTCGGATTCATGGCGCGCTTGAGTCGCGCCCTCGCTTCAGCATATCGCGTTCGCCTCGGGCCTGCGCAAGGCGCATCCGCCGGGGGAGCGGACTTATCGCCTATCGATCGCGACGACCGTGCACCACTTCGTCCGCGATGCCCCGCGTCTGGGCCTGCAGGGTGAAGCGATTGGGCGTGGCGCGATACAGGGCCGCCAGATAGTCGCGGTCCCAACGGGTCATCTCCGTGATCTCGTCCGGCCGGGTGAACAGGTTGAGGATGGTGTCCTGCCCCGCCAGATCACCCTCGGGATTGACCTGCGCCAGGGCGATGAAGGCCACATAGTCGACCAAGGCGCTCATCCGAACCTGGGTCGTCCGGGTGAAGTCCACGATGATGACGACGCGCGCCAGGTCATCGCGCACATTGCTGCGCAGGCGCGAGGATTCGCGCACCGTATTGGTCGGATACTCCTCGCCGTCCAGGCGGACGGCGATCTCGCCGGTGTCGATGTTGACCGGCAGGCTGACATGCCACCAGCGCACGGGGGCCTCGCCCTCCTGGAAACGCTGCAGGGCCGCCCGGCCCCGATCGGTCGCGCCGCGCGCGGGCCGATAGCCGCGCGGATCGTCCTTCACCAGGGCCTTGGCCATCTGGGCGCCGTCGTCCGTCCCGACGATCATCACGTCGACCTTGCAGCCCGGCCCAGCGACGTCGCCGCCGGCCTCGATGATGCGCTGAGCCACGCGGTCGATGACGGCCTGGGCGTACTGCGGCGTCAGATGGGCCGTCGCCACGCAAACCGGCTTGTTCCAACGCGCCAGGGGACGCCCAGCCGGAGGGGCCATGTTGCTTTCGATGAAGGTGTCGACCCGCGCCCGCAGTTGGGCGTCGCGCAGGGTGGCGGCCACCGTGACGTCCTCGACCTGAACGGCGTCGAGGTCGGGCGTGGTCTGAGATTGAGCCGAAGACTGGGCCGGGGCTTGGGCTTGGGCTTGGGCTTGGGCTTGGGCTTGGGCTTGAAGAGGCTCCATCGACGTCAGCCCGGCCGCCAGGGCGATCATCGTCCAAAAGGCCATGAGGTCGACTCCAGAATCAAAAAGGGCCCGCCGAAGCGAACCCTTTTCATTTGCCTGAATGGCTGACGGAACGACAGTTACCGATCCGTAAGACGACGAGATCAGCCCTCGTCTTCTTCCTTCATCAGCTCTTCCTTGGAGATGGCTTCGTCCTTCACCTCGGCGACCGAGACGATCAGGTCGACGACCTTCTCTTCATAGATCGGCGCGCGCAGCTGGGCGGCGGCGTTGGGGTTCTGGCGATAGAAGTCCAGCACCATCTTTTCCTGACCCGGATAGTTGCGGGCTTCGGCCATGATGGCGTTCGACAGTTCCTGATCCGACACGCCGACGTTGTTGGCGCGGCCGATCTCGGCCAGGACCAGACCCAGGCGCACGCGGCGCTCGGCGATCTTGCGATACTCGGCCTTCAGTTCGTCTTCCGACTTCTTGGCGTCTTCTTCCGGCAGCTGGCCGGCGTCCTTGTCGGCCGAAACCTGGGCCCAGATGCCTTCGAACTCGGCGTCGACCATCTTCGGCGGCAGGGCGAAGTCGTGGCCTTCGTCCAGCACGTCCAGCAGGGCGCGCTTCAGCTTGAAGCGGGTGGCGCCGGCGTATTGCTGGTTCAGGTTGGACTTCAGCAGTTCCTTCAGCTGGTCCAGCGACTCCAGTCCGATGCGCTTGGCGAACTCGTCGTCGATCTTGGATTCGACCTCGGCCTTGATGGCCTTGACCGTGACGTCGAAGGTCGCGGCCTTACCGGCCAGGTGCTTGGCCTGGTACTCTTCCGGGAAGGTCACTTCGATGGTCTTTTCTTCACCGACCTTGGCGCCCTTGAGCTGCTCTTCGAAGCCGGGGATGAAGCGGCCCGAGCCGATCACCAGGTCGGCGTCGGTGGCGGCGCCGCCGTCGAAGGCCTCGCCGTCGATCTTGCCCAGGAAGTCGATGGTCAGCTGGTCGCCGTCGGCGGCCTTGACCGTCTTGCCCTTCTTGTCCTCGTAGGACTTGGCCTGCGAGGCCAGTTCCTTCAGCGCTTCGTCCAGGTCCTCTTCCGAGGCCTCATAGGTCGGGCGGGTCAGCTTCAGGGTCTTGGGGTCGACCGGGGTGAATTCCGGCATGACTTCCAGCGACATCTCATAGGCCAGGTCTTCCTGACCGGCGATGACCTTGTCCATGTCGGAGGTCAGGTTCATCTCGGCCGGAGCGGCCGGACGCAGCTTCAGCTCTTCCAGAGCGCCCTGGCTGGTCTCGTTCAGCGAGGCGTTGATGATTTCGCCCATGAAGTCACGGCCGAAGGTCTTCTTGACGTACGAGGCCGGCACCTTGCCCGGACGGAAGCCCTTCAGCTTCATCTGGGGAGCCACTTCCTTGATGCGGGCTTCGAGCTTTTCATTCAGCTCTGCGACGGGAATGGTCACCGCGATCACGCGGCTGAGGCCTTCGTTCGACTTTTCGACGACTTGCATGGTCGGGTATCTGACGCTCTGTGGCGACGCCGCAAAGGCGCGCGGTGGATAAAGCAACAGGGCCGCCCCTTTCGGGAGCGGCGCCTCGGAGCCCGCCCTTATGTCGAGAAGGGGCCGAAACGTCAACGCAACGCGGTTCCTTTGTGGTCATCGGGCCGCTATCTCATGACGCATGAGCCAGCCTTCAGCCCCCATCGGCGTCTTCGTCACGCCCGTTACGCCGCTTCAGCAGAACTGCACGACGGTCTGGTGCACGAAGACCAAGAAGGCCGCCGTCATCGATCCGGGCGGCTCAGTCGACGCCATTCTGGGCGAGGTCGCGCGGCGCGGACTGACGCTGGACGCCATCTGGATCACCCACGGGCATCTGGATCACGCGGGCGCCGCCGCCGAGATGCAGGAAAAGACCGGCCTCGACATCGTGGGGCCTCATCCTGAAGACCAGTTCTGGATCGACCTGATTCCCACGCAGGGCCAGAAATACGGCCTGCCCGAGGCCCGCACCTTCACCCCCACGCGCTGGCTGGACGACGGCGACGTTCTGACGCTGGGCGAGACGACGTGGGAGGTCTTCCACTGCCCCGGCCACACGCCCGGCCATGTGATCTTCTTCAACCGCGAGGCCCGCTTCGCCCAGGTCGGCGACGTGCTGTTCCAGGGCTCGGTTGGCCGCACCGACTTCCCGCGCAGCGACCATCAGGCCCTGCTGAGCGCAATCACCACCAAGCTGTGGCCGCTGGGCGACGATGTGACCTTCGTGCCGGGCCACGGGCCGCATTCAACGTTCGGTGCTGAACGGCGCAGCAATCCCTTCGTCTCAGACCGGGCCATGCAGGCGGCGCCGATCGCGCGCCCGGCCTCCGGCCCGGCCTGACCCCTTTGATGTCGGACCATTGATCTGAGTTCGGATTGATTCAATCCGAACCTATCATGGTCTAGCGCGCGGCCAGCAGGCCGATCAGGACGCCGATGCCGAGCGCATAGAGCGTCATGCGGATCGGTTCGTCGCGAATCGCCTCGCAGGCCTGAGAGCCGCGATGGCGGGCCCAGTCGCGCATTTCCGCCGCATCCTCGCGCACGGCTCGGCGAAGGGGACGCGGCCGGGCGCCGGCCGCCAGGATGTCATCAGCCGCGCCTTCCAGGCGGTCGCCCAGGGTCGAACGACCTTCGGTGATGTCTTCGGGCGACGGAGCGCCGTCGGCGTCGGCGTCGGCGATGGGGTTCTTGGAAACCGGCATGGGCTAAGCTCCTGAAATCTGCATTCCGAGCTTCGATGAACCCGCCGGAATCCGCGCGGTTCCCCCGCCGAGCACGCGCGCGGCCGCCGTTTGCCGAACAGGGTTTTAATCCTTTGTCGGAACCTCCGCGCCGGGGCCGGGTTCTCTTGCGCAAGCGCCACCGTCTACGAAAGGAACATCTGAAATGGCCGAAGGTCAGCCCACCCGCGGCTCCGGTGTTTCCAAGCGAGGCTTCGCCTCCATGGACCCGGAACGTCAGCGCGAAATCGCTCGCAAGGGCGGCGCCAGCGTCCCCAGCGAGAAGCGCAGCTTCTCCCAGGACCGCACGCTCGCGGCCCAGGCCGGACGCAAGGGCGGCGAAGCCTCCCACGGCGCGCGAAACAAGACCGGTCAGGACCCGGCGCCGCCGAAGCGCTGATCCCCCGCGATCGATTTCATAACCTTCCGACGGCGTGGGAAACCTCGCCGTTTTTCTTTGGCTGACAGCCGGTCGGCGGTCAGCAGGCCAGAAGGGCCAGGGCCACGCGCGGGACGTCGCTGACCTCGAAGGCCTCGACGCGCCAGCCGGCGGCTTCGGCCAGGGCGCGCACGCGGGCCTCGTCGAACTTGCGCGAGTTCTCGGTGTGGATCGTCTCGCCCTGCGCCAGACGGAAGACCAGCTTGCCCAGCCGCACCGTCATGGGGCGCAGGGCCTCCAGATGCATCTCCATCCGCGCCTCTGCCTCGTTCCAGACGGCGCGGTGGGCGAAGGCGTCCAGGTCGAAGTCCGCGCCCAGGTCCCGATTGGCGCGGGTCAGGACATTCAGGTTGAAGCGCGCCGTCACGCCTTCGGCGTCGTCATAGGCGGCGATCAAGGTCGGGGCGTCCTTGATCAGGTCGACGCCCAGAATGAACAGGGCGTCCGGTCCCAGCATGTCGCGCGCGCCGCGCAGGAGCGCCTCGGCCGTCGCCGGCGAGAGATTGCCGATGGTCGAACCGGGAAAGAAGCCGACCCGCCGACCCTGCCCCGCCTCGGCCGGCAGGACGCCCAGATGCTCGAAGTCGCCGACGATGGGCAGGACCTTCAGATCGGGATAGGCCTGCCTCAGGCGGGCGGCCGCCTCCTCCAGCGCCGTGGGGCTGATGTCGATGGGGACATAGGCCGCCAGATCGGGGGCCGCGTCCAGCACGATGCGCGTCTTCTCGCTGGCGCCCGAGCCGAGTTCGACCAGCACGGCGTCGGGGCCGAAGCGTTCGGCCCAGCGCGGGGCGACCCGCCGGAGCAGCGCCGCCTCCTGCCGGGTCGGATAGTATTCCGGCAGGCGGGTGATGGCCTCGAACAGCTCCGACCCGCGCGCGTCATAGAACCATTTGGGCGGCAGGCTCTTGGGCGACGACGCCAGGCCCGCGACCAGGTCGCGGCGGAAGGCCTCATGCTCGTCATCGGTCTCGTCGCCTCGGGCCGCGTCGCCGGGATCGGACGCCAGCCGGACGCCCGCGAAGGCCCAGCGCTGATCAGGGTAGAAGAAGTTGCGATAGGTCGGCCGCGCATGTCCCGGCGCCGTGGCGAAGGCGCCGCCGCGCAGCACCATCTGATTGGCCATGAACTTGCCGTTGTACTCGGCGGCCGTGCCCTCGGTCGGTCGAAAGCCGGGGTAAGGGCCGTAGGCGCCGGCTGTCCACTGCCACGCCTCATTGTCCAGGTTGGAGAAGGCGTCGGGACGGCTGCGGGCGGCGTGTTCCCATTCCGCCTCGGTGGGCAGACGCCGGCCCGACCACCGCGCGAAGGCGTCGGCCTCATAGAAGCTGACATGGCGCACCGGCGCGGCAGGATCCACCGGCCGCCGCCCCGCCAGGGTCATGACCGTCCAGCCCGCCCCGTCCTCTCGCCGCCAATAGAGAGGCGCGGTCCAGCCGCACGCCTGGACCGTCGCCCAGCCGTCGCTCAGCCACAGTTCGGGCCGGGCGTAGCCGCCGTCATTCATGAAGGCCAGCCAGTCGCCATTGGTCGTCAGGTCGGCGGCCAGGGCGAACGGCTCAAGCCAGACCCGGTGCGCAGGCCGTTCGTTGTCGAAGGCGAACCCCTCCTCCCCCGCGCCGGTCTCGACAAGGCCGCCCTCGAACGCCTGCCAGCCTCCACGCGACGGCTGGAGCGGCGCATGGCGAGGCTCCTCCTCATAGGCCGCCGGGTCCAGCGGCGAACGCGACATCAGATGCAGGAGGTCCATCAGGAAAAGCTCCTGATGCTGCTGCTCGTGGTTCAGGCCCAGTTCAAACAGATAGCGGCGCAGGGCGTCGAACGGCGCGGACGCATCGGCCAGGCGCGCCTCCATCCGACGGTCGACTTCGGCGCGATAGGCCATGACGTCGGCCAGCGAAGGCCGCGTCATCAGCCCCCGCTCGTCCCGACCGATCCGGTCGCCCAGGGCCTCATAATAGGAGTTGAAGACCCGCCGCAGCCGGGGGTCGATCGACTCATAGCCCGGCCGATCGAGCAGCATGGTTTCGAAGAACCAGCTCACATGGCCCAGGTGCCACTTGCCCGGACTGGCTTCGGCCGTGGACTGGGCCTGCAGGTCCTCGGCCGAGAGGGACGCCGCCAGGGCAGGCAGCACGGCGCGCACCTGCCGATAACGCTCGAGATCCCCGGCGGCCTCCGCCGGTCTGCGCAGCATTCCGGTCATGACGCCCTGTCCCCCTGGATGAATGTCGTCTGTCGCCACCTTCCTGAAATGCAGCCTGCGCAAAGGCGGTTCCGCCGGCGCGACGGCCGCCAGCCGGCCGGTTGAGAGGGGCGGCGCAACGGAACAGGCGTCGTCAACCGACGTTCTGATGGGGTTCCGGCGCCGACAGGGCGCAGGTCATTCAGGATCCCGCAGCATGCCCCAGATGCGCATGCCCGAGGGGCCGAACGCCATCGAGCCCCCGCCATCGACGCCCGATCCCGGCCGGTCGCCAGACCTGACGAACCCGGCCAATTGGCGCGCCATGCTGGCCTGCCAGATTCCGGCGTTGCGGGCCTTCGCCTTCTCCCTGGCGCGCAACCGGGCCGATGCCGATGATCTGGTGCAGGAGACGCTGGTCAAGGCGTGGACGCATCGGACGCGGTTCGAGGCCGGGACCAATCTCAGGGCCTGGCTGTTCACGATTCTGAGAAACAGCTGGTACACCGGCGCCGCCCGCCGACGCCGCGAAGTGGCCGATGAAGAAGGCCGCCACGCCGCCGGCCTGACCGCTGAGCCCAGCCAGGAATGGACGGCGGAGCTGACGGCGCTCCGAACGGCGCTCAACGCCCTGCCGCCCGAGCATCGCGAGGCGATCATCATGGTCGGCGCCGCCGGGCTTTCCTATCAGGAGGCGGCCGATATCGCCGGCTGCGCCGTGGGCACGGTCAAGAGCCGGGTCAACCGCGCGCGTCGCCGTCTGGCCCTGCTGCTGGCGCACGAGACGCCGCTCGACGGCGAAGAAAATAATGAGGACGACAACAGCTAGACCGGAGGAACAGAGGCCCCGCCGAGGGGTTAAATTCCAGCCTTCAGGAGAGTCCGTCATGATGACTCCGCGACATCCCCCCGCCCCCGAGACCCCGCGCACGGGCAAGCGCGGTTTCATGGACTGGCTGTTCGGCCGCACGCCGCCGCCGCCCGACAAGGCCAGCTCGAACCTTTATCTGGGCGACATCGTGGACGGCGACTTCAGCTCGCCCTCGGCGCACCATCACCACCAGCGGCCGCCCAGCGACGAACTGTGAGGCGAGCGGCAACCTAGCCGCGCGTTCGCGCGGCGTACTCCAGTCGGGCGATGGTGCGGTTGTGCACCTCGTCCGGTCCGTCGGCGATGCGCAGGGTCCTCACCATGGCGTAGAGTTCGGCCAGCGGCGTGTCGCCCGACACCCCCGCCCCGCCGAACGCCTGAATCGCGTCGTCGATGACCTTCAGCGCCATGCGCGGCGCGGCGACCTTGATCTGGGCGATCTCGGACTTGGCGCCCTTGGCCCCGACCTCGTCCATCATCCAGGCGGCCTTCAGCACCAGCAGACGGCACATCTCGATATTGGTGCGCGCCTCGGCCACCCGCTGCTCCCACACCGAATGCTCGGCGATGGTCTTGCGGAAGGCGGTGCGGCTGAGCAGGCGATCAACCATCAGCTCCAGCGCCTTTTCGGCCGCGCCGATGGTCCGCATGCAGTGGTGGATGCGGCCCGGCCCCAGGCGGCCCTGGGCGATCTCGAAGCCGCGCCCCTCGCCCGCGATCAGGTTCGAGGCGGGCACGCGGACGTTCTCCAGCACCACCTCGGCGTGGCCGATCGGCGCCTCGTCGTATCCGAACACCGACAGCATCCGCTCGACGCGGAAGCCGGGCGTGTCGACTGGGACGATGATCTGGCTCTGCTGCTGGTGAACAGCGGCGTCGGGATCGGTCTTGCCCATGACGATGGTCACGGCGACGTTCGGGTGCGCCATGTTGGTCGACCACCATTTGCGGCCGTTGATGACGTAATGGTCGCCGTCGCGCTCGATCCGGGTCTGGATGTTGGTGGCGTCGGACGAAGCGACCTCAGGCTCGGTCATCAGGAAGGCCGAACGGATTTCTCCCGCCATCAGGGGCTTGAGCCACCGCTCCTGCTGGGCGGCGTCGCCGTACATGTGCAGGACTTCCATATTGCCGGTGTCCGGCGCGTTGCAGTTGAACGCCTCGGCCGACCACAGCGCCCGCCCCATCAGCTCGGCGATGGGGGCGTATTCCAGGTTCGACAGCCCCGCGCCGTGCTCGCCCGGCAGGAACATGTTCCACAGGCCCTCGGCCTTGGCCCTGGCCTTGAGGTCTTCCATCACCGGCGGCTGGCGATTCGGATCGGCGCGGACCTGGGCGCGATACTCCGCCTCGCGCGGCAGGACCTCCGCCTCCATGAAACGGCGCACCCGCTCGCGCCAGTGCTCGCCCCGCTCGCTCAGCCGGAAATCCATCTACGCCTCTCCCTACATGAAAACGGCGCGGCCCCGTCGGAGCCGCGCCGTCGAACATCAAGCCTCAGCCCGCGCTCAGCCCTTGAGCAGCGGGGCCAGCTTCTGGGCGATCATCATGTCGCCCGCGATCTTCAGCTTGCCCTGCATGAAAGCCATCATCGGGTCGAGGCGGCCTTCGGCCAGGGCGACGAAGTCGTCCCACTTGATCGAGACGGTGGCGTCGGCCGGCTTGTCGTCGTTGCTGACGGTGTTCGGAGCCGAGGCGCCGTCGATGTAAATCTTGCCGTCATCGCCGAAGTCCAGCTTCACGGTCTTGCCCAGACCCGAGTTTTCGCCGACGGCGGCGCGGATCTTGTCGGTGGCGAGGGCCAGATCGGCCATGTGCGTCTCTCCCGTTGAGAAGGTTGAGCCACACGCCTAACCCGCGCGCCGGGCGGCGCCAAGATCACCCAAGGGAAGCCCTGCCCCGGATATCCAATATCCCGCGGGTTCCATCACATATGGTCCAGCTTACATGAGTTTGCGTTTGTCTCGGTCAGGAAGGCCTAAAAGCGGCAGGCTTGCGTAACAAGGACTCGCCAATGACCCGCCTGCTCACTCCGGAGGAAGTTCGTCTGGACCAACTGTGGCGCGAGCATTTCGGCCAGCCCCTGCCCATGATCGGCGCGCCCGAGGTCGCCCGCCGCATCCTGCGCCAACACGGCGTCGCCGTACGCCGCCCCAGCGAAGCCAAGGCCGGCGGCCCCCAGCAAAGCCAAGGCTGACAACATCTTCTTTTTGTATGGGAATTCTGGCGGAGACGGAGGGATTCGAACCCTCGGTACCCCTTACAGGGTACGACGATTTAGCAAACCGTTGCCTTCAGCCACTCGGCCACGTCTCCGGCAGGCCGCGTGGATAGCGAGTCGCGCGGCGCTTCGCAATGCGGAACTGACACCCTTTGTGTTAACCCGGCATAAGAGTGGCATGTGACACGGGGTTCGCACCCCATTTTGGTCGATTTCGGGAAAAAGACTTGGCTATCACCCCTGCTGACACACTGGGCTCCGCAGCCGAAGGCGCGCGCGCGAATCGCGCAGCCTTGGTCGAAGCACGTGCGCCGGCGGCGGAGACCGGGCGCGCCGGCCGAGCTCGGCGGGGGCCGCTGCGTCCGGACGTATGGCTGAACACCCGGCAGCGCGCAGCGGCGCGGCGGCGCGTGTTCTATTTCCGCGGCGTCGACATTGTCGCCTCCTCCTTCCTGTGCCTTGTGGCCATTGGCCGCATGAACCCCGGCGGCCTGATGCAGGTCACCTTGATCGAGGCCCTGCCCATTCTGGTCGGCTGCCTGCTGACCCTGGGCCTGGCGCGCTCGCTGGGACTGTATCGATTTGACCGCACGCGAGCCCCGGCGCGCCACCTGGCCGGCGTCGCGACCGTCGCGGGCGTCGGCGGGGCCGCGGCCGGCCTCCTGGGCCTCGCCCTGCTGGGCGGGGAAGCGCCGCTGGCGGAATACGGCTGGTGGGCGATCGCCTCGGCGGTGCTGCTGACCGGTCTGCACACCATCTGGCGCATGCTGGTGGCCCAGTGGAGAAGCCGCGGCGACCTGACCCCCAATGTCGTCGTGGTCGGCGCCACGCGTCACGCAGAGGCCCTGATCCGCGAGGCGCTGGATCGTCGCGACCTGAATATCCTGGGCGTCTTCGATGATCGCCTGGCCCGCACGCCCGACGCCCTGGCGGGGGTCCCGGTGCTGGGCGGGACCGACGCCCTGATGGAGCACCGGCTGACGCCCTATATCGACCGCGTCATCCTGGCCATCGATCCCAAGGCCGAGGCGCGGGTCCGCGCCCTGACGCATCGGCTGGAGGCCCTGCCCATCCCCCTGACCATGCTGGTCGACCCCAGGGGCGCGGCCCAGCGGAACGAGGCGCTGGAGAAGCTGGCCTCGGCCTCCCTGCCCCTGCTGGGCGGCGCAGTGGACGGCGAACGTCGCGCCTTCAACAAGCGTATCCTCGACATCATCCTGTCGGCCCTGGCCCTGGTCGTGCTCAGCCCCGCGCTGTTCCTGATCGGTCTGACCGTGCGGATGGACAGCAAGGGTCCGGCCCTGTTCCGCCAGCGCCGCCACGGATTCAACCAGGAAGAGATCGTGGTGTGGAAGTTCCGCACCATGCGTCAGGAAGCCTCCGACGCCACCGCCAGCCGCCAAGTGACGGCAGGCGATGATCGAGTGACGCGACTGGGCAAGTTCCTGCGCGCCACCAGCCTGGACGAACTGCCCCAACTGGTGAACGTGCTGCGCGGCGAGATGTCCCTGGTCGGGCCGCGCCCGCACGCCATCGGCATGAAGACCGGCGACGCCGAGTCGGCGCGTCTGGTCGCCGAATACGCCCATCGCCACCGCATCAAGCCCGGCATGACCGGCTGGGCCGCCATCAAGGGCTCGCGCGGGCCGCTGCATACGGCGGATGAAGTGCGTCGCCGCGTGCAGCTCGACATCGAATACATCGAGCGCCAGTCCTTCTGGCTGGACCTGTGGATCATCGCCATGACCGTTCCCGTGCTGCTGGGCGACCGGATGGCCGTGCGCTGATGTTCTGGCGGGGGGTGTTCGGCTACCTGCCGGCCAATATCGTGCAGGGCGTGGTCGGGTTTCTGACCATCATCATCTTCACGCGCCTGCTGTCACCCGAGGATTTCGGGCGCTACGCCCTGGCCTATTCGGTGCTGACGCTGGCCCATGTGGCGACGTTCAGCTGGCTGGAAGCCTCCATGGCGCGTTTCTGGGCGGCCCAGTCCGATGAAGCCCAGATGGCCGGGCATTTCGCCAGCCTGTACCGCGCGGCCTTCCTGATCACCGCCGTCTTCACGCCCGTCGCCGGGCTGGCCGTCTGGCTGTGGCCCATGCCGGACAACTTCCGCCTGCCGCTGACCGTGGCGCTGGCGGGGATTCCCGTGCGCTGCTTCCTGAAGCTGGCGCAGGAGCGGTTCCGCGCCGCGGGCGAAGTGGGTCCCGCCGCCGCCATCGACATCTGGAGCGCGGTCGCAGGGCTGGCCTTCGGCGTCGGTCTGGCCCTGCTGGGCCTGGGGGCCGAGGCGCCGCTGGCGGGGATGCTGCTGGCGCCGCTGGCGGCCCTGCCCTTCGTCCTGCCCGCCGAACTGCGCGAGGCCCGGCGCGGGCGCCTGGATCGCGAGCGTCTGAAGGCCTACGCCGTCTATGGCTATCCCATCGCCGTGGGCCTGGGCCTGACCGTGGTGCTGGCCTCGACCGACCGCTTCCTGCTGGCCCTGTTCATGAACGAGGCGGCGGTCGGCGCCTATCACGCGGCCTACAGCATCGCCAATCGGACGCTGGACGTCATGTTCGTCTGGCTGGGCGCGGCGGGCGCTCCGGCTCTGGTCATGGCGCTGGAACGCGGCGGGCGCGAGGATCTGCAAACCGCCGCGAGGGAGCAGGCCTCGACCCTGGTTCTCATCGGCCTGCCCGCCGCCGTGGGAGTGGCCCTGGTCGCGCGGCCGCTGGCGGAGTTCATGATCGGCGAAGACCTGCGCACCGTCGCCGCCTCGGTCACGCCGTGGGTGGCGCTGGGCGCCTTCCTGTCGGGCATGACGACCTATTATTTCGGACAGGCCTTCACCCTGGGCCGCCGCACGGGCTGGCTCTTGCTGGCCATGAGCATTCCCGCGGGCAGCAACATCGTCCTGAACGTCCTGCTGATCCCGCGCTTCGGCGTCATGGGCGCGGCCTGGGCGACGGCGATCAGCTTTGCGCTGGGTCTGGCCGCCTCCATGACCATCGGGCGGCGCATCCTGCCCCTGCCCGTGCCGTGGAACGCGCTGGCGCGCTGCGGTTTGGCCGCCGCCGTCATGGCGGGCGTCGTGATGATGCTGCCGGCCATCGGCGGGTTCGCCGAACTGATGCTGGACGCCGGCGTAGGCGTGATCGTCTACGGCGTGGTCGCCTACGCCCTGAACGCGGCCGGGGTGCGCGACCTGAGCGTGCGGCTGAAAGCCTTCCTGCGCGCACGGAGGCAGGCGGCATGAGTTCGGCGATTCATCACGACAGCTCCGCATGGGCCCAGGCGCAACCGATCCTGTCGGTGCTGATCCCATTCCTGCGAGACGATCCCACAGACCTGTTGCAGCGGCTCGACGCCGAGGCGGCGACGCTGGCCGGACAGGCCGAACTGATCGTGCTGGACGACGGCACCAATGACGCCGAACTGACCGCGCGCCTGAACGCCCTGATCGACCGCATGGCCCTGCCCGTGCGCCTCATCTCTCTCAGCGCCAATCAGGGGCGCTCGGAAGGCCGCAACCGCCTGGCGCAGGCCGCGCGGGGCCAGACCTTCCTGTTTCTGGACAGCGACATGAGGCCCGACCATCTGGGCTTCCTGAAGACGTGGGTCGATCTGGCGCGCGACGTGCGTCCGGCTGTGGCCTTCGGCGGCTTCTCCCTGTTGCAGGCGCCGCAGGATGCGCGTTTCGCCGTCCATCGCCACATGGCGGCCCGGTCGGACTGCATCCCCGCCGCCCAGCGCGCCGAACAGCCCGAGAAATACGTCTTCACCTCCAATCTGCTGGTCCGCCGCGACGTCTTCGATACGGAGACCTTCGATTCCGGCTTCAGCGGCTGGGGCTGGGAGGACGTCGAGTGGGCCATGCGCGTCTCGCGTCGGTTCGAGGTGGTGCATCTGGACAATCCCGCCACCCACATGGGTCTGGACACGGTCGAGGCCCTGGCCGCCAAATACGAACAGTCGGCCCCGAACTTCGCACGCGTCGTAGCGCGTCATCCCGACTTCGTGTCGGCCTACCCCAGCTATCGCGTCGCCAAGATGCTGAAGGCCGTACCGGGGCTGAAGGCGCTGCGCTCGCTGATCAAGGCCGCCGCCCGCGCGCCGATCCTGCCGACCGGCCTGCGGGCCTTCGCCCTGCGGCTGTATCGCGCGGCCCTCTATGCGGAGGCGATATGAGCGCGCCCGACGTCGCCGTCGTCATCCCCACCATGCGCCGTCTGGACAGCCTGACGCGGGCCCTGCGCTCGGTCTTCGCTCAGAAAGACGTGGCGGCGCGCCTGCGCGAGATCGTCGTCGTCGACAACGATCCCGAGGCCAGTTCGCGCGAAACGGTCGAGGCCCTGCAGTCGGAATCGCCCGCGCCCCTGATCTGGGTCCACGCGCCGCGTCCCGGCGTCGCCACGGCGCGCAACACCGGACTGGCCGCCACCTCCGCGCCCCTGATCGCCTTCCTCGATGATGATGAGGCCGCCTCGCCTGGCTGGCTGGCCGCCCTGCTGAGCGCCCAAGCGGCAACCGGCGCCGACGCCGTCTTCGGCCCTATTCGCGGGCGCGTGCCCGAGGGGACCGGCTGGACCACGCCCTATCTGGAGCGTTTCTTCGGCCGTCACGGACCGGACCGGGACGGCGTGCTGGATCACGCCCACGGTTGCGGCAACTCCCTTCTGGTTCGGGCCACGGCCCTGCCCGGCGAACAGCCTTTCCACGTCGGGTCGGATCAGATCGGCGGCGAGGACGACGTGCTGTTCGCCGCCCTTGAGGCGCGCGGCGGCCGCTTCGGCTGGGCCGCCGACGCCTGGGTGGACGAGTTCGCCCCGCCCCACCGCGCCACCCTGCGCTACGCCCTGACGCGCGCCTTCGCCTATGGTCAGGGACCGAGCCAGACCGCCGCCGAAGCGAAGAACTGGCCCGGCGTGGCGCGCTGGATGGCCGTCGGCGCGGCGCAGACGACGGTCTGGGGCGCGGCGACGCTGGCCCTCAGCCTGATCCGCCACCCCAGGCGCGCCGACATGGCCGACCGTACGGCGCGGGGACTGGGCAAGATCCTCTGGATGAAGGGCTTCGAACCGCAGTTCTACGGCCAACGCGAGCTGGACCGACTGAAACGCGCGGCCGAGCGGTCCTAGCTCGACTTAGCCGATGAACCGCTTGAGCAAGGCGGGCGGCTTCCACTTGGCCCGGTTCATCACCACCCCGGCGATGCGGCCGCCCTGGGCGTCGATCTCGTCGCGCAGGGCGACGGGTCCGGCAGCGTCGGTCGTCTCGGCCGCGACCACCAGGACGGCGGCGTCGGCCAGCGGCGCCAGGGTCAGGATCATGTCGCTGCGATCGGCCGCCGGGGCGTCGATGACGATGGTGTCGGCGTGGGCGCGCAGGCGCGTCCAGTAGCGCGGATCATTGACCGCCTCGGCCCGCTGGCCCGCGCGCAGGACCTCATTGTGAAAACGCGTGACGTAGAGACGGCCGCCCAGACAGGCCTTAGCCGTCATCAGCCGCCCCGGCGCCACGGCGCGCCCGTCGCGACCGCGCATCGGCGGCGCCACCGTGAAGAAGGCAGAACCGTCCGGAGAGGCCTGGACCGCAGGTCCCAGCCGCCCGAAGCGATCGGGCTGGGCCTCCACCTGCTCCATCTGCGCCTGTTGCGTCAGATCGCCGTCCACCAGCCAGGCCGGGCGACGGCCGCGCACGGCCGCCATGCGGGCGAATTCGCGCGCCACGGTCGAGACGCCCTCGCCCGTCTGGGCGGCGGCGAACAGGATCACGCGGCCGCGATGAGCCGGCGCTGGTCCCAGCGCCGCCCACAGTCCCGCCATTTCCGTCGTCAGATCGACCATGCGAATCGTTACGTGCGCCCTTCGTCCCAGCCTAGCACGCGCAGGGCTCAGGCGCTCTTGGCGGGCGCCACAGCCAGGACCGGCGCCTGCAGCGTGCGGCTGAGCGTGGCCGGCATGACGAAGCCCCGGCGCAGGAAGACCCGCAGCAGGCCCACGCACAGGGCCGTGAATCCGGCGAAGGCCAGGACGGCGATCATCAGGGGGAAACGCAGGCTCTTGCCCTTCGACGGCGGCTGGGCGCGTTCGATGACGGTGACGTTGTCGGCGCCCGCCTTGACCAGTTCGTTGTCGGCGCGGCTCTGGGTCTCGCGCTGCTGGAACTCGCGGATCGAGGCGGTCAGCACCTCCCGGTTTCCGGCCAGGGTCGAGTTGCGCGACTCCAGCTCGGTCAGGCGCGTCTGACGCGCGCGCAGATCGCCCAGCTGGCGGTCCAGAACCGCCAGGCGGGCGGCCAGGGAGTCCCGTTCGGCCTGGGCGTTGATGCGGGTGGTCTCCAGCTCGACCCAGACGGGGTTAGGGCCGGTGCGGACCTCCTTGGCCCCGACAGCCGTGCCGGAGCCGACATAGGCCTGAAGCTGGGCGATCTTGGACTCGATCTCACGCACCGGCTGGGCGTCGGGCTGATAGCGGGCCAACAGGCTCTCGCGCTCGGTGCGCAGCTGCAGGATCAGATCCTGGGCCGAAACATTCAGATCCTGGTACAGGGCCACCTCGGCCGGCGTGCGCGCCAGCTGGGCCGCCAGGGTCGTCAGACGCTGCGAGGCCTGCTGCAGCTGGGCCTGAACGCCCATCCGCTCGGTGAAGACGGACTGATAGCTGTTGGCGACCGTGGACTTGGCCGTGGCGAAATCGCCGATGGCGTTGGTGCGCAGGAACTCTTCATAGGCGCGATCCGCGTCGGCCAGCTCCTGCTCGAACGTCTGGCGCTGAGTGCGGATGGCCGAGGTCGCGCGATCCTGGAAGACCTCGCGTCGATAGGTCAGATACTGGTCGATCACCGTGTTCAGCACCCGCGCCGACTTGGCCGGATCACCGCTCTTGTAGCTCAGGCCCACGACCGGGCTGAGCGGCGTGACCTCGACGCCGAGCCCCGCGGCCACCGAACGGATGGCCGCCGCTTCCTGACGCGCCGGGCTCTCGGTCGAAGGGACCCCGCCCTGAAAGCTCTCGACGCCCAGGGCGCGCACCACGCGGCGCTTGACCTCAAGACTGTTGAGGATGGCGGCCTCGGACTGGGCCACCTCGCTGGCCGAAGGCGGCATGGCGCGCTCGCCCATGCCCACGCGCGGCTGATAGACGTATTCCTGTCCCACTCCGACGAAGAGGCTTGCGCCGGCCGTGTAGGTCTTCTTCATCGTCATGACGAACGCCGCGCCGAGAGCGGCGATCACCAGGAAGATCACGATCATCAGCACCAACTCGCGGAACAGCAGGGCCACGACGTCGACGACGCCGTAACGGGGACGGGCTGCTGCGAGGGAGGAACGCATAAAAGGCGAATTTCTCGGTCGATGACTGTTGTGCGCCACACTGAGGGCCACGCGTTAACCACGCGTTACCTATAAGCCGTCAGCTTGACAGAAGACGACATTTCTCCGCCTGGACCGTCCCCGACCATGAATTTCGATCGCCGCCTCATCCTCATGGCGCTGGCCGCCGGCCTGACCGGCTGCGCCGGCGGCGCCGGGTCGGGCGGCGGACGGCCGCGTCCGACGGCGGTCGACGATTTCCCGCCCGGCCTGCCTTTCGCCGACTGGACCGAGGTCGAACCCGAATACCGCCTCTATCCCGGCGACGACATCGAGGTCGCCCTGCCGACCGCGTCGGAGCTGACCCGCCAGTTGAAGATCGGCCCGGACGGCCGGGTGTCCCTGCCCCTGCTGGGCCACGTCACGGCGGCGGATCGCAGCCTGTCCGAACTGGAGGCCGACATCTCCATGGCCTACGCCCCTCACCTGCTGCGGCCCGAGGTCGAGGTGACCCTGCGCCAGGCAGGTCCGCTGAAGGTCTGGGTCGACGGCGAGGTGCGCAATCCGGGCGTGTTCGACATGCCGGGCGACATCGACGCCTATCAGGCCGTCATCATGGCCGGCGGCGTCCTACCGTCGTCCAGAGCCTCACGCTGCGCCCTGATCCGCCGCGGACCGGGCGATGTCCGCATGATGAAGGCGATCGACCTGAGCGCGCCGCGCGCCGAGATTCTGTCGCTGCGGCGCGGCGACATCATCTTCGTGCCGCGCTCGACCCTGGGCGAACTGGCCGCCTTCTTCACCCAGGTCCGCGCCGCCCTGCCGATCGGCTTCTCCTACGCCATCAACGGCGGCTACGCCTCGACCTGACGCGCGTCAGAGACGCCGGTGCGATGGGCGGGTTGCGATGAGGGCTAAGGGCGGCTTTCAACCCATTGCGGACGGTCGCAACTTCAGATTCGCTGAGCTAAAATATCGATTTCTCGAAATCGAAGCAGCGTTCCCAAAAGCGAGACGAGTGGCAGCACCGCTAGGCCGGAAAAATATAGAGACGTGGCGATCGCTGTACCGCCCCAGCCAAATCGGCCATCTGCCATCGGCGCGGCCCACATCAGCGCACCCGCCAAAAATAGAATGATCAACAGAGCAATCGACGGCCCCGTCACCCTAGAAAGTTCAGCCTTCTGACGATCCGTAGCGGCTTTCCTTTCCACTCTCGTAATATTGAGAAGGTCGATGAACTCAGATTTCAGAAGCAGCAGAAGACCTAGAACGAAAGCGCTGACCGGGATGACGAGGGCATAAATGGCGACAGGTGGATAAGCCCCAACTGGCGCCAGCCGCCAAAAAATCGCACCGGCGATCATGACCAAGGCAATGCCACCGATAACAGCTGCCCGCCGCCGTCTCTCTGTCGTCATGGAGTGTGTTGCCCAAGCCTTCCGTTCATTCTAGCCAGATTATGCCCCTGCCCATGTCTGCCTTCCACCCTTAAGCGAATTTCGGTTCACGACCCGCAGCTGACCTCCGCTCATCACTACTTCCGGAGAGCCCAGAGAAGAAGTAGCCCCTCGACGACGACAAACCCGACCGAAGCAACGAGAACAGCGGGCCAGAAAAAACGGTCCGCAGGTTGATCACAGGTTTGACCCGCAGCGATCTGTGCGTCGCTAAGAACGCAATGACTCATCACGAGCACGGATAACCCAGACGTAGCGATCAAAAGGTAGGCGGCGGTGATCAGGCAGAAGCTCCACCCCACTCTAGCGTCGCGGCTCATTTCGGCTCCCCTGTCGAGCCCAAACAATACTCGCTTAAGGTCCGCTAGCCACCCTTAAGCGAACTTCGCTTCACGACCTAACCTTCGCGGCGTCCGCCTGCGCGCGGCGCGAGCACTCTATCAATCTCGGGCTGTTTCATCGGCCCTGATGACGAGTGGGCCATTCGTACTCAGGTGGTTGAGGCAGCCGAGAGGTGTGGGCTTCTGCAGTTTCAACCCCAGCCGGTCGGAAATGCATGAACTGCCCATGTTCCCGAGAGCGTTTCGGAACATAAAATCAAAGAAGACTGCATTTATGAGCAGTTAGCCCAGCGCCGTTTGCTCTCCACCCGATGACCACTTCCACCCTTGGCGGATACTCGCGGGCGTCTGCTCTTGGTAATGCTAGTCGAAAGTCAGCGCTTCGGCGGCTTGGATAAGTATACAACTCATCCAGCCCAAAGGGGCTTAAGCCGTGGTCGGGGCGAGAGGATTCGAACCTCCGACCCTCTGGTCCCAAACCAGATGCGCTACCAGGCTGCGCCACACCCCGGACCGACGGAGCGCCCTCATGACACGACGGAGCCGCCTCCGCAACGGATGAGACGGCCTATTGTCGCTCAGGGATGAAAGAAGGGGTGTTTAACCTGATCGCCGGGCCTGGCGCCGATCTCGTCGGCGCGGCCGGCCCGCAATTCCAGCACCCCGTTGGCCGCCCCGTTCGAGGGAATCGGCGTGTCGGAGTTGGGCGTCGCGTGCCTGGCGATCGAGACGATTCGCCCGCGCGGGTCGATGTAGAGGATGTCCAGCGAACTGGGCGTGTTGCGCATCCAGAAGCTCTGCTCCGCCGCCACGGGGAACTGGAACAGCATCCCTCGGTCGTCGGGCAGAGGCGGTCGGAACATCAGGCCGCGCTGGCGCTTCGCGTCGTCGTCAGCGATCTCGACCATGAATTCGTGCTCGCCCGAAGTCGTGACGATCGTCAGCGGCTCCAGCGGGCGGCCGGTCGCATCCAGGGGCGCCTTCTGGGCGCAGGCCGCCGTCGCGGCGACCGCAGAGAAGGCCAGGGCCAGAAGGATGCGCCGGTTCACCATGTCTTCGTCCTCTAGCGGACGAAGGTCATCCGCCCGCTCTGATATCGGCCACGACCAGGCCCTTAGGCCCCTGGGCGAAGCGCACGTTCACCGGATCGCCCGGCAGGAGATCGTCAAGGCCGCAGCGTCGCAGCGTCTCGACGTGGACGAAGATATCGCCCGCCTCAGCCTCGCGCACCACGAATCCATAGCCCTTGGTGCGATTGAACCATTTGACGACCGCCGCTTCCAGCGGGCCGTCAGGCAGGCCTTCCGGGCGGGCGTGAGCCGAACTGCGGACGGGATCGCGACGAACCGGCGCTGCGGTCGCCTCCAGTTCGAGAATGTTGACGACCTGCCAGCCCTTGGAGCGTTTGGCGCATTCGCAGACGATGGCCGCGCCCTCGCCGGCCAACTCATGACCCGCATCCCGCAGGCTGGTGACGTGCAGCAGCACGTCGCGCTCCTCAGTCAATTCCGGCTGGTCCGGCACGATGAAGCCATACCCCTTGCCGGCATCGAACCATTTGACCTTTCCGACGACCTTTACGGTCTCGATAGGCTCCATCACGTCACAACTCGCCACCTTGAACCCCCGCCCGCAACAATCGGGTCAGCTACACTAACACGGTTCTCTGAACTCGAACATACAAATTGCCCCTTTTACGCCACATTGTCGACAACCAAATGTCGCGCACGCGAAAAGACCGCGCGAAGTCGCTCGGTGAAAGAAATAACGATGACGGGAGAAGACGTTATTCGCTCCGCGTGGCAGTCCCTAGGGGAGTCGAACCCCTCTTTTCAGGTTGAAAACCTGACGTCCTAACCGATAGACGAAGGGACCGCTGCGCGGAGGAGCGGCCTGATAGCCGTCCCTTTTCGGCGATGCAAGAGGGCGTCTCGCGCTTTTTCAAAAAAACGACGAAAGCCTGCCTTCAGGCGTGGATCGAGAACGCAGCACGGCGAATCCGCACAAGCTATCGCCGCCGCAAATGCATTCGAATTTTCTGGGAGGAAAACTCCGCGTGGCAGTCCCTAGGGGAATCGAACCCCTCTTTCCAGGTTGAAAACCTGGCGTCCTAACCGATAGACGAAGGGACCGCTGCGCGGAGGACCGTGTAGATAGCCGCCGATTCCGCTTATGGCAAGCGCGCCGACGCGGATTTGTGCGACTTTTTCAAAGACCTGCGTCGTTTCGCAGCCAAGCCTGACAGCCCTCAGGCCATACGCGGATCGGCGACGTCCTCGATCTCGAACTGGACGCCGCGACGGCCGTTCCAGTCATCGGCCTTCAGGCGTCCGACTAGGTTCAGACCGCCCTGCCCCGCCAGCAGCGCCTTGCCCGTCGGCAGGTCGGCGCAGCGCCAGGCGATGGCCCGCACCGAGGCGCCGTCCGGACCGACCAGACGGCACCGCACATGGCCGCCGTTCATGGCGACGGGCTCGCGCGCCTGCACCCCTTCCAGCGCAAACAGGGGCTCGGGGTTGGCGGGGCCGTAGGGCGCCAGTTGCTCGAAAGCCTCGAAGAGGTCGCGGGTGGCGGCGCGCGGGTCGATCAGGGCGTCGACCTCCACCCAGTCCTGGGCCACGGCCTCGACGCGCTCGGCCGACAGGCGGCCGTTGAGGAAGGCGCGCAGCTCGTCGATGCGGTCGGCCGCCACCGTCAGCCCCGCCGCCATGGCGTGGCCGCCGCCCGCGATCAGCAGGCCCTCGTTCCAGGCCGCCTGCACCGCCCGCCCCAGATTCATGCCCGGCTGCGACCGGCCCGAGCCCTTGCCCACGCCGTTGACGGCGTCGACGCCGATGACGATGACCGGCTTTCTCCAGCGTTCGCGCAGACGCCCGGCGACGATGCCGACGACGCCGGGATGCCAGTCCTCGCCCGAGACGACCACGGCGGCGCTGTCGTCGCCGTGGGCGCCGGTCGCCTCGACGCGACGGACGGCCTGCTCCGTCACCTCGGCCTCCACCTCGCGCCGGGCCAGGTTCAGGGCGTCCAGTTCCTGCGCCAGCATCCGCGCCTCGTCGGGATCGTCGGTGGACAGCAGGCGCGCGCCCAGGTCCGACTTGCCGATCCGCCCGCCCGCATTGATGCGCGGACCGAGGATGAAGCCCGCGTGGTTGGTCTTGGCCGGCCCCGGCTCGGCGCCCGCCGCCGTCAGCAGGGCGCGCAGGCCCGGATTGCGCCAGTGCGACATCACCCCCAACCCCAGACTGGTCAGGGCGCGGTTGAAACCCGTCAAGCCCGTCACGTCGCAGATGGCGCCCATGGCGGCCAGGTCCAGCCACTGACGGATGTCGGGCTCGGCCTTGCCCTCGAACAGGCCGCGCCCGCGCGCCTCGCGGTTCAGGGCGGCCAGCAGGACGAAGACCACCCCCGCCGCCGCCAGATTCCCCTGCCCCGAGTTGCAGCCCGGCCGGTTCGGATTGACCACGGCGAGGCAGGCGGGCGGCTCCTCTCGCATCATGTGGTGATCGATGACCACGACCTTGAGGCCGATGGCCGCCGCATGGGCCACCGCCTCATTGGCGGCCGCCCCGCAGTCGACGGTGATGACCAGATCGGCGCCGCGCGCCTTCAGCGTATCGAAGGCGCGCGCGCTGGGACCGTAGCCTTCGGTCAGGCGGTCGGGGACATAGATGGGAAGGTCCGCCCCCAGCGCCCGGAACCAGCGCACCAGCAGGGCCGCGCTGGAGGCTCCATCCACGTCGTAGTCGGCGAAGACGTGAACGCTGGCCTGCGCCTGCAAGGCGTCGACGATGGCGGCGGCGGCGGCGTCCATGTCCATGAAGCTGGACGGATCGGGGAACAGCGCCTTCAGCGTCGGCTTCAGGAAGTCGGCGCCCTGCTCGCCCGCCACCTTGCGCGCCGCCAGCGCCCGCGCCAGCGGTTCGTCCAGCCCCAGCGTCTGCATATGGGCGCGGATCGTCGTCGCCTCGGCCGGCCGCTGTCGCCAGGCCCGCCCGGACAGCGAGCGGCTGACGCCCAGGAAGGCGGGCGAAGCGGCGCCGTCCGCCATCAGGACGCTCGACGGGCGAAAGGAAGGGCGATGCAGGCGTGACGGGCCATGACGGACCTTTTTGGACAGTTCGGGCGACGACTTTCGCCGCCGTGCAGGATCGCGAGATTCGCACCACGACGCGACGTTCGCGCGGCTCGCACCCTAGGGGTGGGCTACGCCTGTCGCGGTCATGGGCCTCAAGGACGCGGGCGGTCGATCGGCGGCGGCGCCTTGGCGCGCCGGCGCAATTCCTCGGCGTAGGCCTCGACCTCTTCGGCGGTGCGCAGGGTCTGGGGCGACATCTGGCTGGCGTCGATACGACGGTTGATCGATTCCACGAAGGCGGCCGGGTCGCTGTCCAACGTCCAGTCGATGCGCGCCATCTCGGCGGTCAGGGCGGCGTTGCGGCTTTCCAGACGCCCGACCTCGGCGGCGATCTCGGCCGGAGCCGGCAAGGGCGTGCTGGTGCGCGGAAAATCGGCCCAGCGCGGATACTGGCGATTCTCGTCCACCAGCTTCTGGATGCGGGGTGCCAGAGGCGACGTCGGGTCGGTTTTCGGCTCGAAGGCGCTGACGCAACCGCCCAGCGCCACGGCGGAACTCAGGGCCATGCCCCAAGCCGCCGTCCATCCCGTCTTTTTCAGCAGAAGCGCGTTCATTTCCGTCACTGACATATGCCATCATCGCGTCGGGAGGAAGGCGTGCGAACTCGCGCGTCCCCATCGGAGGTTCGCCATGGCCAAGCGCCCGACCAAGGCCCAGCCCCAGAAGACGACGCCGGCCGACGCCCCCGCACCGCGCAAGGCGGGGCGCCCGACCTCGGCCAAGCCCCGCGTGAAAAAGGCTGCGCCTGCTGAAAAGCCGCAACCGGCTTCCGCTGCGGAACCGGCGGCGACCGCCGAAGCCCCCTTCTCCGCGCCCGACTTCATGGCCTTCAGCGCCGACCAGCGTCAGCAGCTGGAGACCCTGTCGCTGAACCTGGCCAAGGCGGCGATGATGGCCCAGACGGCGGTGGCCGAGGCGGCCCTGTCGCAGGCCGACCGGCCCGCCGCCCTGTCGCCCGATCCGTTCAACGTGGCCCCGGCCATGTCCTCGATCATGACCAGCCTGGCCGCCCGGCCCGAAAAGCTGTTTCAGGCCCAGGCCGACCTGTTCGGCCGCTATATGGAGCTGTGGTCGACCACCACGCGCCGCGCCATGGGCGAGACGGTCGACAACCCCGCCCCGGCCGACAAGCGGTTCCGCGACCCCGCCTGGTCCGAAAACCCCATGTTCGACATGATGCGCCAGTCCTATCTGGCCACCTCGGACTGGATGAACAGCCTGGTCTCCAGCGTCGAGGACGTGGACCCGCGCGTGAAGCGCCGGGCCGAGTTCTTCACCCGCCTGCTGACCGACGCCTTTTCGCCCGCCAACTTCCTGGCGTCCAACCCCGTGGCGCTGAAGGCCCTGGCCGAGACCAGCGGCGAATCCCTGGTGCGCGGGATGCAGAACTTCGCCGCCGATCTGGAGCGCGGCGCCGGGTCGCTGAAGATCAGCCAGGCCGACTACGGCCGCTTCGTCCTGGGCGAGAACGTCGCCACGGCGCCGGGTCAGGTCGTCTGGCGCGACGAGCTGTTCGAACTGATCCAGTACGACGCCGCGACGGACCAGCAGCACGCCGTCCCGCTGCTGATCTTCCCGCCGTGGATCAACAAATTCTACATCATGGACCTGCAGCCGGCGAACTCCCTGATCCGCTGGCTGAGCGCGCAGGGCTTCACCGTCTTCGTCTGCTCATGGGTCAACCCGGACCGCGACAAGGCGGAGTTCGGCCTCGACGACTATATGAAGAAGGGCGTCTATCGCGCCGTCGAGAAGACGCTGGAACAGACCGGCCAGACGCATCTGAACGCCGTCGGCTATTGCATCGGCGGCACCATGCTGGGCGCCACCCTGGCGCACATGGCGGCCAAGGGGGACGACCGCGTCGCCTCGGCCACCTTCTTCGCCGCCCAGCACGACTTCGCCGAGGCGGGCGACCTGCTGCTGTTCACCGACGAGCACTGGCTGGCCGAGATCGAGCGGCTGATGGACGAGGCGGGCGGCGTCCTGCCCGGCACGGCGATGGCCGACACCTTCAACGCCCTTCGCGCCAATGACCTGATCTGGTCCTTTTTCGTGTCCAACTATCTGATGGGCAAGGCGCCGCCCGCCTTCGACCTGCTGGCGTGGAACGCCGATCAGACGCGGATGCCCAAGCGGCTGCACCTGCAATACCTGCGCCTGATGTACGGCCGGAACGCCCTGGCCGGGGGCGAGCTGGAGATCGACGGCGAGCGTATCGATCTGTCGAAGGTCCGCATCCCCCTCTACTTCCAGGCCAGCCGCGAGGACCACATCGCGCCGATGAACTCCGTCTATCGCTCGGCCCGGCTGTTCGGCGGGCCGGTGACCTATACGCTGGCCGGATCGGGCCACATCGCCGGGGTCATCAACCCGCCCTCGGCCGAGAAGTATCAGCACTGGATCAACGCCGCCCTTCCCGAAACGCTTCAGGAATGGCAAGCGGGGGCGGAACAGCATCCCGGCAGTTGGTGGCCGCACTGGGCCGACTGGTTGCACGCCCGGTCCGGCGCGCAGATCCCGGCGCGTGATCCTAAGGTCGGGCCGCTGAAGCCTATCGAACCGGCGCCCGGCGCCTATGTGAAAGTGAAGTCTTGAAGCGTATCGAGCCCAACCTGCTGCTGGCCCTGACCACGGCCATTCCGCTGATCCTGCTGATCGCCACGGCGACCCTGTTCGGCGCACCGGGTCAGTTGCTGAAGTATGTGGTCATCGCCGTGATCGTTCCGGCCGTCTTCGTGCCGCTGAACGGCGTGATGGCCCGGCGAATGAGCCTGCAGCGGCCGCCGATGATCCATCCTGACGCCGCCTCCACCGCCGTCTGGGCCAGCCTGTTTCCCGCGCTGATCATCCTGGCGGCGGGCGTTCCCTTGGTCTTCCCCGGCCACGACTACGGCCTGCTGATCATCATCGCCGCCATCTTCTTCGCCCTGACGGTGGAGTCCGCGATCAAGGCCCGCCGGGTCTGATGATTCGATGCGCCCTGCCGGCCGCTATCGCGGCGACCCTGGTCTGCGTCGGCGCGGTCAGGGCCCAGGAGCGGCCGATCGACGCCGACAAGATCATACTGGTCGGGGACTCGACGACCTCGGTCGGCAGCGGCTGGGGCGGCGCCTTCTGCGACCGGCACGTCCTGTCGTCCCTGGCCTGCGTCAACCTGGGGCGTCAGGGCCGCAGCACCTCGACCTATCGCGCGGAAGGTTCATGGGATCTGGCCCTGAACGAAATGGCGACGCCCGGCTATGGCGCGGTCTGGGTGCTGATCCAGTTCGGCCATAACGATCAGCCGGGCAAGCGCAGCTCCACCGAGCTGGCGACCGAGTTTCCCGCCAACCTCAGGGCCTATGTCGTCGAAGCCAGGGCGCGCGGCGCGCGGCCGGTGCTGGTGACGCCCCTGACGCGCCGATCCTTCAGCGACGGCCGCCTGCAGGACACGCTTGAGCCCTGGGCCGAGGCCGTGCGCCGCGTGGCGCGCGAGACCGGCGCGCCCTTGATCGACCTGCACGCCGCCAGCGGCGACCTGGTCCAGAGCATGGGCGCGCTTGAAGCCGCTCGCATGGCGCCCGGCGCCCCTCCGCCCGACTTCCTGTCCGAGCTTCAGGCCGGAAACTCGCCCGCCGCGCCGCCCGCCGTGGCGACGACAGCAGGCCCCTACGGCCGTCACGCCGAAGACTTCGACTACACCCATCTAGGCCCCGAGGGCGCGCAGGTCATCGCCGCCCTGATCGCGCGCGACCTGATCGCCGCAGCCCCCGAACTGGCGCCCCGCCTGGCGCCCTGAACCCCGTCAGTTGAGGCCCGTCGCCTCGTCCAGGCCCAGCATGATGTTGAGGTTCTGAACCGCCGCGCCCGAGGCGCCCTTGCCCAGATTGTCCAGCAGGGCGACCAGACGCGCCTGCTCCCCCCCGCGATCGCCGAAGACGTGCAGGCGCATACGGTTGGTGCCGTTCAGGCTCTCAGGCTCGATGCCGGTCATGGCCTCGGTCTCGTCGATCTCGGCCACCTCGACGAAGCGCTGCCCCTCATAGGCCTCGACCAGAGCGCCGTGCAGCCGCTCGACCGAGGGCGTCTCCGGCAGGGCCGACAGGTGCAGCGGAACCTCGACCAGCATTCCCTGGCGATAGTTCCCGACGGCGGGCGAGAACAGCACCGGGCGCGACAAGCCCGCGTGTTTCGTCATTTCCGGCACATGCTTGTGCTTCAGCGTCAGGCCATAGGCGCGGAAGGCGGTGGATGCGCCCTCAGCTTCAAACTCGGCGATCATGGCCTTGCCGCCGCCGGAGTAGCCCGAAACCGCATTGATCGTGACAGGCCAGTCTGCCGGGACCAGCCCCGCCTTCACCAGCGGCCGCATCAGGCCGATGAAGCCAGTCGGATAGCAGCCGGGGTTCGATACCCGCGTCGAGGCGGCGATGGCCGCGCGCTGGTCCGCATCCATCTCGGCGAAGCCATAGGTCCAGCCGTCCGCCACCCGGTAGGCGGTCGAGGCGTCGATAACCCGCACCGACGGATTCTCGATCATCGACACCGCCTCGCGGGCCGCATCGTCAGGCAGGCACAGGATGACCGCGTCGGCGCTGTTCAACGCCTCGCGCCGCGCCTCGACATCGCGGCGACGGTCGCCCAGCAGCATCAGCTCCAGATCGCCGCGCGCCTCCAGACGCTCGCGGATCTCCAGACCGGTAGTTCCGGCCTCGCCGTCGATGAAGATGGTGTGGGTCATCTCGTGCTCCTGATCCTTCTCCCCTTGTGGGAGAAGGTGGCCCGCGCAGCGGGTCGGATGAGGGGTCGCACTGACGCGACATTCTGACGGCGACATTGAATGAGGCGAAACCCCTCATCCGTCGGCCTGCGGCCGCCACCTTCTCCCACAAGGGGAGAAGGACAAAAGAAAAGGCGCTTCGAGTTGCCTCGAAGCGCCCCTTCGTAAACCCATCGCCGGGTTCGGCGATTAGCGCTTCGAGAACTGGAAGCTGCGGCGAGCCTTGGCGCGGCCGTACTTCTTACGCTCGACGACGCGGCTGTCGCGGGTCAGGAAGCCGTGCGGCTTCAGAACCTTGCGCAGTTCCGGCTCGTAGTGGGTCAGGGCGTGCGACAGGCCGTGGCGGATGGCGCCGGCCTGGCCCGACAGGCCCGAACCTTCGACGGTGCAGATCACGTCGTACTGCGTGGCGCGGTCCGAGACGGTCAGCGGCTGGGCGACCATCATCTGCAGCACGGGACGAGCGAAGTAAGCCGCCACGTCCTTGCCGTTGACGGTGATCTTGCCGGTGCCGCGCTTCACCCACACGCGGGCGATGGCGTTCTTACGCTTGCCGGTCGAGTACGAACGGCCCAGGGCGTCGATCTTCGGCTCGCGGACGATTTCCTCGGCGGCAGCGGTGCCCAGGCCCTTCAGGGCGTCAAAGCCGGCGGCGGTGTCTTGAGTCACGTCGGTCATGCTCAGGCGCTCCGGGTGTTCTTGGACGACATCGACTTGAAGTCGATGGTCGTGGGCTGTTGGGCTTCGTGTTCGTGAGCCGCGCCGGCGAACAGGCGCAGGTGGGTCATCTGCTTGCGAGCCAGCGGCGACTCCTTGGGCAGCATCCGCTCAACGGCCTTCTCGAGCACGCGCTCGGGGAAACGACCGCCCAGAACCTTCTCCGGGGTGGTTTCCTTGATGCCGCCGGGGTGACCGGTGTGGCGATAGTAGACCTTGTCGGTGTTCTTCTTGCCGGTGAACACCACCTTGTCGACGTTGGTGACGACGACGTAGTCGCCGCAGTCGACGTGCGGGGTGTAGGTCGGCAGATGCTTGCCGCGCAGGCGGTTGGCGATGAAGGTCGCGAGGCGGCCCACCACGACGCCTTCGGCGTCGATGTGGATCCACTTCTTCTCGACCTCGGCCGGCTTCAGCGAAGCCGTGGTGCTCTTCAGCATGATGAGGGTCCTGGAAGACGAAAAACGCGGCCCGAACCAGATGGATCGAGCGGAGGCCGGGGTGATAGAGGGTCGCGCGCCGAAGGTCAATGTCGGTTACGACGACGATTTCGGCATAGATATTTGATTTTATTAAATATTTTAAATGAGGTATTAAAATACCCAATCCACTTCCTTCTCCCCTTGCGGGAGAAGGTGACTGCCGGAGGCAGACGGATGAGGGGGTGTGAGCGCCTCGTCGGCCTGAGAATCTGGCGAAGGAAAAGCGCTGCATGTCGCGCCGACACCCCTCATCCGACCCTACGGGCCACCTTCTCCCACAAGGGGAGAAGGAAAGCGCCCTACCCTTTCAGCAGCCGATCCCGCGCGGCGTTGACGCGGGCGGCAAGCCCCTCGGTTCCGCCCTGATCCGGATGCGCGCGGGCCATCAGGCGGCGCCAGGCCGCGTGGATCGTCTGGGCGTCCGCATCGACCGCGACGCCCAAAATGGAGCGCGCCTCGGCCTTGCTCATGGGCTCATTGGGTTGGGCCGCCCTGCCCGCCACAGGCCGGATGCGCGACTGCACGGCCAGCCAGACGCCCGCAGACGCCATGCCGCCCGCGATCAGCCAGGCTCCGCGCGCGGCGGCGAACACCGCCCCGGCCAACAGGGCGGCGCTCAATAAGGTGGCGGAGATGCGCCAGTGACCGCGCCGGGCGCGCTCGGTCTGGCGGCCCAGTCGCACCATGGCCCACAGGGCCACAGCGGCCAGACCCAACCAGATCAGGCCCATGAAGCGATCAGGCCGCCGCGTCCATGGCGGCGATGGCGTCGTCCAGACCCAGGGCCTGCATCAGGTTGCGCATCTCCTGACGCGCAGCGACGTGGGCCAGGGACACCGACACCGGACGGATGTCGTTCGACAGGTCCGCCACCGTCAGGCCGAAGGGGAAGAGTTCGCGATAGATGACCCGGTCGCGCAGGCCCGGCCCGACACGGAAACCGACCCGCTTGGCCAGCTTGGCCATGCGTGAGGCCAGACGGCGCCGGTTGCGGGCCTCGGCCACGGCCAGACGGTTGGTGACGACGATCCAGTCGATCGTCACCTGACGGCCCTCAGTGACGGCGCGATGCTTGCGCGCCTCCCAGACGCTTTCCGAATAGATGGAGGGACGGATCAGATCCAGCGTCACCGGGTCCACCTCGCCCAGCAGGTCGAAGTCGACGAAGCTGTCGTTCATGGGGGTGACGATCTGGTCTGCGCGGCCGTGCGCGGCGCGCGACAGAGCCGTGTCCCCGCCCGGCGTGTCGATGACGATGACGTCGGCGACGCCCCTCGCCTCGGCGTAGGCGGCCTCGAAACGCGCCAACTGCTCCGTCTCATCGGCCTTATGCAGGGCCTTGCCGTCGCCCATGTCCGGCACAAAGGGCAGCGGCAGATCATGGCCGTTGGCCTTGGTCCAGGCGACGCGGTTGGCGAAGAACCGCTCCAGCGAACGCTGACGCAGGTCCAGATCGATGATGGCGACCTTGCGTCCGGCGTGCAGAAGGCCGGTGACGATGTGAATGGCCAGGGTGGACTTGCCCGCCCCGCCCTTTTCATTGCCGATGACGATGACCTGAGGCTGCGCCATGTGAAATCCCACTGTGATCAGCAGGCGCGACTCATCTTCGTCCGCCGCCCGCCCATGGGCCGCAAGATCAGCCTCCGCGGGCCAATCGTCAACGAAACCTTAAGCTGAGCCTGTGGACGATCAGGCTGCGGCGCCGGATCGCGCGCACCAGGGGTCCGACGCCGCCAGGTCGCGGCACAGGGTCTGAGCCTGTTCGACGGAGGCGGCGACCTTCAGCCGGATCAGACGGCGACCGGCGACCTCCACCGCCTCATAGGCGGGTTGAAGCCCGGACAGCGCCGCCCCGCCCGGCCCTCGGCTCAGCCGCGCCCAGGCCGCGCGGGCGCCGTCTTCGCTGGAATAGGCGCCGAGTTGCACCTGGCGGACGGCGGTCGCGGGCTGCGGCGCCGCAACGACCGCAGGCGGCGTCTCGAGATCAGGGTCGTTCGTCGGCGTTGACGCAGAGGCGAGGCGAACCCTGGCTGTCACGCCCTCGCGTGCGTCCCACAGTTCGTGCGGGGTCATCAGCTCGACCTTCAACGGCGCAGCTCGCTCGCGCGGCTGATCCGGCGTGGCGGTCGGCCGGGCCTCGCCCTCGTCTTCAGCCGACACTGGAATGGAGGCCACCGACTGCGCCAGGGTCTCGAAGCGATGGGGATCGGCTTCGTTCACGCCGCAGCCCGCAAGCGTCAGCGCAGCCGCCGCAAGGGCGACGACGCGGCGCGATCGATGCAGGGCGGGCTGGGCCATGCAGCCACCCTCGCCCACCCTGTTTTGAGACGGAGTTAACGACCTGCAGTCAGCCGATGGCGCCGACGCAGCCTTCGACATCGCCCGGCGCCACATCGGCGTCGGTCAGGGCCAGGCTCCAGCCGTGGTGAGTGTTCAGGCCCCAGCGACGCGCGCCCGAACCGTCGCCCGCATCGCCGCCCGCGGTGACGACGACGCGACGGCCCTTGGGCAGGGCCGGCGGATCGATCTTGCCGACAGCCAGAGACGTCGGCGTCTCGCCGCCGTAGCCGTCGAAGACGCTGAGCATCGACCATTCGCGGCGCAGGCCGATCCACCAGGGATCGTCGCCGCTGATGGACAGGACGGCCACGCCCTTGCCCTCGGCCGCATGGGCCAGGGCGGCCTGCGGATCGAGGACCAGCTTGATGTCGGCGGCGGCGCCGAAGCGCAGGCGGGCGCCGTCGACGGCCTTGGCCGGATCGATCGGGGCCCAGACCTGGACCTGCAGGCGGCCCTGGCGGGCCAGACCCCAACCGACGATCTCGCGCCACAGATGCTCGACCGCCTCGCGGTTCTCGGGTTCGCACTGCTTCAGGATGCGGGCCTGGACGGCCTGTTCGCGGTCGGGACGCAACTTGGTGTGGGGGCCGGTCGGGGCGTCCTTGGCCTTGCCCACCTGGGCGGCGACGGACAGGCGACGTTCGAACAGTTCGAGGATCTGATCGTCCAGGCTGTCGATCTCGGCGCGCAGGGCGGCCAGCGCCTTCTGTTCGGCGCTCAGTTCAACGGTTTCGGCGGGCCAGACTTGCTGGATGGCGGATTGCGACATGGGAGATGGCTTTCGGCATGGGATTTCGATGGGGAGGTCGCGTCCCGCCGACAGAAGGTCAGGCGTGAACGCGCGTACTGGCCGCTTGGGGAGAAGCGGTCGCCAGCGAGACAGTCAGGGTCTGGTTAGAAGCCCGACGCCTCAGCCGGCGTATCGAAAGCCGTAATAGCCGTAGCCAAAATAAAAGCCGGCCACCGCGCGCGAGGTGGTTTCAAGGGTCATTTGTGCGCGCAGCGAGGACATGAATCCGGTCCAGTTTCTGGATCAGGGTTGATCCGACCGGGCCTTACAACAGCAAATTTTATGCGCGGTCAAGCCTCAGGAGCCGTGAAGAGGACAAACCGTGTGCGATTGTCGCTGAAATCCTGCAGATCGTTGCGCAGAACCGACAGCCCATAGACCTCAGCCGCGCGAGCAGGCGCAACGGCGGCGCGCGAGACGTCGCCCGCCTCGGCCACCGCAGCGGCCGCGCCCCCGGTGTCGAACACCTCGACGGCCGTGATCGCCATCTCTTTCAGGGCCTTGGAGCACTGCTGCAGGGCCACCGGGTGGCTCTCGGCCGTCTTCACGTCCGACAACCGCGCCTCGGGCACGCCCAGCAGGGCCAGACGGATCGGCCGCCAGGCGTCGCTGACCGCCACAAGTCCCGCCTCTTTCACAAGCGTAGCGGCGGGCTCGACCACGCCCACGGTCGAGTTCTCGACGGGGATCAGGGCGCAGTGGCAGTCGCCGCTCAGGACGGCGTCGATCGCGCCCTGGAAGGTCTCAAAGCCGACCGCCTCGTCCCACGGGCGCAGGTCCAGGCAGGCTTCGTGGCTGAAGGCGCCCGGCGCGCCCTGATAAGCGACGCGGCCGGGCGTTTCGTCTTCTGCCGTCATGCGGCCTCGGACCGGGCCTGCCGCCCGGCCTTGAGACGCTCGGCGACCAGGAAGGCCATCTCCAGCGCCTGATCCGCGTTGAGGCGCGGGTCGCAGTGGGTGTGATAACGGCTCGACAGGTCGTCTTCCGTCACCGCCTGGGCGCCGCCGATGCACTCGGTGACATTCTGGCCGGTCATCTCCAGGTGGACGCCGCCGGGGTGGACGCCCTCGGCCTCCGCAACATCAATAAATGTGCGGACCTCGCCCATGACGCGATCGAAGGGTCGGGTCTTGTAGCCGTTGCCGGCCTTCAGCGTATTGCCGTGCATCGGGTCGATCGACCAGATGACGCGCTTGCCCGCCGCCTTCACCGCCCGCATCAGGCCCGGCAGGCGGTCGCCCACCTTGTCGTGGCCGAAGCGGCCGATCAGGGTCAGGCGGCCCGGAATGTTGTTCGGGTTCAGGGCGTCGATCAGCGGCAGCAGGTCGTCCGCCGTCATGGTCGGCCCGCACTTGACCCCGATGGGGTTGGAGATGCCGCGCATGAACTCGATGTGGGCGCCGTCCAGCTGACGCGTCCGCTCGCCGATCCACAGCATGTGGGCCGAGGTGTCGAACCATTCGCCGGTCGAACCGTCCAGGCGCGTCAGGGCGCTCTCGACGTTCAGCAGCAAGGCTTCGTGGCTGGTGAAGACCTCGACGCGCGACAGGTCGGGATGCGTCTCGGGCGTGACGCCGACCGCCTCCATGAAGGCCAGGGCCTCGGTGATCTTGTCGGCCAGTTCGCGGTAGGCCGCGCCCGCGCCGTCGTCGGCGAAGCCCAGGGTCCAGCGATGGATGTTGTAGAGGTCGGCATAGCCCCCGCCCGCAAAGGCGCGCAGCAGGTTCAGCGTCGAGGCCGACTGGTTATAGGCGCGGATCAGGCGCTGCGGATCGGGCGTGCGCTCTTCCGGCGTGAAGCCCATGCCGTTGATGATGTCGCCGCGATAGGACGGCAGTTCGACCCCGCCGATCTCCTCGATCGGAGACGAGCGCGGCTTGGCGAACTGACCGGCGATGCGGCCGACCTTCACCACCGGCTTGCGACCGGCGAAGGTCAGCACCACCGCCATCTGCAGGATCAGGCGGAAGGTGTCGCGGATGTTGTCGGTCGAGAATTCCTTGAAGCTCTCGGCGCAGTCGCCGCCCTGCAGCAGGAAGGCGTCGCCCGCCTCGACCTGGGCCAGGTGATCGGTAAGCTTGCGCGCCTCGCCCGCAAAGACGAGGGGCGGCATCGCGCGCAGCTCGTCTTCGACGCGCGCCAACTCGGCGGCGTCCGGATAGTCCGTCGGCATATGCAGGACGGGCTTGTTTCTCCAGGATTCGGGGGTCCAGCGACTAGTCATGCCGCCAAGATAGGCTTTTCCCCCGCCCGGAACAATGAAGCTTGCGCGAAATCAGCGGATCAGCGGTTTCCATGCCTCACCCGCAGGCAGGGGCGCGAACAGGGCCTCGATCTGGGCCTCTGAAACCGAAGAAAGCTCGGCCGGCGACCACTGAGGCGCATTATCCTTGTCGATGATGACGGCGCGCACGCCTTCCTGGAAATCGTGGGTCTGCACGACACGGCCGCCCAGGGCGTATTCCATCGCCATGTTGTCGGCGAAGTCGGTCAGCGTCGCGCCCGTGCGGATCTGGCGCAGCGAGACCTTCAGCGACTGCGGCGACTTGGTCTTCAGGATGTCGAGCTGCTTCTGCGCCCACTCCGACCCCTCGCCCTGAAGGGCGGCGACGATCTCTTCCACCGTGTCGAAGGCGAACAGGCGGTCGATGGCCTCGCGGTGCGGCGCCAGCGGCGACGGCCCGGCGTCTCCGGCGGCGCGATCGGCGACCGCCTTCGGATCGGCGGGCGCGGCCCGCAGGTCGACCTTCAACGCCTCGACGGCCTCGGATGCGACGAAGTGCGTATGGATGCCCAGCGCCACCGTATCCGCCGCCTTCAGCCGCGCGCCGGTCAGCGCCAGCCAGACTCCCGTCTGGCCCGGCAGACGCGGCAGGAACCAGCCGCCGCCCACGTCGGGGAACAGGCCGATGCCGGTCTCGGGCATGGCGTAGGTGGTGCGCTCGGTGGCGATGCGGACGTCGGCGGGTTCGCTGATGCCCACGCCGCCGCCCATGACGATGCCGTCCACCACCGCCGTGATCGGCTTGGGATAGACGAACATCAGATGGTTCAGCTGATACTCGGCCTTGAAGAAGGCCTTGGCCTCCGAGGCGTCCCCTGCCCCGCTCTCGGCGATCATGCGGATGTCGCCGCCCGCGCAGAAGCCGCGCTCGCCCGCGTGGTCGATCAGCACCGACTGAACCGCGTCGTCCGCGCGCCAGGCCAGCAGCGCTTCGATCATCGTCTCGCACATGGGCCGGTTCAGGGCATGGATCGCCTTGGGCCGGTTCAGGGTGATGCGACCGACACCGTTCTCGATACGGGTGATGACCTCGAGTTCGCTCATTTCGCCAGCTCGCGCGCCACGATCACGCGCATGATCTCATTGGTGCCTTCCAGGATACGGTGAACGCGCAGGTCGCGCACGATCCGCTCCAGCGGATAGTCCTTCAGATAGCCGTAGCCGCCGTGCAGCTGCAGCGCCTGATCGGCGATCTGGAAGCAGGCGTCGGTCGTCAGGCGCTTGGCCATGGCGCACCATTTGGTCTTTTCCGGGTGGCCGGTGTCGATGGCCCAGGCGCCGCGCAGCACCATCAGGCGGGCCGCCTCAAGGTCGGTCGCCATGTCCGCCAGCTCGAACTGGGTGTTCTGGAACTGGCCGATGGCCTGGCCGAACTGCTTGCGGCCGGCGACGTATTCCTGGGCCGTCTCCAGCGCCAGACGCGCCCCGCCCAGCGAGCAGGCGGCGATGTTCAGGCGCCCGCCGTCCAGACCGGCCATGGCGTATTTGAAGCCCGCGCCTTCCTCGCCCACCAGATTGGCGACCGGCACCCGGCAGTCGTCGAAGCTGACCACGGCGGTCGGCTGGGCGTTCCAGCCCATCTTCTTCTCGTTGGCGCCGAACGACAGGCCGAGCGTGCCCGCCTCGACCACCAGGGTCGAGATGCCCTTGGGCCCCTCGCCGCCGGTGCGGACCATGACGACATAGACGTCCGACGTCCCGGCGCCCGAGATGAAAGCCTTGGCGCCGTTCAGCACATAGTGGTCGCCGTCGCGCACCGCCGTCGTCCGCAACGCCGCCGCGTCCGAGCCCGAGCCCGGCTCGGTCAGGCAGTAGCTGGCGATCTTCTCCATCCCGACCAGCGACGGCACGAAGCGCGCCCGCAGATCGTCCGAGCCGAAGCTGTCGATCATCCACGTCGCCATGTTGTGGATCGAGATGAAGGCGGCCGTCGCCACGTCGCCGCGCGACAGCTCTTCAAAGATCACCGCCGCCTCGACCCGGCCCAGACCCATGCCGCCGTGTTCCTCGCCCGTATAGATGCCGGCGAAGCCCATCTCGGCGGCGGCCTTCAGCACGTCGGCCGGGAAATGCTTGTCCTCGTCCCAGCGGGCCGAGTGCGGGGCCAGTTCGGCCTCGGCGAAGGCGCGGGCCGCGTCCTGAATGGCGCGTTGATCGTCGGTGAGGGCGAAGTCCATGAAAGCTCCCGCATTACAGCCTGCCCTCTGACGGGGCGTTCGGGGCGCTTCTAACGGCTGGCGGAGCGCGCGTCACCCCGTCCCCGCCGAGGGATGGCCACGTGTGGACAGTTCGCCTTTTGCCTCTCCCCGCGCTTTGTTTTAAGCCGCGCGCATGACCATGCCCTTCCAGCCCGCCGCCTTCCCCTACGCCCGCCCGCGTCGCCTGCGTTCGCAGCCGTGGGTGCGCCGTCTGGTCGCCGAGACGACGCTGACGCCCGCCGATCTGATCTGGCCGCTGATCGTCCATGACGGCGACGAGGACCGCCAGCCGGTCGCCTCCATGCCCGGCGTCTTTCGCCTGTCGCCCAAGGAGGCCGCCAAGGCCGCCGTCGAGGCGCGCGATCTGGGCATTCCGATGGTGGCCCTGTTCCCGAACGTGAACGACGGGCTGAAGGACAATGTCGCCACCGCCGCCACCGACCCGGACGGCCTGATCCCCGACTGCATCCGCGCCATCAAGGACGCCGCGCCCGAGATCGGCGTCATGACCGACGTGGCGCTGGACTGCTACACCGACCACGGCCACGACGGGGTTCTGGAAAACGGCCGCATCGTCAATGATCCGACGCTGGAGCGGCTGGCCGAACAGGCCTTCATCCACGCCCACGCGGGCGCCGACGCCGTGGCGCCGTCCGACATGATGGACGGCCGCGTCCAGGCCATCCGCGAGGCGCTGGAAGCCAACGGACTGAGCGATGCGCTGATCATCAGCTATGCGGCCAAATACGCCTCGGCCTTCTACGGCCCGTATCGCGACGCGGTGGGTTCGTCCAAGTCGCTGACCGGCGACAAGAAGACCTATCAGATGGACTTCGCCAACGCCGAGGAGGCCCTGCGCGAAGTGGCGATGGACCTGTCGGAAGGCGCCGACGCCCTGATCGTCAAGCCGGGCCTGCCCTATCTCGATATCGTCCGACTGGTGTCGCAGACGTTCAAGGTGCCGACCTTCGCCTATCAGGTGTCGGGCGAGTACGCGATGATGCAGGCCGCCTTCGCCAACGGCTGGCTGGACCCGGACCGCGCCATCCTGGAAAGCCTGCACGCCTTCAAGCGCGCGGGGGCGTCGGGCGTCATCAGCTATTTCGCGCCGCAAGCCGCGCGGATGATGGGCTGATCTTTTCCTTCTCCCCTTGTGGGAGAAGGTGGCTCGCGTAGCGAGACGGATGAGGGGTTGCTGGACATAGGCCGACGCCAGCCCCCCCTTTCATTTCAGATTTCGGAGAGACCCCTCATCCGAGCCCTTCGGGCCCACCTTCTCCCACAAGGGGAGAAGGATCAGGCGGTGGGATCGACCGCTTTGCCGTATTTGCCCCGGAAATAGGTCAGCGCGTCGCCCGGCCGCGTGTCGAACGCCTCGACCCGGCCGACGATGACCAGATGGTCGCCCATGACGATGCGGTCGTGCGTCCGACAGGTCAGCCGCGTCACCGCGTTGAGCAGACGCGGCGGCTCTGGATCGTCGACCGCGAACTCATCGTCCGACAGGCGGCAGACGCCCCAGGCGAAACGGTCGGACATGGCCTTGTCCTCGACCGGCAGCATATGCACGGCAAACCGATCCGCCCCGGCGAAGGCGTCGTGGCGGTCGGACTTGATGTCCATGCACCACAGCACCAGCGGCGGCTCCAGCGAGACGGAGGTGAAGCTGTTCACCGTGATCCCCAGCGGCCCGTCGACCGTATGGGCCGTGACCACGCACACCCCCGTCGCGAACCCGCCCAGCGCCCGGCGATAGGCGCGAGGATCGAAATCGGCGGCAGGTGAAGCGGACGCGTCGGACATGGCCCTCAGCTAGGCCGTGAAGCCCGTATCGGCAAGGGCGCGGCGGGCCGTCGCATGGCGCCGCAACCGCTTCTTAAGCCCCTCATGGGATTTAGGGCGAACGAACACGGTTAAGACGGACCCGCCCCATGGCGCTGAATGATCGCCCGATCCTGATCAAGAAGGTGAAGAAGGTATCCGGACACGGCCACCACGGCGGCGCGTGGAAGGTGGCCTACGCCGACTTCGTCACCGCCATGATGGCTTTCTTCCTGTTGATGTGGCTGATCAACACGACCGATCCGGAGCAGAAGCGCGGCATCGCCGAATATTTCGCCCCGGCCAACGTCTCGGCCTCGACCTCGGGCTCCGGCGGCATCCTGGGCGGCACCTCGCTGGGCGATTCCGAAGGGGCCAAGGGCGCCGGCTCCAACGCCGTCATCGAACAGCTGGCCCCCGAAGCCCCCGACGCGCCGCAGGAAGCCGGCCAGAACTCCAACCTGGCCTCGGCCAGCGAGGCCGCCCTGCGCGCCGAGATCGCCCGTCGCGAGGCCGCCGACTTCGCCAGCGCCGCCGAATCCCTGCGCCAGGCCATGCAGTCCATGCCGGAACTGGCCGAACTGTCGAAACAGCTGATCATCGACCAGACGCCCGAGGGCCTGCGCATCCAGCTGGTGGATCAGGAAGGCCGCTCGATGTTCGAGAACGGCTCCTCGCGCCCCAATCCGCGCGCCCAGTTGCTGCTGCGCGCCGTGGCCAAGGTCATCAACCAACTGCCCAACCGCATCTCCATCACCGGCCACACCAACGCCGTCGCCGGCTCCAGCCGCGCCAGCAGCCCCGGCGACTGGCCCCTGTCCTCGGCCCGCGCCGACGCCTCGCGTCTGGTGCTGCAGGGTTCAGGCGTGAACACCGACCGGGTCTATTCCGTCGCAGGCAAGGCGGGGTCCGATCCCCTCTATCCCGACGACCCGTCGCTGGCGGGCAACCGCCGCATCGCCATCGTCCTGCTGCGCGAAGCGCCGGTCCTGCCGACGGACACCAGCCTGTGAGGCCGTGCGGCGACGCCCTCGCCGCACGAAGAAGGCTTGCGAAAACGGCTGGTTGCGCGCCAAATCAGAATATGAGCCGCGCGTACCCATCCAGCCCCTGTGCGGGCGCTGATTTCGTCACGGAGCGACAACCGTGACCCAGCACTTCTTCTCGCGCCAGCTCCGCTTCTTCATGACCGCCAGCGCGCCCTGCCCCTATCTGCCAGGGCAGTTCGAGCGCAAGGTCTTCGCAAACCTGCCGTTCAGCGACGGGGCCGACGTCAACGACGCCCTGACCCAGGCCGGGTTCCGCCGCAGCCAGAACATCGCCTATCGCCCGGCGTGCGAGGCCTGCATCGCCTGCGTCTCGGTACGCATTCCGGTAGCGGATTTCGAACCCTCGCGCTCACGTCGCCGCATCCTGGCGCGCAACGCCGACCTGTCACGCGACCTGGTCGAGGCCGAGGCGACGATGGAGCAGTTCGACCTGCTGCGCCGCTATCTGACCGCCCGCCACCCCGGCGGCGGCATGAGCGACATGGGCTGGCTGGACTATGTGTCGATGGTCGAGGACACCGCCGTCCGCACCCATCTGATCGAATACCGCCTGCCCAGCGAGGATGACGGCCCCGGCCGTCTGGTCGGCGTCTGCCTGACCGATCTGCTGCATGACGGCCTGTCGATGGTCTACAGCTTCTTCGATCCGGATCTGGAGCGCCGCAGCCTGGGCCGCTTCGCCATCCTCGACCACCTGCATCAGGCCGAGACCGTGGGCCTGCCCTATGTCTACCTCGGCTACTGGGTCCAGGGCTCGCCCAAGATGGACTACAAGGCTGAGTTCCGCCCTCTGGAAGCTCTGCGCCCCTGGGGCTGGGAGCGGCTGTAACGCCCTTCTCCCCTTGTGGGAGAAGGTGGCCCGTCAGGGTCGGATGAGGGGTCTCTCAACGCGAGATGGGGCGACGAGTTGATCGCCAGCCACCTTCTCCCGCAAGGGGAGAAGGGATCAGGTCGTCGGCACCGCCGTACCTGAAGCTTGAGGCGCTCCGCCCCACGGCCCGTCGTCCCGACCGCCGGCGAACTGAACCAACGCCGCGATGCGTTTCTCGATCGGCGGGTGCGTCGCGAACAGGCCTGAGAATCCCGCCTTGTCGGCCGTATTGTCCAGGAACATGCCGCGCAGTTCGTCCGGCGCCTCGACCTTCGACTGGCCCGACACCTTCCTCAGCGCCGAGATCATGGCGTCCGGGTTCTTGGTCAGCTCCACCGCCCCGGCGTCGGCCACATACTCGCGCGTCCGCGACAGGGTCATGCGGATGACGGCGGCCAGGCCGAAACCGATCACCCCGATCGCCAGACCGATCAGGATCAGGGGCATGGCGTTCTTGTTGTTCCCGCCGCGGCCGCCGCGCACATAGAACAGGCTGCGGAACACCAGTTCGGCCACCACGCTGATGATCCCTGCGAAGATCGAGGCGATCACCATGGTCCGCACGTCCTTGTTGATGACGTGGGTCAGTTCGTGCGCCAGGACGCATTCCATCTCGTCGCGGTTCAGGGTCTGCATCAGGCCGCGCGTGACGGTGACGCTGTAGTTGCCCTCGTGCAGGCCGGACGCATAGGCGTTCAGCGACGGACTTTCGATGATGCGCAGGGCGGGCGTCTTCATCCCGCGCGAGATCGCCAGGTTCTCCAGCAGATTATAGAGTTCCGGTTCGACCCGGCGCTCGACCTTTCGCGCGCCGGTCATGACGTCGATCATCATCTGGTTGCCGAAATAGGCGATGACGAACCAGATCGCCGCCGCGATGGCGGCGAAGGGCACGGTCCAGCCCAGCATGGAGGCCGCCCGCGCCAGGTCCTGGCCCAGATCGCCGCCCGAGTTGGGCAGCAGGCCGAACCCCATCATCAGCACCTGGACGCCGAACAGGATGCCGACCAGCAGCACCGGGAACCCGGCCAGCAGGATCGCTGACCGGGCGTTGTTGCGCCAGATGTGGGTCTTGAGGCCGACGGCCTGACCGAAAACCGCCATTGGGGCTTAGAACTTCACCGTCGGCGGCGCGGCGTTCAGGCCGGCGCGCTCGCTTTCGCCCACGTCGAAGAAGGGCTTGTCGGCGCCGAAGCCGAACATCCCGGCGAACAGAACGGTCGGAAACTGGCGGCGCACGGCGTTGAACTCGCTGACCGCATTGTTGAAGAAGCGACGCGCGGCGGCCAGCTTGTTCTCGATGTCCGACAAGTCCATCTGCAACTGCTGGAAGTTGGCGTTGGCCTTCAGGTCCGGATAGGCCTCGGACACGGCGAACAGACGGCCGAGCGTCGCCGTCAGCATGTTCTCGGCCTGCACCTTCTCATCGACGGTGCGAGCCCCCGCGGCGGCGGCGCGCGCCTGGGTCACGGCGTCCAGGGTGCCGCGCTCGTGCGTGGCGTAGCCCTTCACCGTCTCGACTAGGTTGGGGATCAGGTCCTGACGCTGCTTCAGCTGCACGTCGATGTCCGCGAACGACTGGTTCGCCGTCTGATCCAGCTTCACCAGCCGGTTGTAGGCGCCGACCACGACGAACAGCAGAATGACGACGATGACGCCGATGATGATCCAGGTGATCATTGAGCCTCCTCCGAAAGATCAGGCGTGAATATGGGGGGCAACCCGCGTCGCGCCTAATGAAAATCCCGACATACGCGGTCTTCTGACGCACCCAGCTTGTGCGGTGAAAGAACGGCGTACTACGTGTGATGCATGAAGATGAGAGATCAGACCCTCACCGTCCTCCTGGGAATCGGAGCGGTGGCCGCGGGGATCGCCTTCATGGCTTTCCTGGCCGCCTTCCTGTTCAGCATCTACGTGTCGTTCTTCGCCGCGTGAGGCGTCGCGCTCCTCCCCACGCCTTGGAGAGGAGCTGACGATCAGCGGAACTTCCTCAGGCCGCGCGGGCCCTGGCGGCCGGCCCCGGCGCGCTTGCCCAGCCAGTCCTTCCAGTCCGGCCAGTTGCGGCGACGGCCGCCGCCGTCGACCCATTCCGGCCCCTGTTCGGCGTTGAACACCGCCACGTCGGACAGGCCCCCCTGCTTGTAGTTCTGCAGCTTCACGCCCTTGCCACGGCCCATTTCGGGCAGTTCGGCCAGGGGGAAGATCAGCGTCTTGATGTTCTCGCCGATGGTCGCGACGTGATCGCCGACAGGCGTCTGGGGGACCCGCAGCATGGCCAGCATCTCGCCGTTCAGCACCTGCTTGCCGCCGCGCTTCTGGGCCAGAAGATCGTTTTCCGGCGCCACGAAGCCGTAACCGGCCTTTGACGCGATCAGCAGCTTCGCATCGGGTTCGTGCGCCACGACATTGATGATCTCAGCCTTCTCGTCGAGGTCGATCATCAGGCGCAACGGTTCGCCATGCCCGCGCCCGGAGGCCAGCTTGTCGGCGCCGATGGTGAAGATGCGGCCGTCCGAGGCGCCGATCAGCAGCTTGTCAGTCGTATAGGCGGGGACCAGGAAGCCCAGCTTGTCGCCTTCCTTGAACTTCAGCTCGGAGGGGTCGTCGACCTTGCCCTTGGCGGCGCGGATCCAGCCGCGATCCGACAGGATGACGGTGATCGCCTCACGCGGGATGAAGGCCTCCGGCGCGACGAAGGCCGAGGCGTCGACCGCCTCGCCGATCACGGTGCGGCGCGGCGAGATCAGCGCCTTGCGCACCGCCTCCAGCTCCTTGCCGATGGCCTTCCACTGCTTGGCCTCGGAGGACGTCAGCGCCTGCAGCGCTGCAAGTTCATCCGACAGCTCCTTGAATTCCTTCTCGATCGTCATCTCTTCGAGACGGGCCAGCTGGCGCAGGCGGGTGTCGAGGATGAAGTCGGCCTGAAGCTCGCTCAGCCCGAAGGTCGTGATCAGGGCCGCCTTGGGCTGCTCTTCCTCGCGGACGATGCGGATGACCTCGTCCAGGTTCAGGAAGACGATGCGCAGGCCTTCCAACAGGTGCAGGCGCTTCTCCACGCGGGCGATGCGCCACTGGCTGCGGCGGTTCAGCACCACGCGGCGGTGATCCAGGAAGGCCCGCAGACAGTCCTTCAGCCCCATGACGCGCGGCGTGCCGGTAGCGTCCAGCACGTTCATGTTGATGGGGAAGCGCGTCTCCAGATCGGAAAGCTTGAACAGGCTTTCCATAAGGACTTCAGGCTCTACCGTCCGAGACTTGGGCTCCAGGATCAGGCGGATGTCCTCGGCCGACTCGTCGCGCACGTCGGCCAGCAGGGGCGCCTTCTTGTTCTCGATCAGGTCGGCCAGCTGTTCGATCAGCTTGGACTTCTGCACCTGATAGGGGATTTCGGTGACGACGATGCGCCAGACGCCTCGGCCCAGATCCTCGGTGTCCCAGGCGGCACGCAGGCGCACACCGCCCCGGCCCGTCTCATAGGCGTCCAGCATGGACGCGTGGCCCTCGACCGAGACGCCGCCGGTGGGGAAGTCCGGCCCCGGCACGATCTTGACCAGGTCTTCGGTCGTGGCGTCCGGCTGCTCCAGCAGCAGATGGCAGGCGTCGATCAGTTCGCCCACGTTGTGCGGCGGGATCGAGGTGGCCATGCCCACGGCGATGCCCGACGACCCGTTGGCCAGCAGGTTGGGGAAGCCCGCCGGCAGGACCACCGGCTCCTCGTCCTGATCGTCATAGGTGGGGCGGAAGTCGACCGCGTCCTGATCGATGCCGTCCAGCAGCAGGACGGCCGCGGGCGTCAGCTTGCACTCCGTATAGCGCATGGCCGCCGCGCTATCGCCGTCGATGTTGCCGAAGTTCCCCTGGCCGTCGACCAGCGGATAGCGCTGGGCGAAATCCTGCGCCAGACGGACCAACGCCTCGTAAATCGAGGCGTCGCCGTGCGGGTGATAACCGCCCATGACCTCGCCGACGACCTTGGCGCATTTGCGCGCGGCCGCCTGCGGGTTCAGCCGCATCTGATGCATAGCGTACATGATGCGCCGGTGCACGGGCTTGAAGCCGTCACGCACGTCGGGCAGGGCGCGGTTGGTGATGGTCGACAGGGCGTAGGCCAGATAGCGGCGCGACAGCGCCTCGCCCATCGGCTCTTCAACGATGCGGCCGCCGTCCGGCGTCGGGGTGTGGATGGTCATACGGCTTCGAATCAATGATCGGACGAGGAAAGTCTAGCGCAGCCGGGGCCTGACGCCGGGATTGTCAGCGCCTATCTGTGCAGAAACGCGCGAAGGAGCCCTGATGAAGACCGCCTTGACCGACCGCCTCGGCCTGTCCTTCCCCCTGATCCAGGCGCCGATGGCCGGAACCTCGACCGCCGAACTGGCCGCCGCCGTGTCGAACGCGGGCGCGTTGGGCTCCATCGCCCTGGGGGCCATCGACGCCGAGGCGAGCCGCAAGGCCATCCGCGCGGCCAGGGCGCTGACCGAGCGGCCGTTCAACGTCAATCTGTTCTGCCATGCGCCGGTTGCGGCTGATCCGGCGCGGGACGCCGTCTGGATCGACAGCCTGCGCCCGATCTTCAGTGAGTTCGGCGCGGCCCCGCCCGAACGCCTCAACGACATCTACCAGAGCTTCCTGACCGACGACGCCAAGCTGGCCGTGCTGGTCGAGGAAAGACCCGCCGTGGTCAGCGTCCATTTCGGTCTGCCGCGCGCCGATCAGATCGCGGCGCTGAAGGCGGCGGGCTGCATCCTGATCGCCAGCGCCACCACGCCCGAGGAAGGCCGCGCCGCCGTCGCCGCCGGGTTCGACATGGTGATCGCCCAAGGGGTCGAGGCAGGCGGCCATCGCGGCGTCTTCGACCCGGCCGACGATCCGCGCTTCGCCACCCTGCCGCTGACGCGCCTGCTGGCGCGCGACCTGCCGGTTCCGGTGATCGCGGCGGGCGGGATCATGGACGGCGCGGGGATCGCGGCGGCGCTGGCGCTGGGCGCGGCCGGAGCGCAGATGGGTACAGCCTTCGCCGCCTGCCCGGAATCGGCGGCGGATGCGGCCTATCGGACGGCCTTGTCGGGGGCGGAGGCTGGGCGCACGCGGGTCAGCGCGGCCATCTCCGGCCGTCCGGCGCGCGGGGTCGAGAACGCCTTCATGCGCCGCGCCGATGAGACGAAGATCGCCGCCTATCCCTACGCCTACGATCTCGGCAAGGCGCTGAACGCGGCGGCCAGGGCGAAGGGCGACAACGGCTACGCGCCACACTGGGCCGGGCAAGGCGCGCCGCTGGGCCGCGCCCTGCCCGCCGCCGAACTGGTCGCGACGCTGCAAAGGGAAATGCGTGAGGCGATTGCGGGGTTGTCGGCGCTGAGCCGGTAAGCTCACACGCTCAAATCCCGTCTCCCCGGAACTACAGCCGCCCCGCCTCGCGCAGCTTGTCGATCATCCAGACGCGCGCGGGCGGCAGGGGCCGGTTCAGGGCGTGGAAGACGAACTGCTCAAGGAAATGCCCGGTCAGCTCCAGCCCCGCCTTCACGTCGCCCTCGCCCAGCCCCGCCTGCGCGCCCAGCATGAAGGGCGGCAGGGTCAGCAGCTTGTCGGCATAGGGGGCGCCGGCCTCGCGGCTGACGGCGCGGCCGGTGCGGGGGCTGACCCAGACCAGATCGTCCATCGACCCTGTTGAGGCGCAGCGCGACAGGTCCAGCCCAAAACCCAGATCCTCCAGCAACCCGGCCTCAAAGCGCACGAAGATGGCGGGCCAGACCTCAGGCACGGCGAACGCCCCCATCAGCGCCTCGAAGGCGTAGAAGGCGCCGGGGTGCGGCTCCCGCTCCGGCAGGGCGCCCTGCGCCACCGCAGCGGCGGCGCTCAGTCCGATCAGGGCCAGCGGGTCGTCGAACAGGGCGGCTGGGCCTTCGCCCACCGGCTCCAGCCGCGCCGATCCCAGCTGATCCGACGTCCGCGACCGCAGATCGGCCACGACCCGCGCACCGGGCTGAAGGAAAGGCCGCATCCGGCGCGACGCCCCGCCCGCGACATAGGCGGCGCGACGGCCGTGATGCTCGGTCAACAGATCGACCACCGCCCCCGTATCGCCATGCGCCCGCGCCGACAGCACGAAGGCGTCGTCCTGAACCTCCATCAGTCGGCCTTGATGGCGTCAACGACGGCGCGCGCCTTGTCGTTCGGCACGGCGAAGCTGAGGACGTATTGCTCGATCTTCCAGCCGTCGTCGGTCAGGCGCAGGATGCCCGAGCCGCGCGTCGTTCCATAGGCGTCATTGTCCAGCACCTCGTCGAACCAGGCGATGCAGCGGCAGTCGATCGGGGCGACGGTCACGGTCCGCGCCGTCGGCCGATAGGTCCAGCCCTTGCCTTGCGAGAAGTAGGGCATGGCGTAGGCCCGGAACTCCGGCAGGCTCCACCGCTCGCCCGCGTCGGTGCCGATGAAGCGGGCGTCCGGGGTGAAGGTCGCGAAATAGGCCTCGCCGTCCGCGACCGAGGCGGCGGCGTGCATGGCGTCCAGGGTGCGTTCGACCGAGGCGGTCTCGGCCGGAGCGGCGGATAGCTGGAGCATCATCAGAGCGGCGGCGATCATGGAGATGTTCTAGTCCTGCTCCAACGCTGGGGGAAGCGCATCCGTCTAGAGTCAGGCCAGCCCTTGCCCCTGCCCTCCGGCTGGGCGAAAGGTAACATCGCGTGTTGGGTTAAGGAATCTGACCAGTGACGAGTCTGGTGGAGCGGCTGACGGAGCGGGAACGGCAATGCCTGCAGCTCGTCCATGCCCACTTCAATTCCAAGCAGATCGCACGCCAGCTCGGCATCAAGCCCGGAACCGTCGACCGCCACTGCGAAAACGCCGTGAGAAAGCTGCAGGTCGACAGCCGCGTGGCCGCCGCCCTGGCGCTGGCTTCGGAAAGCCGGTCGCGCATTGGGAACGCTTCCCAAGACGGATCGGCGCCAATGTTCGAGACGGTCGATTTTGCGCTGGATCGGGTCGCTGAAAGGGCGCCCGATGACCGATCCCGAAGACATGATGCCGCCGCTGAAATGGCGCGAGTTGGAAGCCGTGTTTCACCAACTGGCTCCGACCGAAACGAAGAAGCGGATGGTCCGTCATCTGATCGAGGGGACCCGCAAACAAGCGGCGTTCCTTACGCCGACGGCCGTGATGACGGAGCTGGCCTACATCGCCGCAGCGATGCTGGACTCCAACTTCTGTCCCTCGGAGCAGGAAGCGGGCGCCTCGGAAGCCTTCTGGTCGTCTTCGGCGTCGCCGCCGCAGCGGCCTGGATCCTGACAGCTGCAGCCGGCGCCCAGAGGTTCGCCTTCGTGCTGCAGCACCTGCGGTATGGGGGGTGACCCGGCGCCCGTTCAATACGGAACGAGTGATATGAAAAGAAGCGAAGAGGCGACGCTCATCGCCACGAGAATCCAACGCGCCCTGTGCCGCGCCGAACAGGGGCAAGACCAGTCCATCGACCGACTGGGCCAACTGGCCCAGGCCCTGACGCGCGGGCGTCGCGCCGCCGGCCTCTCGACCACCGTCGGCCAGCCGGCCTTCGACGCCCTGGCGCGCGCCATGGCGGCCCAGGTCGAGGCGCAGAAGGCCATGGTCGAACTTCACGGCGCGCTCGCCGAGGTGAAAGGCCAGACGCGTTTCCGCAGCATACGTCTGGGCGGTCTGGACAAGGCGGACGACCCTGTGCCGCGCGAAACCCGTCTGGCCCTGGTTGATCGGGCGGCCTGAATCGATGAGGGTGACATGGCGGCCATGTCACCCATCTACCTCTTCACCCTCGTCTTTCTGGTTCTGACCGCGCTCCTCGCCCTGTGGCGCGGCGGGCCATGGCAACGCGCCCTCTCCATCGCCCTGGGGGTCGCCTGGCTGATTTCCCAGATCGTTCCGTTTGACTACCGCACGCCCCCCTGGGCGGCCGTGTCGGCCGACGGCTTGGTCTTCCTGCTCCTGCTTTACGGCTCTGCGCGAAGCGGAACCTGGTGGATGCCGATTGCCGCGGCCTTCCAGTTCCTGGTGCTCGCCACCCACTATGTCTTCATCACCGACATCAGGCTGGAGCAATGGGCCTATGTCTCGGCCTACTACGTCTGGAACATCGGGCTGATTGCGACGCTGTTCGTCTCCTGCCTGCTGTACCGGCGCAAAGCGCGGGCGCCGCATCCTGCAAGCCACGGAAAAACGCAAGCCGACTAGCGCGATCCCGCTTCCGGGCCGTAAACCAGACCCATGAGCAAGATGAATGCGAATTGGCGTTTCTGGATCGATCGCGGCGGCACCTTCACCGACATCGTCGCCCGCGCGCCCGACGGCGCGCTCAGGACCGGCAAGCTGCTGTCGGTCAATCCCGAGCAGTACGCCGACGCCGCTGTCGAGGGCGTCCGGCGGATGCTGGGCGCCGCGCCCGGCCCGCTGGCGGCGGGTCTGGTCGACGAGGTGCGCATGGGCACCACCGTCGCCACCAACGCCCTGCTCGAGCGCAAGGGCGAGCCGACCGTGCTGGCGATCACCGCCGGTTTCGGCGACGCCCTGCGGATCGGCTGGCAGGCCCGGCCCGACCTTTTCGCGCGCCACATCCGCCTGAACGACCAGCTTTACGACCGCGTGGTCGAGATCGACGAGCGCCTGACCGCAGATGGCGCCGTTGATCGTCCTCTGGATGAAGCGAAGGCGCGGGCGGATCTGACGGCGGCCCATGCGGCGGGCTTCCGCGCCGTGGCGATCGTCCTGGTCCACGGCTGGCGCTTTACCGATCACGAGCGACGCCTGGCCGAGATCGCGCGCGAGGTCGGCTTCAGCCAGATCTCGGTCAGCCATGAGGTCGGGGCGCTGATCAAGCTGATCGGACGCGGCGACACCACGGTGGCGGACGCCTATCTGTCGCCGATCCTGCGCGCCTATGTGGAGCGGGTCGGCGCCGATCTGGGCGCGGCGACGCCGCTGCAGTTCATGCAGTCCTCAGGCGGGCTGACGGCGGCCGACGCCTTCCGGGGCAAGGACGCCATCCTGTCGGGGCCCGCAGGCGGCGTGGTGGCGATGGCCGAGACGGCCAGGGCCGCCGGCTTCGACCGCGTCATCGGCTTCGACATGGGCGGCACCTCGACCGATGTGTCCCATTTCGCCGGGGATTATGAGCGGACCTCCGACGCCGTGGTCGCCGGGGTGCGCCTGCGCGCGCCGATGCTGAGCATCCACACCGTGGCGGCGGGCGGCGGCTCCATCTGCCGCTTCGACGGCGGGCGACTGCGAGTCGGGCCGGAATCGGCCGGCGCCTCGCCGGGACCGGCGGCCTATCGGCGCGGCGGGCCTCTGACGGTGACCGACTGCAACGTCATGATGGGCAAGCTCAGCCCCGACTTCTTCCCCGCCGTCTTCGGCCCGAACGCCGACCAGCCGCTGGACGCCGAGGCGGTGCGCGCGAAGTTCGAGGCCATGGCGGCCGAGGTCGAGGCCGCGACCGGCCGCCCCGTCACGCCCGGCGAACTGGCCGAGGGCTTCGTCACCATCGCCGTGCAGAACATGGCCGAGGCGATCCGCTCCATCTCAATTCAGCGCGGCTATGACGTCACCAAATATGTGCTGAACTGCTTCGGCGGCGCGGGCGGCCAGCACGCCTGCCTGGTGGCCGACGCCCTGGGCATGACCCAGGTGCTGCTGCACCCGTTCGCCGGGGTGCTGTCGGCCTACGGCATGGGCCTGGCCGAGGTGCGGGCCATCCGTCAGACCACCGTGGCCCTGCCCCTCTCGCCAGACGCCGACGCCGCCCTGGCCGAACAGGTCGAAACGCTGACAAAAGCCGCGTGCGGCGATCTGACGGCCCAGGACTTCGACGAGGCGGCCGTCTCGACCATCGCCCGCGCCGAGATCAAGTTCGCCGGGTCCGACACGCCCCTGACCGTGCCCTTCGGCCCAGCCGCCGACATGGCCGCCGCCTTCGAGCAGACGCACCGCCGCCGCTTCGGCTTCTTCGCCGAGGACAAGGCCCTGGTGGTCGAGACGCTGGAGGTCGAAGCCGTCGGACGCTCGGACCAGACGCCGGACGCGCCCCCGGCGCCTGATGGCGGGGCCTCGGCGCCCGAACCGGTCGCCGCCCTGACCGTCCGCATGGCGGGAGAGGATCACCAGACGCCCGTCCATCGTCGTGAGGCGCTGAAGCCCGGCGCCCATGTCGACGGCCCGGCCATCCTGTTGGAAGCCACCGGCACCACCGTCGTCGAACCCGGTTGGCGCGCCTCGGTCGATGCCGCGTCCAACCTGCTGCTGAAGCGCGTCGTCGCCCTGCCCGCCCGCACCGCCATCGGCACCGACGTCGATCCGATCATGCTGGAAGTGTTCAACAGCCGCTTCATGGCCTGCGCCGAACAGATGGGCGAGGCCCTGCGCGCCACCGCCTACTCGGTGAACATCAAGGAGCGTCTGGACTTCTCCTGCGCCGTCTTCGATGCGGGCGGGTCGCTGATCGCCAACGCCCCGCACATCCCGGTGCATCTGGGCTCGATGGGCGAAAGCATCCGCACCGTCATCGCCTCGCGCGGCGATCAGCGAGACAGTCGAGGCATGAAGGCGGGCGACGTCTACATGCTGAACGCGCCTTACAACGGCGGCACCCACCTGCCCGACATCACGGTCATCATGCCGGTGTTTCTGGACAGCGATGACGCCGCGGCCTTCTTCGTCGCGGCGCGCGGCCATCACGCCGATGTCGGCGGGATCACGCCCGGCTCCATGCCCGCCAACTCGCGCAGCGTGGACGACGAGGGCGTACTGATCGACGACTTCCTGCTGGTCGACGCCGGAAAGCTCTGCGAGGCCGAGACGCGGGCCCTGTTCGCCTCCGGTCCCTGGCCGTCGCGCAATGTCGATCAGAACCTGTCGGACCTGAAGGCCCAGGTCGCCGCCTGCACGCGCGGCGCTCAGGAGCTGATCCGCATGACCGGCGAGTTCGGCCGCGAGGTCGTCACCGCCTATATGGGCCACGTCCAGGACAACGCCGAAGAGGCCGTTCGCCGCGCCGTCGCCGCCCTGAAGCCCGGCGCCTTCGCCTATGAGATGGACGACGGCGCCGTCATCCGCGTCCGCATCGACGTAGACGCCGCGGCCCGCAGCGCGGTCGTCGACTTCACCGGAACCAGCGACCAGTTGCCGACTAACTTCAACGCCCCGCTGTCGATCGCGCGGGCAGCGACGCTCTATGTCTTCCGCACCCTGGTGGACGACGCCATTCCGCTAAACGAGGGCTGTCTGAAGCCGATCGAACTGATCGTGCCGGAAGGCTCGATGCTGAACCCGCGCTATCCCGCCGCCGTGGTGGCGGGCAACGTCGAGACCAGCCAGGCCGTGGTCGATGCGCTTTACGGCGCGCTGGGCGTTCTGGCCTCCAGCCAGGGGACGATGAACAACTTCACCTTCGGCGACGACGCGCGTCAGTATTACGAGACCATCGCCGGGGGATCGGGCGCCGGGCCTGACTTCGACGGAACCGCCGCCGTCCAGACCCATATGACCAACAGCCGCCTGACCGACCCCGAGGTGCTGGAGACACGCTTCCCCGTGCTGCTGGAGGCATTCTCCATCCGGCGCGGCTCGGGCGGCGAAGGCCTGCATCGCGGAGGCGACGGGGCCGTGCGGCGGATGCGTTTCCTGGAGCCGATGACGGCGGCCATTCTGTCCAACCACCGCCGCGTGCCGCCCTTCGGCGCAGACGGCGGCGAACCCGGCGCGGTCGGGATCAATCGGGTCGAGCGGGCCGACGGTCGGGTCGAGCCGCTGGGCGCCACGGCCGAGGTCGCCATGGCGCCCGGCGACGTCTTCGTCATCGAGACGCCCGGCGGCGGCGGCTTCGGCGCGAAAGACGCTTCCTGAGACGCCCGAACCGCGTAACCATTCGCTAGAAGTCCGTCTGGGGAGGGCGTGATCCGATGCTGGTGCTGCTGGGGATACTGATCGTGGTCGCGGGCTTCGTCGCCCGGATCAATCCGCTGATCGTCATTCTGGTCGCGGCCATCGCCACCGGGGTGCTGGCGGCGGTCGGGCCGGGCGTGGACGCGCGCGCTCTGTTTCAGGCCGGGATCGACACCATTGCGCGCTTTGGTCAGGCCTTTAATGACAACCGCTATTTCCACATCACCTGGCTGGTGCTGCCGGTGATCGGCCTGCTGGAACGCGCGGGCCTGCAGGAACGGGCGCGCGACCTGGTGACCAAGGTCAAGGCGGCCACGGCCGGTCGGCTGATGCTGATCTATCTGCTGGTGCGTCAGGCGACCTCGGCGCTGGGCCTGACCTCACTCGGCGGCCATCCCCAGATGGTGCGCCCGCTGATCGCGCCGATGGCCGAAGGCGCAGCCGAGAGCACCCACGGCGCCCTGACCGACAAGGCGCGCTTCCGCATTCGCGGCATGGCGGCGGGCACGGACAACATCGGCCTGTTCTTCGGCGAGGACATCTTCATCGCCATCGGCTCCATCGTCCTGATCGTCGGCTTTCTGGAGCAGGCCGGCATCCGGGTCGAGGCGCTGCACGTCTCCCTGTGGGCCATCCCCACGGCCATCGTCGCCTTCCTGGTCCACGGCGCGCGCCTGCTGATGTTCGATCGTCAGGTGAAGAAGGACATGGCCGCGCCCGGCGCATCCGCAGACGCGGAGGGCGGCCGATGATCACGCTGGAGCACGCCTATGTCGCGACCGGGCTGATGTTCGCGGCCTTCTCCATCCTCAGCCTGCGCGATCCGCACAATCCGACGCGCTTCCGCAACGCCCTGTTCTGGGGGCTGATCGCCCTGTCGATGCTCTTCGGCTCCTGGCTGGGCGGTCTGGGCAACGGAATCCTGGTCATCGCCCTGGTCGTCATCGGCGCCTCGGGCAAGCTGGGCGTCGGCAAGCCCGCCACCACGACGCCGGAGCAGCGCCAGGCCAGCGCCGCCCGCTGGAAGAACGCCCTGTTCGTTCCCGCCCTGATGGTGCCTCTGGTCGCCGTCGGCGGCACCCTGCTGGCCAAGCACACGGCGGCCGGCGCCTGGCTGATCTCGCCGGTGCAGACCACGCTGATCTCGCTGGGGCTGGGCTGCGTCATCGCCCTGGTCGCCGCCATGGCCTGGTTCCGGCCGCCGGTCATGGCCCCGGTGCAGGAAGGCCGGCGCCTGATGGACTCCATCGGCTGGGCGGCGCTGCTGCCGCAGATGCTGGCGTCTCTGGGCGCGGTGTTCCTGGCCGCCGATGTGGGTCAGGTGGTCGGCGACCTGATCGCACAGGTTATCCCCATGACCTCGGCCTTCATGGCGGTATTCGCCTACTGCGCAGGGATGGCCCTGTTCACCATCATCATGGGCAACGCCTTCGCCGCCTTCCCAGTCATGACCGCCGCCATCGGCCTGCCCATCGTCGTGCATCAGTTCGGCGGCGATCCCGCCATCGTCTGCGCCATCGGCATGCTGGCCGGATTCTGCGGAACGTTGATGACGCCCATGGCCGCCAACTTCAACGTGGTGCCCGCCAATCTTCTGGAGCTGCCGGACCGCAACTCGCCCCTGAACGGGGTGATCCGCGCCCAGCTTCCCACGGCGGTCGTCATGCTGTTCGCCAATATGCTGCTGATGTATTTCCTCGCTTTCCGGTTCGGATCATGACGCAAAGCCTCGACGCCGCCCTCGCCTCCCGCTTCGCCGCCACGGCCCTGGGCCATGTGACGCGCGAGTATCCCAACCACATCATGCATGTGCTGACCGGGCCTCAGGACGCCCGCACGCCGCGCGACATGCACCCGATCTTTTTCGGCAGCTTCGACTGGCACTCCTGCGTCCATGGCTGGTGGACCCTGTTCACCCTCTATCGCCTGCACCCCGGCATGGCCGAGGCGCCCGCCATCCGCGCCCTGGCCGACGAGCTGTTCACGCCGCAGAACGTCGCCGGAGAAGCCGCCTATCTGGCCCGGCCCGAAGCGCGCGGCTTCGAACGCCCCTACGGCTGGGCCTGGCTGCTGATGCTGGCGGCGGAACTGGAGCGGCACGAGACGGACGAAGGCCGCCGCTGGGCCCAGACCCTGCGCCCGCTGGCCCAGGTCTTCACCGACCGCTTCAAGGCCTTCCTGCCTCTGGCCGACTATCCGGTGCGGACGGGCACCCACTACAACACCGCTTTCGCCCTGCGGCTGACGCTGGACTATGCGGACGCTCACGACGCCGATCTGACCGCCCTGTGCCGCGCCGCCGCCCTGCGCTGGCACGGCGAGGACCGCGACTGTCAGGCGTGGGAGCCGTCGCAGGACGAGTTCCTGTCGCCCGCCCTGATGGAGGCCGCCCTGATGCGGCGCGTCCTGACGCCTGAGGCCTTCCGCGCCTGGTTCGACGCCTTCCTGCCGCGCCTTGGCGACGGCCGGCCCGCGACCCTGCTGAACCCCGCCCGCGTCAGCGACCGCACCGACGGCAAAATCGCCCATCTGGACGGACTGAATTTGAGCCGGGGCTGGTGCTGGCGCGAGATCGTCGCCGGACTGCCCGCCGAAGACCCGCGCCGCGCCGTCGGCGCCGCAGCGACGGCGGTCCACCTGAACGCCGCCCTGCCCCACGTCACGGGCGACTACATGGGCGAGCACTGGCTGGCGAGCTTCGCCCTATTGGCCCTGCTGGCGGACTGAAAGGCTTCCACGAAAAGGGGAATGGTAGGCGGCGACGGGTTCGAACCGCCGACCCTCTCGGTGTAAACGAGATGCTCTGACCAGCTGAGCTAGCCGCCCACATCACCCGACTCAATGTCGGGGACAGGCTTCATGCCCTGCGGCGGTCAGCCGTTCAAGGCGCTTTTCAAGCCCTCGCCGGGACGAAAGCGCGCGGTGCGCGAGGCGGGACGGGCGATTTCCTGGCCGGTCTGGGGGTTGCGAGCCACGCCCGCCTTGCGATCGACGGCGACGAAGCTGCCGAAGCCGACCAGCCGCACGTCGCGTCCCTGAACCAGCGAACCGGTCACCTGATCGGTGAAGGCTTCCAGGGCCAGCTTGGCCTGGTCGCGGCTGATGCCCGCCGCCTCGGCCATGCGGCCGATCAGTTCCGTCTTGGTCATGTCTGCGGCTCCCCTCTCGAACGAAGGGCGCACTTAAACGGCTGTCGGCGCGCAGGTCAAAAAAGAGGCGGTCCGGGTCGCCCCGAACCGCCTTCCTTCATCGGATCAGAGACCCGGCGTCAGTGGCTGACGCTGGCCCCCTCGCCCGCCGTCGGCGCCGGCGGCGTCGGGGTCATGGGCTCGGCCGCCTCGTCCCATTCGACGGGAGTCGGCGTGCCGGTCAAGGCCCACTTCAGCGCCTCGTCGGCGGTGGAGATCGGCACGATCTCAAGGGCCGCCTTCACGTTTTCCGGCACCTCCTCAAGGTCCTTCTCGTTCTCCTGCGGGATCAGGACGGTCTTCACGCCCGAGCGCAGGGCCGCCAGCAGCTTCTCCTTCAGGCCGCCGATGGCCGTCACCCGGCCGCGCAGGGTGATCTCGCCGGTCATGGCGATGTCCTTGCGGATCGGGATGCCGGTCAGAACCGACACCATGGCCACCGTCATGGCCACGCCGGCCGAGGGGCCGTCCTTGGGCGTGGCGCCGTCGGGAACGTGGACGTGGATGTCGGTCTTCTCGAACACCGGCGGCTTGACGCCGATGCTGAGGGCGCGGCTGCGGACGTAGGACGCCGCCGCCGAGATCGACTCCTTCATGACCTCCTTCAGGTTGCCGGTCACGGTCATGCGGCCGCGACCCGGCATCTTCAGGGCCTCGATGGTCAGGATGTCGCCGCCGAACTCGGTCCAGGCCAGGCCGGTGACGATGCCGACCTGATCTTCGGAGTCCGTCTCGCCATAGCGGAACTTCTTCACGCCCGCGTATTCGGCCAGCTTGGCCGCATCCACGGTGATCGAGGCGGCCTTGGTCTTGGCCATCTCGCGCACCGCCTTGCGGGCCAGACCGCCCAGGGCGCGTTCCAGCGAACGCACGCCCGCTTCGCGCGTGTAGTAGCGGATCAGGTCGCGGATCGTCTCGTCGGGGACGATCAGTTCGCCGTCCTTCAGGCCGTGGTCCTTGAGCTGCTTGGGCAGGACGTGGCGCTTGGCGATCTCGACCTTCTCATCCTCGGTGTAGCCCGAGACGCGGATGATCTCCATGCGGTCCAGCAGGGGCTGGGGCATGTTCAGGCTGTTGGCCGTGGTGACGAACATCACCGGCGACAGGTCGTAGTCGACCTCCAGATAGTGATCGCCGAAGGTCGAGTTCTGGGCCGGGTCCAGCACTTCCAGCAGGGCCGAGGACGGGTCGCCGCGCCAGTCGGCGCCCAGCTTGTCGATCTCGTCCAGCAGGACGAAGGCGTTGGTGGTCTTGGCCTTCTTCATCGACTGGATGATCTTGCCGGGCATGGAGCCGATGTAGGTCCGGCGGTGGCCCCGGATCTCGGCCTCGTCGCGCACGCCGCCCAGCGACATGCGGACGTATTCACGCCCCGTCGCCTTGGCGATGGACTGGGCCAGCGAGGTCTTGCCGACGCCCGGAGGACCGACCAGGCACAGGATCGGCCCCTTCAGGCTGCCAGTGCGCGCCTGAACGGCCAGATACTCGATGATCCGTTCCTTGACCTTCTCCAGGCCGTAGTGATCCTCTTCGAGGATGTCCTCGGCCTTCTGCAGGTCGATGGGCTTGGGCCGGGTCTTGGACCACGGGATCGACAGCAGCCAGTCGAGATAGTTGCGCACGACGGTCGATTCCGCCGACATCGGCGACATGTTGCGCAGCTTCTTCAACTCCGCCTCGGCCTTGATGCGGGCCTCCTTGGACAGGCGCGTCTTCTTGATGCGCTTTTCCAGCTCCAGCAGTTCGTCGCGAGCATCGTCGGTCTCGCCCAGCTCGCGCTGGATCGCCTTCATCTGCTCGTTCAGATAATATTCGCGCTGGGTCTTCTCCATCTGCCGCTTCACGCGGCTGCGGATCTTCTTCTCGACCTGCAGGACGCTGATCTCGCCTTCCATCAGGCCATAGACCTTCTCCAGCCGCGTCGGGATGACGACGGTTTCGAGCAGGGCCTGCTTGTCGGCGATCTTGACCGACAGATGGGCGGCGACCGAATCCGCCAGCTTGGACGGATCGGTGATCTGGGGGATGGCGCTGAGGGCCTCGGGCGGGACCTTCTTGTTCAGCTTCACATAGTTTTCGAACTGCTCGATCACGGCGCGCAGCAGAGCTTCGCTCTGTGATGGGTCGCCGGCCTCGTCCTCGATCTCGACGGCTTCGGCTTCGTAGTAGTCCTCACGGTCGGTGAAGCGGGTCAGGCGCGCGCGCGACTTGCCCTCGACCAGCACCTTCACGGTGCCGTCGGGCAGCTTCAGCAGTTGCAGCACCGTCGCCAGCACGCCGGTCGGATAGATGGCGTCCGTCGCCGGATCGTCGTCGACGGAGTTCTTCTGGGTGGCGAGCAGGATCTGCTTCTCGCCCTTCATGATCTCGTCGAGGGCGCGCACGGACTTCTCGCGCCCGACGAACAGGGGCACGACCATGTGCGGAAAGACGACGATGTCTCTCAGCGGCAGGACAGGGAGGATTTTGCTCTCGGTCATGATGCGTACTTTCCGGGGCCTTCGTGAATCTCCGGCCCGCCGATCCGATCCGACTTGGCGCGACTGCCGCCTCGTCTCGACTCGACCCGCTGTTTTCAGCGGCTTTCGTGTGAGTATGTGGTTCTGTCTGGACGCGGTTCAAGCGTGGCGGGCGCGCGGCCCACAGAAGCGTGAAAAAGCGTGTGATTTCAGCCGACCGCCTGAATAGTTCCTGAAACGATGAAGGGGCGGCCCGTGGCGAGCCGCCCCTTGTCTCTTGGATCGGACCGCAGCGTCAGGCGGCGCCGTCGGCCGTCTTCTTCTTGGTTTCCGAATAGATCAGCAACGGCTGGGCCTTGCCCTCGATCACCTCGGCGTTGACCACGACTTCCTCGACGCCCTCGTAGGTGGGCAGTTCGAACATGGTCTCCAGCAGCACGCCCTCCAGGATGGAGCGCAGGCCGCGCGCGCCGGTCTTGCGGGTGATCGCCTTCTTGGCCACCGCCGACAGGGCGTCGTCGGTGAAGGTCAGCGTCACGTTCTCCATCTCGAACAGGCGCTTGTACTGCTTGACCAGGGCGTTCTTCGGCTCGGTCAGGATCTTGATCAGCGCGGTCTCGTCCAGGTCCTCCAGCGTCGCCAGGACCGGCAGACGGCCGATGAACTCGGGGATCAGGCCGAAGCGCATCAGGTCGTCAGGCTCGACCTGCTTGAGGATTTCGCCGGTGCGACGCTCGTCGATCTCCTTGACCTTGGCGCCGAAGCCGATCGAGGCCCCCTCGCCGCGCGCCGAGATCACCTTCTCCAGGCCAGCGAAGGCGCCGCCGACGATGAACAGGATGTTGGCGGTGTCGACCTGCAAGAACTCCTGCTGCGGATGCTTGCGGCCGCCCTGCGGCGGCACGGAGGCGACGGTGCCTTCCATGATCTTCAGCAGGGCCTGCTGCACGCCCTCGCCCGACACGTCGCGAGTGATCGACGGGTTGTCCGACTTGCGCGAGATCTTGTCGATTTCGTCGATGTAGACGATGCCGCGCTGGGCCCGCTCGACATTGTAGTCCGACGCCTGAAGCAGCTTCAGGATGATGTTCTCGACGTCCTCGCCCACATAACCGGCCTCGGTCAGGGTGGTGGCGTCGGCCATGGTGAAGGGCACGTCGATGATGCGCGCCAGCGTCTGGGCCAGCAGCGTCTTACCCGAGCCGGTCGGCCCGATCAGCATGATGTTCGACTTGGCCAGTTCGACGTCGTTGTTCTTCGTCGCGTGGTTCAGGCGCTTGTAGTGGTTGTGGACGGCGACGCTCAGCACCTTCTTGGCGTGGGCCTGGCCGATCACGTAATCGTCGAGGACGTCGCGAATCTCCTTGGGCGTGGGCACGCCGTCCTTGGAGGTCTTGAAGGCGATCTTGTGCTCTTCGCGGATGATGTCCATGCACAGTTCGACGCATTCATCGCAGATGAAGACGGTCGGTCCGGCGATCAGCTTGCGGACTTCGTGCTGGCTCTTGCCGCAGAACGAGCAGTAGAGCGTGCTTTTGGCGTCTGTGCCGGCGGCTTTGGTCATAGACCCTTCTCACTATCCGCAATCCGCCCCGACATTGGGACGAAAGGCGCTTCCTTCACGATCGATCCAGGGAATCTATCATCGAAGGTCTTCAAAAAATGACAATCACCCATCACACGTTCCGCCACAACCCCGTTGCGGCGCTGCAACGCGCTTCGAGGAACGGACAGGACAGATAATATGGGGATCACGGCTAATGTCTGACATGGGAAGCGAAAAAGCCTTTCACCAGTCCCCCGCCCCCGGCCAGGCCATCGTCGCCTTCGATTTCGACGGCACCCTGACGATTCGCGACAGCTTCACCACCTTCCTGAAGTGGCGGGCCGGCCCCCTGCGCTGGCTTCAGGGGCTGGCGCGCCTGATCCCGGCCGTCTTCGCCTATCTGAGCGACAAGGATCGCGGCCGGATCAAGGTCGCCTCAGTGCGCGAATTCCTGACCGGCGTCGACCGCACGGCGCTGGAGGCCGAGGCCGAACGCTTCGCCCAGATCATCTGGCCGCGTTTCATGCGTCCCGACGCCCTGGCGACCTGGGAGGACTGGGGCCGTCGCGGCGCCCATCGCGTCATCGTCACCGCCTCGCCCGAAACCACCGTCGCCCCCTTCGCCCGCAGGCTGGGCGCCGAGAACCTGATCGGCACCCGCCTGGCCTTCGACGACCAGGATCAGGTGCTGGGCGCCTTCGTCGGCGGCAACTGCCGGGGCGAGGAGAAGATGCACCGCCTGCGCGCCGTCTATGGCGACGACATGGTGCTGACGGCCGCCTATGGCGACACTTCCGGCGACGCCCAGATGATCGCGGCGGCCGAGGAGAAGGGCTATCGCGTGTTCACCGCTCGTCCTTAAGCACGCCTAGGCGACCTGGCGGTCACGCCCCGCGCCCAGCCCCAGCACGACCAACAGGATGCACAAGGCGCCACACGCCGCCAAGGCCGGCGCCCATGCGTCGACGGCGTCGTGCAGGGCTCCAATCGCAATCGGGCCGCAGGCGGACATCAGATAGCCTACCGATTGGGTCATCCCTGAAAGTTGCGCGGTCTGCTCGGCCGAACGGCTTCGCAGGCCGATGAAAGCCAGGGCCAGGATGAAGGCTCCGCCGATGGCGAATCCGAACAGGGCGACCCAGATCATCGCCAGTCCCGGCGCGGCGTACAGACCCGCCAACGACATGAGGCCCAGCAGGGCGAAGCCCGTCGCCAACGCCCGCTGATCCTTCATCCGGCGCACCAGAGGAACCAGAACCAGACCCGGCGCCGCTGTGGCCAGTTGCATCACGCCGTGCAGGCCGCCTGCGACCTCCGGCGACATGCCGGCGCCCGTCAGGATCGACGGCAGCCAGGCCGCCACCGCGTAGTAGACGAAGGAGTTCACGCCGAAGAAGAGCGTCACCTGCCACGCCAGGCCCGACCGCCACACAGAGACGCCGCTCAGGCCCGTCGCCGCCTCGGACGCAGGCGCGGAACGGCGGCGCAACTGCGGCGCCCAGACCAGAGCCGCCGTCAGCGGCAATACGATCAGCGCCGCCAGCGCCCACCGCCAGTCGAACGCCTGCGCCAGTGGGACCATCACCGCCGACGCCCCGGCCGAGGCCACGCCCATGGTGACGGCGTAAAGGGTGGTCAGCTTGGTGATCTGATCGGGAAAATCCCGCTTCAACAGACTGGGCAGCAGGGTGTTGCCGATGGCGATTCCGGCGCCGAGCGCCGTCGACCCCAGATAAAGCGCCCACAGCGGCCCGGCGGACCGGATCGCTATGCCCCCGATCATGGCGATCAGCGCCAGGAAGATCGCCCGCTCCAGGCCCGCCGCCCTGGCCAGCCGCGCCGCGAACGGCGAGACGACGAAGAAGGCCAGCAGCGGCAGGGTGATCAGGAAGCCCGCTTGGCTCGCTCCCAGGTCGAACGCCTGGCCTATATCCCCAAGCAACGGCCCCGCCCCCGTGAACGTCCCGCGCAGGGTACTGGCCACCAGCAGAACGCCGGCGATGATCCAGAATGGATGCAGGGAAGCACGCGAAGTCATGACAAGCCGCCGGGGAGAGACGCCTCAGGAGGAAGGCCCGCCCACACTAGCGATGGAGCAATCGGCGAACTTCGGCTATTCAGGCATGAAGTTTCGATAATCGGTCAGATCGCCATGACCTCCCTGCACGCCTGCTTCCAGAGCTTCGACCCCGACGCCTTTCCGCAGGCCGCCATCGCCGTCAGCCTGGGCGGATCGGCCCATGACGTCGAACTGCCCTTGCACACCCATCGCAAGGCGCAACTGGTCGTGGCGCTGCAGGGCGGGGTCATGTGCCGGACGGCGGACGGCCTGTGGATGGCGCCCCTCGGCGGCGGCGTCTGGGCGCCCGGCGGCACGCCGCACAGCAACTGCGTCACCGCCAACGGCCGCGTCTGCATGCTGTTCGTCGAGCCGGACGTGCCCGGCCTGCCCGACCGATGCTGCACCCTGTCGCTCAGCCCCATGCTGATCGAGATGATCCGCCATCTGGCCCGCCAGCCCACGCCCGACTATGCGTTCGGCGGCCATCTGGACCGGATCGCCCAGGTCATCCTGGAAGAACTGCGGCGGACCGAGATCGCGGCCCTGCACCTGCCGATCCCGGCCTCCCCCGCCCTGCGCCGCATCGCCGAGGCCTTGATCGACAACCCCGGCGACCGATCCACCGTGGGCGAGTGGGCGCGCCGCGTCGCCATGAGCGAACGCACTCTGACTCGGCTGGTCGTGCGTGAAACAGCCATGAATTTCAGCCGCTGGCGCCAGCAGCTGCAGATCGTCCTGGCCTTGCAACGCCTGTCGTCCGGCGCCTCGGTTCAGAGCGTCGCCTATGACCTGGGCTATGAGTCCGCCAGCGCCTTCATCACCATGTTCAAGGCCGCCCTGGGCAAGCCCCCCGCCAAGTACATCGCGGCGGCCGCCCCCCGCGCCCTCGAACAAGCCTGAGCGCCAAAGCAATCAACGTATATTGTATCTGATTTAAGCTCATGTTCTCCTTCGGCTCGAACCGCCCGGCAAGGGCGGCGAAACCTCGGGGGAGGGAAACATGATCGTAGCCGTTCTATTGACGGCGCTGGCGGTGCTGGCCGCCTGCTACGCCGTCCAACTGGTGCGCACGGCCAAGGCGCGCGGCGCCTTGAGGCCCAGGGCCGAGGGCGTGGCGATCGGCGCTGTGGCCAACTTCTTCGACGCCCTGGGCATCGGGTCCTTCGCGCCGACGACGGCCTGGCTGCGGTTCCGCAAGCTGGTCCCCGACAGCTTCCTGCCCGCCGTGCTGAACGCCGGCCACTGTCTGCCGACGGTGATGCAGGGGCTGGTCTTCATGAAGCTGATCCAGGTCGACCCGGTGCTGCTGATCGCCTGTATCGGCGCCTCCATCCTGGGCGCGGTCATCGGCGCGCCGATCGTGCTGCGTCTGCCGGTGCGGGCGGTGCAGATGGTGGTGGGCGCAGCCTTGCTGATCGCCGCCGCCCTATACGCCATGACCAATCTGAACCTGATGCCGGCGGGCGGCGAAGCCGTATCGCTGGGCGGCGGCCTGTTCGTCGTCGCCGTCGTCGCCCACCTGATCATGGGCGCGCTGATGAGCTTCGGGATCGGCCTTTATGCGCCGTCCCTGATCATGCTCAGCCTGATGGGGATGAACCCCACGGCGGCCTTCCCCATCATGATGGGCGCCTGCGCCTTCCTGATGCCGGTGTCGAGCCTGCGATTCATCAGGAGCGAGCGCATCGACCTGCGGCTGGTGCTGGGCATGGCGATCGGGGGCATACCGGCGGTGCTGCTGGCCGCCTTCGTCATCACCTCCCTGCCGCTGACCGTGCTGCGCTGGGGCGTGGTGGCCGTGGTGCTCTATGCGGCTGTCAGCCTGTTGACGACCGCACTGAAGGCTCGCCCGGAGGCTGCCGCCGCCGAACAGGGGTGAGGCTTTCGATCAGTCCCGCCCCTCTTCCTGTCCGAACTCCTGGCGAAGGTCGGACAGGGTATGTTGCAGGTGCTCGGCCACCAGGCGGCGGACCGCTGCGGCGTCCCGGTTCAGCCACGCCTGCAGGATCTCATGATGTTCCGCCTCGGCCGTCAGGTGACGGCCCTTGTGCTCCAGGTGCTTGCGGACATAGCGGTCGGCCATGACGTGAAGACGGGCGGTGATTTCCGTGGTCAGGGCGCGTCGGCCCGGCTGCACCAGGGCCATGTGGAAGGCGCGATTCAGCGCTCCGACCGTCGGCAGACCGGCCGCCGCCGCCGCGTTGAGTTCGGCCAGCACCCGCCGGGCGGTCTCCTGCCGGGTCTCGTCGGCGCTGAGGCAGGCCTCAGCCGCCGCTTCGGGCTCCAGCTTCAGGCGCAGCTCATAGATTTCCTCAGCCTCGGCGGCGCTCATGCCGCGCACGAAGAAGCCGCGGTTGGGGTGCGACACCACCAGACCGTCCTGCTCCAGCCGCACCAGCGCTTCGCGCAGGGGAATCTTGGAGACGTTCAGATCGGCCGCCAGACCATCCTGCCGAATGGGCACGTCGGGCGCGATCGCCCCGGACACGATCATGTCGCGCACCACCTCCATCAGGCGATCGGACAGGGTGCGGACTTCAAGCGGGGATGCGGCCATGCGGGAGTTCATCGAGTCGAAAAGGCTGGGCTGGTCGCCCGGCCCAGCCATACCGCGCGACGGCCGTAATTACGATGCGGAACTCCCTCAGACGACCTGGAAGCCCGCCCAGAAGGGATCGCGACGATCCACCCAGATGGTGTTGAAACCCGTGGCGACGGCCGATCCCTCGATTGAGGGCACGATCGCCTTGTGGTCGCCCACCGTCGTTTCGGCCTCGACGCGGCCGATGAAACGGCTGCCGATATAGCTTTCGTGGACGAAGGCGTCGCCGACCTTCAACCGCCCCCTGGCGTGCAGATGCGCCAGTCGCGCCGAGGTGCCGGTGCCGCAGGGGCTGCGGTCGATGGCCTTGTCGCCATAGAAGACGGCGTTGCGGCCGTCGGCCCCCTGCCCTTTCGGCTTGTCAGCCCACAGGACATGGCTGACGCCGTTGATCGAGGGCTCGTCCGGATGCACCGGATGGAAGGCCGCCCGCACCCGCTCGCGCACCAGACCGCTCAGTTCGATGATGCGGCCGGCGCCCAGATCATCCAGCCCGGCGTAGGCGCCCTGCGGCTCGACAATGGCGTAGTAGTTGCCGCCGTAGGAGACATCGACGCTCAGCGGGCCGAGGCCCGGCACGTCGATTTCGATCCCCTCGGCCGCCAGATAGGCCGGGACGTTGCGGATGCGCACCGAGGTCACGCGATCGCCCTCGGTCTCATAGGCGATGTCGAGCACGCCCGCCGGAACCTCGACCTTCAACCGCCCCGGCGTGCGCGGCCGGATCAGACCGTGCTCCAGCCCGAAGGTGATCATCCCGATGGTCCCGTGGCCGCACATGGGCAGGCAGCCGCTGGTCTCGATGAACAATATGCCCGCATCCGCATGCGGCAGGGTCGGCGGATACAGGAAGCCGCCGCTCATCATGTCGTGGCCGCGAGGCTCGAAGCACAGGGAAGTGCGGATCCAGTCATAGCGGCTAAGGAAGTCGAGCCGCCGCTCGGCCATGCTGGCCCCTGACAGCAGGGGCGCACCGCCGGCGACCAGGCGGACCGGGTTGCCGGCGGTATGACCGTCAATGCAGAAGAAGACGTCGCGCATCGGGACTCCGGATCAGACGATCTTCACAGCCTTGCCCGAACCGATGGGGCGAGTCTCCGCCGCCTTCTCGACCATGGCGATGACCTCGGCCCGGCGCGCGCCCGCCAGCGGCATGCGCGGCATGCGGACCCGCTCGGTTCCCCGACCCATGATGGTCTCGGACAGCTTGATCGACTGCACCAGGTCCGACACCGAATCCAGGTGCAACAGCGGCATGAACCAGCGATAGATCTCCAGCGCGCGTGCGATATCGCCGTCCTTGACCGCCTTGACCAGGGCCACCGACTCTTCGGGGAAGGCGTTGGTCAGACCCGAGACCCAGCCCTTGGCGCCCAGGATCAGACCTTCCAGCGCCACATCGTCCAGGCCGACCATCAGCGAATAGCGGTCGCCCAACTCGTTGACGATGTCGGTGATGCGCCGCGAATCCGGAGCGCTTTCCTTCAGGGCCACGATGTTGGGCACGTCAGACAGACGACGCAGGTCGTCGTTGTTCAGCGTCTGCCGATACATCAGCGGATTGTTGTAAAGCATGTTGGGCAGGCCGCTGGCCGCCGCCACGGCGCGAAAATGCGCCTCCAACTCCGCCTGTGTCGGCACATAGACCATGGCCGGCAGCACCATCAGGGCGTCGACGCCGATAGCCTCGGCGTCCCTGGCGTAGCGTTCGGCCCGCGCCGTGGTCAGTTCGCTGACCCCAGTGATGATCGGCACGCGTCCTGCGGCGACCTCGACCGCCGCCTTCAGGACGGCGCGCTTCTCTTCCGGCTCCAGCGAATTGTTCTCGCCGACCGTGCCCATGACGATGATGCCGTCGACGCCGTCCTTGATCAGACCGTCCAGCACCGTCTGGGTGGCGTCCAGATCGACCCCCAGTCCTTCGTCGAATTGCGTGGTCGCCGCCGGGATCACCCCGGTCCAGTCCAACTTCGCCCCAGCCATGAACAACTCCTCCTCAAACAACAATCGTATACGATATCTGATTACAGATTAAGTCAAGCGGTCTACAGCCTCTGCGGCGCGGTCGGTCGCTTCCGGCCGGGCTCAGAACCCGAGAGCCAGGATCTGGTCGTAGAGCACCTTGGGCGTGCGCACGCCGCGCGCCAGGCTGCGGGCGCGGGCCTCATAGCGGCGCTGTGACGGCAGGCGCGCGCCCTGATCAGCGAAGGCGGCGAACAGGGTCTCGGCGCGGGCGGCGTTCGCCTCGGCGTCGCCGCCGCCCATGATGGCGGGATCAAACGCCAGAATCAGTTCGCCGTGCATCGGCGCCGCCTTGGCGCCGTCGTCGAAAGCCATGGACTCCCGGCTGGTCAGATCCCCGATCAGCGGCCCGGCCATCAGTTCGATCATGGTCGACAGGGCCGAGCCCTTGTGTCCGCCGAAGGTCAGCATGGCGCCGTCCAGGGCCTCGCGGGCGTTCGTGGTCGAACGTCCTTCGGCGTCAACGCCCCAGCCCTCGGGGATCGGCTTCCCGGCGATGTCGTGCAGCGCCATATCCCCGCGTGCGATGGCGCTCGTGGCGAAGTCGAAGACATAGGGGTGCGGCCCCGGACGCGGCCAGCCGAAGGCGATCGGATTGGTGCCCAGAAGGCCGCGCCTTCCCCCGGCGGGCGCCACCCAGGAATGGCTGGGCGTCATGGCCAGGGCCGCCACGCCCATGTCCGTCAACTGCTCGATTTCGGGCCACAGGGCCGAAAAGTGGAAGCAGTTGTTGATGACCAGGGCCGCAACCCCGACCGCCCTGGCCTTTTCCGCCAGCAGAGGCGCGGCCCGCTCGAACGCCAGCAAGGAATAGCCATGGCCCGCATCAGCCCGCACCAGGGCGGGCGAGGCGTCCGTGATGACAGGCTCCGCATCCGGCGACAACTTGCCCGAGCGGATCGTCATGACGCAGCCCGGCAGGCGATAGAGCCCGTGAGACGCACACTCGTCCCGCTCGCCGGCCGTGATGACGCGGGCCACCGCCTCAGCGTGCGGGGCCGACAGGCCGGCCCCCGTCAGCACCCGCCGCGACAGGGCGAACACCTCTTCGATCGACAGGGCGACCGTCTCCTGGGCCTCGAACACGCTCACATCGCTCTCCCGCGCCTGAATCGTATACGATACTGCTGGGGCGCGCCGGAAACATCAAGTCCGACGGGCTCAGGCCGTGAAGCGGCGTCGGCCCTTGTCGACCGTCATCCGATGCACGCCTGCGACGGCCGAGGTGCGCGCCTTGACGGTCTCCATGAAGATCCACTCGCCGCCGACGCGCTCTGGCGTGATGTCGATCATCATGTATCCGCGCCCGCTGGGCTGGGCCCAGGCCATTTCCGGATTGGCGGCGACGAAGGATCGAGCGGCGACCGACGGCGCGACGCCCAACTGCTTCTCCATCCCGTTGGAGGTCACGGCCTGACCTGCGAACTCCACGCCGGCCGGACGACCGTCTTCCGACAGAGAAAAGGCCCAGGCGTTGTGGCTGTCGCCGGACAGCATGACCAGATCGGCGTCGGCCGCCTGAGCCGCCTTGAGGAAGCGCGAGCGCGCCGCCGGATAGCCGTCCCAGCGGTCCATCCACATCGGCAAGCCGATCCGCCCTGCCCGCGCGGCGTTGGCGAAGGACCGAACGGCGCCCTCGCTCAGATCCGGCCGCAGCCAGTCCAGCGCATCCCCAGGCATGACGGTGCGGCCCATGATGGTGCCCATGCCCACCACCTGCCAGGCCGTGGTCCGGGCGTTGGTGCGCAGTTCGCGCGCCAGCCAGGCCTCCTGGGTCGAGCCCAGCATGGTGGCCGAGGCGTCCCGCCACACGCCGTCGCGGAAGGCGGTCAGGGCGGCTTCGGTCCCCTCGCGATAGGCGGCGCCGATATCGGCCTGACGCGTGCGGCCGATCAGACGCGATTCCGTGCGGTAGAGGGTCGCCAGATCGCCGATCGGATAGGATTTCCACGGCTCTTCGGAAATCGGCATCCATTCCAGATAGGCCTGGACGGCGGCGGCGCGGCGCGTGCTCCAGTCGCCTTCGGTCGCCGGTTGGTGGTTCTGGGCGCCGCCCTCCCAACTGTCGTTGGTCGATTCATGATCGTCCCAGACGCAGACCATCGGCGCCGCCGCATGCAGGGCCTGCAGGTCGGGATCAGCGCGGTAGCAGGCGAAGCGCAGGCGATAGTCGGCCAGCGCCACCATCTCATGATCATGGGCCGGCAGGACCACGCGTTCGGCGATGCGATCGTCTGCGGCGTAGGAGCCGATGCCGTATTCATAGACATAGTCGCCGACGTGCAGCCACAGGTCGACATCGTCGCGCGCCGCAGCATGGGCATAGGCGTTGAACCACCCCATGGGCAGGTTCGAGCAGGAGAACAGGCCGATGCGGAACCGCTCGGCCCGGCCGACCGGCAGGGTCCGCGCCCTGCCCGTCTGCGAGCGCGATCCATCCGGGCCGATGAAGCGGTACCAATAGGTCTGGCCGGGCTCCAACCCGTTCAGGGTGATCTTGACGGTCCAGTCGCGATAGGCGCCCGTGCGCACCACGCCGCGCGCCGCCACCTGGCGGAAGTCGGGGTCCAGCGCGATCTCGGCGTCGAGCCGCGTTTCACCCGCTTCCCCGGCGGGGACGTAGCGGCTCCACAACAGCAGGGAGTCCGGCCCCGGTTCGCCGCTGGCCACGCCGTGGGTGAAGCCCGACGCGCTCAACAGGGTCTTCGCCAGCGCCGCCCCGCCCGGCAGCGCCAGGGCCGCCAAGCCCAAGCCGCCGCCCATCACCAGCCGCCGTCGATCAAGCCTCAAGGCCATGGGATGTCCTTTGAAGAGAAAGGTCCGGGACGTCGTCCCTTGGAAAAAGGTTCGAGCGGCCGCGCCGTCGCATGACGACGCGGCCGCCCGGTCTTCAGACGTGCAGGCGGATCAGAAGACGCCCTTGATGCCGATATTCCACATCGAGCCGTAGACCGTGTACTGCTGCACCCGCTCGCGCTCGTTGGAATAGATGATGTCCGGCGCGTTGAAGATGTTGCGGCCCGCCAGCATCAGATCGAAGCGGTCGTTGAGCTTGTAGTTGACGCTGACGTTCCACAGCTCGCGCGGCGAGTGATACAGGATACCGTTGTTCGGCGTGGTCGGCGTATTGTTCAGTCCGCTGACCCGATACTTCGACTGCCAGTTGCCGTTCAGCTGGAAGTCGAAACGGCCGATGTTGTAGCGGACGCCCCAGTTGGCCGCCTGCTTCGGCGTGCCCTGACGCTCGCCATCCGGGTCCAGATAGGTGACCGAGCCGTGCAGGCCCAGACCGCGCCAGGCGCCCGGCAGGAAGGTCAGTTGCTGGTTGTATTCCAGCACCACGCCGCGATTGGTGCTGGTTCCATCCAGGTTCTGGGCGCTGCGGAAGGTGTAGCCTGCGTACTCGGCCGGATCGAAGCCGACATCCTCAGGGTTCACGGTCATGCCGGTGACCTGCATGTCGTTCATGTCCAGCTGATAGGCGGACAGGCCGATGATGCCCGCCGGCGCCAGATAATACTGCAGGCTGGCGTAATACTTGGTCGAACGCTCCGGCTTCAGTTCCGGGTTCGGAACGGTCACGATCATGGTGTCGTCATTGATCGACACCACCCCGCCCAGATTGCCGTAGTCGGGACGCAGGATCGCCTGGCTGAAGGACAGCTGGCCGACCAGCTTGTCGGTGAAGTCGTATTTGACCCCGCCGCTCCAGAACCAGTCGTCGTAGTCGCCCTTGCGGTCCTGATAGGTCCCGTCGTTGTACTGATAGAGCAGGCCTTCGATGGTGTTCACCGAATAGCCGGCGTCGGTGACCTCCTTGAGCGGGCGGATCATCGCCACGCGCGAGGCCGTCTCGGTCTTCTCATAGCGCAGACCCAGGTCGAAACGGGCGCGACCGGCGTCGGCCTGCGCCTCGACATAGGCCGAGGTGATGTCTTCCTTGACGCGCTTGTTGTTGTCGAGACGGCGCTTCAGGTTGCCGATCTCATCCGCCACGAAATACTCGGGATGCTCGCGATAGATGTCGTACATCCCGTAGTGGCTGTCGGCGCGCCAGCCCTGTGCGTTCATGTTCCCCGCATCGAAGCCGATCATCTCGAAGCGGTATTTCTGGGTCCAGGGGATGACCGCCTCAGCCGATGTCTGCGTCAGGTCGCCGGTCGAGCCGACATATTTGAACTGCTGGAACGAGCCCTCGTCGGTGCGCCAGTCGTTGCTGCGCGCGCCCAGCCCGCCCATCAGGGTGAAGTGGACGTCGCCCAGGCTCAGCCGCTTCTTCACGTCCAGGTTCAACGAATACATGTCGTTGATAGCGTCCGACTCCGCCGTGCGGATGTTGTTGCCGATGGAGATGTCGCGGTTGAAGTTCATCGGGTCGCTCCACGAACGGCCCGCTGTCTGGCGCAGATACCAGGCGTTGGACTCCGTGGAGTCGCGCTCCATCTCGAAACCGATCCCCGTCAGGTGGTTGTCGGTGCGCTGGAAGAAGCCCTTGCTGGTGTCGCGGAAGTTGAACTCCGCCGAGGAATAGCTGGCGCGCAGCGCGGCTTCCCAGGTCTCGCCCTTATATTCCAGCTTCGGCGCGATCAGATAGGTCGGCGTCCCGGCGTAGCGGTGCGAATAGCCGGTGTGCAGACGGGTGTTCCGGCCATCCGGATTGACCACAATGTGCGTGCCCGTCGACTCCGGCGTGGCGTAGGACGTCGTCGTCGTGCCGAAGGTCAGATAGGTGTACTGGTTAAAATACTCCACGTCATAGAAGGAGTAGTTGCTACGCAGCGAGAAGATCAGATCTTCGGTGAACTTGTAGTCCAGCGCCAGGTTGGCGGCCGTGCGGCTGGTCAGTTTCGGACCCGGACGCCACATGACCTGATAGGGCAGCACCCGGCCGTCGGCCAGATAGGACCAGTCGGTCTGGATGCGGTCCTGCTGCACATAGTTGGCGTTGTGGCTGGCGCTGAAGGCCACGCCCAGACGGCCGTCCATGAAGACGTCGGCATAGGAGAACTGGGCCGAGGGGTAGAGGCTGGCGTGCTTCTTGTCGTCGGGCATGTAGTGGCGCGACAGGGCCGAGTCCGAGGTCGCCACCCCGCCCAACTGGAAGCGTAGCTGACGCTCAGGCAGTTGGAAGGCGTATTTGCTGCGCAGGTTGATGCTGCCGCCCGGCGAGTCGGCGTCCATGCTGGCCAGCAGGGTGTGGTTCAGCTCGATCGTCTCGATGCCGGTGATCGACATCTGCTCGAACGAGTTCTGACGCCCCGAATTGTTGTTCGAGGTGGCCGTGGCCATGCGGGCCCCGTCCATGGTGAAGGTCGAATATTTGGGCGGCAGGCCGCCGATCCGCACGGCGGTGGCGTCGACCTCGGTGTAGTCGATCGACAGGCCCGGCATGGACTTCATGAACTCGCCCACGTCGCCCATGGTCAGGGCGCCGAAGTTGTCGGCCGGGACCACGTTCTTGGCGTTCATCGCCACGCGGCGCTCCATCAGCGCCTTGGCCTGACCGCCGCGCGCGGCGGTGACCACGATGTCCGAGACCGAGGCCACCTCATCGGCCGCGCCGTAGGACGGCGCCTGCAGTTCGACATCGACGATCGCCGTCTGACCCGCGCCCACGCTGGCGACCACGCGCGCCTCCTGCAGACCGGCGTAGCGCACCACCACCACGACCTCGCCCCCCGGCACGCCGCTCAGGCGGAAGACGCCGCCGTCGCCGGAATAGGCGATCAGGCTGGTGCCTTCGACCCGAACCTCGGCGTTGCGGATGAACTCGCCGGTCGCGGTGTCGAACACCCGGCCGCGCAGGGCGCCGGCGGCCACGGGCGACTGGGCCGCAGCCTCGCCCGAGGCCTGCGCCGCGGCGGCCTGCGGCGCGACGGCGGCGAAGGCCGCCGCCATCAGCGGATACAACAACAGGGCTCGCGGGCTGGCGCTGGCGAGATGGCGGGAACGGATCTTCATGGAAATCTACTCGAACAACTGGGGAGGAGAGGAAAAAGCGAGGGGTCGCAGGCCGCCGTGACGGCGGCCCGATGGGGTGAACGCAGCCGTCAGGCGCGGCTCAGGGGGCGGAGAGTCGTCGCAGGCGCTCTTCGGCGTCGACGGGCGCGAACGGCGCCTGCGGATCGCCGGTCCAGCGCATCAGGGCGATGTCAGCCGTCTGAGCGCCCTTGCCGCCGGAATTCGCCGCCACATAGAAGAGGCCGCGTCCCAGCGGTTGAAAGCCGACGTCCGCCTTCCAGCGCCAGCCGCGCAGGCCGGTGGCCGGGTCTTCCAGACCGTCCGGCGCCAGAGGCAGCAGCATCCCCTGCTCCCAGCCCTGGCCCGACGCGGCGGGCACACCGATCAGATCGCCGCGCGCAGGCCTGGCCTCGGCGTCGACGGCGAACAGCAGATAGTTGGGAAACTCGGGCTTGCGCCCCTGATAGACGCCCATGAACCAGCGGCCCGCTTCGGCGTCGTAGGCGAGATTCTGCACCCCATAGGTCGTATTGCCGGTGCGGACGAAATACTTGCCGTCGAGGGCGGCGGGGCCTTCACGGTGCGGCGCGGCCTCTGACAACGGCCGGGCGTAACGGTCCCAGGCGGCGATGTCGTATTGCAGCAGGACCTGATGATCGTTGTCGGCCCGCGTCACATCGCCATAGACGCCATAGGCGACGGTCAGCAGCACCGGTCCGTCCCTGCGCCCGAAGCGCGGGCCGAACGCCACGCCGTCGATGCCCGAGGCCCCGTAGCGATGATCGCGCGTGTCCGCCGTATCGCCGTCAAACCGCCCGTCGCCGTCCATGTCGGCGGCGTAATCGCGTCCGACCTCGGCCAGATGGACCGTCCTGAACAGATCGCTGCGACTGGCCTCGACCCCGACCTCATTCAGGCCCGCGACATCAATCACCGCGATGTAGAAGGCCTCGTCCGCCTTGTACTCCAGCGAGCCGTACAGCCTGCCGTCGACCGGGTTGAGCGCCAGGTCGCCCAGGTGGCCGGTCCAGCCGACCAGCGTCCCAACCAGCCGCCCCTCAAGGTCGTACTTGGCCAGCAGGTTTGTGAAGGAATAATAGATGAAGCCGCCTTCGACATCGACGGCGACCCCCTGCACATGGCCGGCATCCCAGGTCCCGCCGTTCTGGTTCAACGGCAGGCGCTCCACGGCGCGGCGGTCGGTCGACGTATCGGCGGCCTGCGCCCAACCCGGCGCGATAGCGATCAGCATGGCCGTCGCCAGCGCCAACGCCGCGATGGTCACAGGCGCTATGGCGCGCGGCGAAACACTGAACTTCATGCCTTTGAATCCCCGCCTCCGACGGAGAGGGGCTCTAGGGCGAATTCATGATGTTCGGCTCACGCTTCGACTACAGCCACGCCAAGCTTAGGCGACGATCCGGCGCCCTTCCCTCTCCATGCGGAGCATTCAACGACGGCGGCGGCGACGACCGGCGCGTATCACACGACGCGCGGGTGAAGGTCCTTGCGTCGAAGGCGGTCGACATCACCCCGATGACTCGTTTGACGGACTCAAAAACGGAAACAGTTTCGTTTTCTTCTTGCGGCAAGAGGAACCTTATGAAAACCTCCGGCTGGGCGAACACTCACGAGCGTTCTGGAGGGGACATCATGAAAATGCGCATCTGGCTGCCGGTCGCGGCGATACTGTTTCTGAGCGCCTGCGGGTCGAAACCGACCGAGAAGGGCACGGACCTCGCGAAGGCGAACACAACCTATCAGAACGAACTGATGGAGCTGTTGATGGACGCCAAGCCGGGCGCGGTGATCGAAATCCCCGCCGGCGTCTTCGCCATCGACACCGAGTTGAGCCTGGTGGTCGACGGGGTGACCATTCGCGGCCAGGGGATGGACAAGACCATCCTGAACTTCCGCAACCAGGCGGCCGGCGCCCAGGGCCTGCTGGTCACTGCCAGCAATTTCACCATTGAAAACCTGGCGATCGAGGACACCAAGGGCGACGCCATCAAGATCAACAAGGGCGAGAACATCATCGTCCGCAAGGTCCGCACGGAATGGACCCAAGGACCCAAGACGGAAAACGGCGCCTACGGCATCTACCCCGTCCAGACCAAGAACGTCCTGATCGAAGACAGCGTGGCGATCGGCGCCTCCGACGCCGGCATCTATGTCGGTCAGTCGCAGAATGTGGTGGTCCGCCGCAACCGGGCCGAGTTCAACGTCGCCGGCATCGAGATCGAGAACTGCATCGACGCCGACGTCTATGAAAACCTGGCCACCAACAACACCGGCGGCATCCTTGTCTTCAACATGCCCCAGCTTCAGCAGGCCGGCTATCGGACGCGCGTCTACAACAACCGCGCCGTCGCCAACAACACGCGCAATTTCGGCCACGCGGGCACCCCGGTCGCCAGCGTGCCCGCGGGCACGGGCGTGATCGTCAACTCCAACGATCAGGTCGAAATCTTCGACAACGACATCGCCGACAACAAGACGGCCAACATCATCATCTCGGCCCTGTTCTCCGCCGGCTATTCCGACAGCGCCATGAGCGGCGACTTCGACCCCTATCCCGAGGCCATCCTGATCAAGGACAACCGCTTCAGCGGCGGCGGCAACGCGCCCGACGGCATGGAATTCCAGGCCCTGCGCATCGCCAAGTTCGGTCCGACCGGCCGCTTCCCCGACATCCTGTGGGACGGCTACGTCAATCCCAAGCGGCTGGTGAACGGCCAGTTGCCGGCGGAGCTGCGCATCTGCATCGACAACGGCGACGCCGGGATTCTGAACGTCGACGGGCCGAACAAATACGCCAATCCGAACACCGACATGACGCCGCATCGGTGCACCCTGCCCCGCCTCTCGCCCGTCGTCCTGCCCGCAGCCTGACACGGCCCATGACCCCGCTTCGTCTGCTCGCGCTCGGCCTGCTGCTCCTGATCGGAGCGGCAGGCTGCTCCAAGCCTTCCGCCCCGGCCCAGCCTCTGGCCGAACCGACCTACTTCGACAGCGAAAACCCCAAGTCGCTCCGGGAATGGGGCATGGTCCAGACGTCGGACGGCGCTCTGATCCTGGGCGCGCGCGTGACGCCCTATGACCTGACCACGCCGCTGTTCACCGACTATGCGCAGAAGCTGCGGACCATCTGGATGCCGCCCGGCGTCGCGGCCGACTATACGGTGGACGGCCCCCTGGCCTTCCCGGTCGGCACGGTCATCACCAAGACCTTCTTCTACCAGACCGGCGCCAAGGGCCGGGTGCTGCAACAGGCGGACCCGGCGCAATTCCATGCCGGCGACGGCCTGAAGCTCAATCAGGTCCGCATGATCGAGACCCGCCTGCTGATCCGCAGGGCCGAGGGGTGGACCGCCCTGACCTATCTGTGGAACGACGCCCAAACCGACGCCGTGCTGCATCGCATCGGCGCCGTCGTGCCCCTGACCATGGTCCGTCAGGACGGCAAGGACGGAGCCTTCTCCTACATCGTTCCCAACGCCACCCAGTGCTCCGCCTGCCATGCGACCAACGTCGCCACCCGCGAAATCCAGCCGATCGGCCCCAAGGCGCGTCTGCTCAACCGCGATTTCGCCTATTCGGACGGGTCGGAGAACCAGCTGAGCCGCCTCACCGCCATGGGCTATCTGAAGGGCGTCGCCGATCCGGGTCAGGCGCCGCTTCAGGTGTCCTGGACGGACGCCGCCGCGCCGACCGAGGCGCGCGCCAGGGCCTATCTCGACGTCAACTGCGGCCATTGCCACAACCCCAAGGGGGCCGCCGCCACCTCAGGGCTCTACCTGGACGCGGCCTCGCCGCTGTCAGGGTCCGCCGGCCTGTGCAAACTGCCCGTCGCGGCGGGCGCGGGCACGGGGAACCTGCGCTTCGACATCGTGCCAGGCAAGGCGGACGAATCCATCATCGCCTACCGCATGGGCTCGACCCATCCGGCCGTCATGATGCCCGAGATCGGCCGCTCGACCCGCCATGACGAAGGCGTGGCCCTGATCCGGTCCTGGATCGATTCATTGGAGGGATCATGTCGTTAGACGCGGCCCAGACCCCTGACCCTCAGATCGCCGCGATCATGGAGCGCCAGCGCGCGGCCTTCGACAGCGGCCTGACGCGCGACCTGGCCTGGCGTCGCGCCCAGCTCGCCGCCCTCGAACGGATGATGGTCGAGAACGAGGCGGAGATCGCCTCTGCGCTGAAGGCTGATCTGGGCAAGCCGTTCGCCGAGGCCTGCACCGCCGAGATCGATCTGGTCTCCAGCGAGGCGGCGCTCGCGCGCAAACAGGTCGCCCGCTGGATCCGCCCCCAGCGGACCAGCACCCCCCTGGCGATCCAGCCCGGAAAGAGCTTCATCGAGTCGGCGCCCTACGGCGTGACCCTGATCATCGGGGCGTGGAACTATCCCTTCCAGCTGGTTCTGGCCCCCCTGGTCGGCGCCATCGCGGCGGGCAATTGCGCCGTCATCAAGCCTTCGGAGATGGCGGTCCAGTCCTCGGCCCTGCTGAAACGACTGGTCGAACGCTATCTGGACCCGCGCGCCTTCGCCGTGGTCGAAGGGGACGCGGCCGTCTCCAAGGCCCTGCTGGACCAGCGGTTCGACCTGATCTTCTACACCGGCGGCGAACGGGTCGGCCGGATCGTGATGGCGGCGGCGGCCCGTCATCTGACCCCGGTCGTGCTGGAGCTGGGCGGCCAGAACCCCTGCATCGTCGATGAAACCGCCGACCTGGCGGTAGCCGCCCGGCGCATTGTCTGGGGCCGCTTCCTGAACGCAGGCCAGATCTGCGTGGCGCCGGATCACGTCTATGTCGCCGCCTCGGTCGAGGCCCGGCTGTTGGACGAACTGAAGCACGCGGTCACGACCATGTTCGGCCTCGACCCTCGGCAAAGCCCCGACTACGGCCGCATCATCAATCCGCGCCACGCCGCGCGCCTGCAGAGGCTGCTGGCCGACGGCCGCGCCGTTACGGGCGGCCAGGCCGATGTCGACGGCTGCTATGTCGCGCCCACCATCCTGACGGATGTCGCGGCCGATGCGCCAGTGATGGCCGAGGAGATCTTCGGCCCGATCCTGCCGGTCCTGCCCTATCAGACGCTGGACGAACCCCTGGCGGCCATCAACGCCCGCGCGCCCGCGCTGGCGCTCTACGCCTTCACCCGGAACAAGACGACGGCTGACCGGATCATCGCCTCGACGCGATCCGGCTCGGCGACCGTCAACGACGCCGTGATCTTCATGGCCAATCCGAACCTGCCGTTCGGCGGCGTGGGGGCCAGCGGCATGGGCGCCTACCACGGACGCTACAGCTTCGAGGCCTTCAGCCACCGGCGCGCCGTGTTGAGGCGCGGCTTCGCCCTGGACGCCAGCATCCGCTATCCGCCCTTCACCAAGGGCAAGCTGGCCCTGTTCCGGCGCCTGGCCTGAGCCGTCGGCCCGGATCAGTCCTGCAGATAGGCCGAGAGATAGCGCTCCAGCGCCACGGTCGCCTCTTCGAACAGGCGGTCGGTCCATTCCGACTGGGCCTCGCCGCTGGTCAGGGTTTCGAACGAGGTGAAGATTTCAGTCGCCATGCGGGCGACGGCCAGGGGCGCGCCGTCATGGAAGCCGTCCAGCCCCTGCTCCCATCGCGCCGCCAGATAGGCCGCGATCTGGGCGTTGGCCTGTTCCTTGACGATGCGCAGTTCGCGCGTCGTCAGCATCAGATGGAACAGGGGGCGATAGGCGGGGTCCTCGTCCAACGTCTTGCGCAGGGCCAGCATGACCTGCAGATGGCGCTCGCGCCACGACGTGAACCGAGGGTTCTCCATGATCTCGGCGATGCGAGCGTGCAGTTGCGCCACCAGAGTCTCGAACAACTCCTTGTAGATGGCGAAGACGTTCGGGAAATAGCGATAGATCGAACTGACCGGCACATTGGCTTCAGCCGCAATGGCGCTGGTGGTGATCGTATCGACGGAGGTCGAGGCCAGGAGCTTCTCGGTCGCCGCCAACACGCGAGTGATCCGATCGCGCGCACGTTGCTGCATCGGCGCGGTGCGCCGTTCCAGCGTGGTGATGATTTCTTGCGACGCGCGCGAGGTCACTGCCGCCCTCCATTCCAATCCGCAGGCCGTCTAACACGACTGGACGCCTTTCTGTAAGCCACATCGGCGCGCAGCCCCTTGTCAAACGGAATAATATTCTGTTTCGTAAAGTTTGAGAAAACGGGGCTTTGGGAGGGGCTGCGATGATCAGGATGGAGCACTGTCTGAAGGCGACGCTTGCGGGGAGCGTGGCGCTCGCCGCCCTGGCGACGTCGGGTCTGGCCAGAGCGCAGGAGGCCAGAGCGCAGGATGTCAGGGCGCAGGATGTCAGGGCGCAGGAGGCCACGACGCTTGATGACGTCGTCGTCACCGCGCAACGGCGCGAACAAAGCCTGCAGGAAGTCCCGATCACCGTCAGCGTCGTCACGGCCAGGACCCTGGAGTCGCTGGCGGCGGACGATATGGGCGACATCTCGGCCTTCGTGCCCGGCCTGTCCGTATCGAACACCAGCCCGACGCAGGCGAACTACAGCATTCGCGGGGTCTCGACGTCGGACTTCGGCGTCGGCACCGACCCGGCGGTGGGCGTCTATGTCGACGGCGTCTATGCGGCGCGCTCGGGCGCCGGCCTGCTGGCGTTCAGCGACGTCGCCCGGATCGAGGTGCTGAAAGGGCCGCAGGGCACCCTGTTCGGCCGCAACAGCGCCGCGGGCGCCGTGTCCATCACCACCAACAAGCCCAGCGACGAATTCGAGGCGCGCCTCGGCGTCCGGCTGGGCGATTACGACAAGCGCCGCTTCGAGGGCCTGGTCAACCTGCCGATCAACGACGTCCTGGCGCTGCGGGTCAATGCGCTGGTGAACCGTCGCGACGGCTGGCTCATCGATGACGTCACCGGCCAGGACTATGACCGCGAGGACAATTGGGCCGCCCGCGCGGCCCTGCGCTGGGACGTCGGCCCCCAGACGCAGATGATCCTCAGCTGGACCCATGACGAAATCGATCAGGACGCTCGCCCGGCGATCGGCGTCGCCCCCCTGCCCGCAGCGCCCGGCCTGCCGGCCTTCCCGCCCGATCCGGCGGATTACCTCGATCCGTTCAAGGCCAAGATCCGCAACGACGTCATCGACAATCACGAGACGCGTCGCCTGGACGAAGGCACGCTGACCATCACCCACGCCTTCGGCGACATCGACTTCACCTCCCTGACCTCGGCCCGCCGCTTCAGCACCGAGAACCGCGAGGACGAGGACGGCACCAACCGGCCGGACCTGTATTTCGACACCAACAACCGCGAAAAGAACCGGTCCTGGTACCAGGAATTCCGTTTCGCCGGCGAACACGGCGCGTTCAACTGGATCGCCGGCGCCAGCTACTACAGCGAACACGCCGAACAGCGCAGCGACACCTACGCCACCACCGACAGCATCAACACCATCCTGACCAATGCGGCCGGGCAGCCGCTGTTCACGCTGGCCGACATGATTCTGGACATGGCCGGCATCCCCGCCAGCACGCTGGGCCACAGTTGGCAGGAGGACATGATCAACGAGGGTGATTTCGACGCGACCGCCCTCTTCGCCGACGTCATCTGGGCCGCCAACGACCGCCTGAACCTTACGTTCGGCCTGCGCTATACCCGCGACAAGAAGACGTTCCAGTGGCTGAACGGCCCGCGCGTCGCGCCCGAACTGGACGCCGTGCTCAACGACCCCACGATCAACTTCGTGCTGGATACCTATATGGGACCGGCGCTGGGCTATCTGTATTCCGACTTCGTCTTCGACCTGTCCGGCCTGGCCGGGGTCGAGTGCGACAACGGCGTCACCGTGCAGGAAGGCGTGGCCTGCAAGCTGTCCGATTCCTGGTCCGACCTCAGCCCGCGCTTCGTCGCCGACTATCACCTGACCGACAACGCCATGGTCTTCTTCTCCTACGCCAAGGGCTACAAGGCCGGGGGCTTCAACAGCGTCGAGGTCGCCTCGCGTTTCGACAATGAGGATGTCCAGAATTTCGAGATCGGGCTGAAGAGCAGCCTGGGCCCCAACGCCCGCCTCAACATCTCGGCCTTCCAGTATGACTACGACGGCAAGCAGTCGATCCGGCTGGTCACCCCGGCGGGGTCCAGCGTGCCGCAGTATCTGGTCGAGACCAGCGACGACACCGCCTGGGGCGTCGACATGCAGCTGGACGTCCAGCCCCTGGACGGTCTGAACCTGTTCGCCAACGCCCAGTACATCGACGCCACCTACAAGCGAAAGATGACCGACGACGGCGATCTGGCCGGGCAGCCGACCGGCGAGCCGCTGTGGTCGGCGGCGGCGGGCGCCTCCTATCGGCGGGACCTCGGCGCCGCCGGCTCGCTCGACATGCAGCTGATCCACGCCTATCGCGGCGAAGGCCGGTGCAACAAGACGTCCACGGGCCAGGGCTCTTGCCTTCAGACCCCCTGGTTCGATCCATCCGAGGCGCAGAACCGAACGGACGTTCGTCTCTACTGGCGCAACTCAAACGAGCGCTATCAGGTCGGTTTCTACGTCAACAACCTGTTCGACAACCAGTATGTGACGGGCGTGAACAACATCACCGCCACCACCTTGGGCACTCCGTTCGTGAACATCACCGAACCCAGAATGTGGGGCGTCGATTTGACCTACACCTACTGACGGGTCTCGCCTGGGGCGGCGCAAAGGCGGTCCCAGGCGGCGCCTCGGCAGGCGCGGCCGCACCACCAAAACAGTCAATTAAACTGACAAAGAACGTTAGTAAATTTGACAACATAGAAAACTGCTGCGCCAATCCCTCTGTCTCGCATTCAGAACGAGAACAAGGAGAGGGATGGAATGAAATTCTCACGCTGGCTGTATTGCGGCGCGGCCTTGGCCGCCATCGGCGCGTCGCCCGTCATGGCTCAGGAGACGGCGGGTTCGGAAGGTCCCGCCGCCGCGGTGGAAGACATCGTCGTCACCGCCCAACGCCGGGAACAACGGCTGCAGGACGTGCCCCTGGCGGTCAGCGCCTTCAGCATGGAATCGCTTGAGGACGGCAAGGTCGAGAGCCTGCTGAACCTGGACGGCAAGGTGCCCAACGTGGTCCTGGCCCCGGTCGGCGCCTATCCCTTCGCCAGCGCCTTCTACATCCGCGGCCTCGGCTACGCCGACGTCGAATCCAGCTTCGAGCCGTCGGTCGGCGTGGAGCTGGACGGCGTCTATCTGTCGCGCAACGTCGGCGCGGTGCAGGACTTCTTCGACATCGGCGGCGTGACCATACTGCGCGGGCCGCAGGGAACCCTATACGGCCGCAACACCATCGGCGGCGTGGTCAGCGTCCAGTCGCGACGCCCCTCCTTCGACTTCGGCGCCCGCGCCCAGGCGACGTTCGGCTCCAACGGCCGCCAGGAACTGCGCGCCGGCGTGGAAGGCGCCCTGATCGAGGATCAACTGGCCGGGAAATTCTCGTTCCTGACCAAGACCTACGACGGCTACATCAAGAATTACGACGGCCGCGACATGGGCGCCCAGGACGTCACCTCGATGCGCGGCGCCCTGTTGTGGACCCCGACGGCGAGCTTCGACGCCACTCTGATCGTCGACTACACCAAGGACAAGGGCACCGGCACGGCGTTCGAGAACGCCAGCCTGCCGTCCATGGTCCTGCCGGGGTTCGGCGAGCCGGCCGATACGGACGGCGATCCCTTCCTCAGCCACGTCGGCGACGACATCTTCTCGGACCTGGAGGCCCTGGGCGTCACCCTGAACGCCAACTGGGACCTCGGCCCGGTCAAGCTGACCTCCATCACCGGCTACCGCAAGACCGACACCGAGGTGCTGAGCGACTTCGACGGCACGCCTACGCCGTTCATGACCGTCCACCGCGACGAGACGCACGACCAGTTCAGCCAGGAACTGCGCCTCGCGTCCAACACCGACGGCCCCCTGACCTATGTGGTCGGCGCCTATTACATGACCCAGGAATACGACATCGCCACGGGTCAGTTCGGCACGGTGTTCGGTTCGCCGACCGCCGGATCGACCATCTACACTCAGCAGAAGGCCGATTCCTGGGCGGTGTTCGGCCAGGCCGACTATGAGGTTCTGCCCGGCCTGACCGTGACGGCCGGCGGCCGCTACAGCAAGGAAGAGAAGACCTTCACCACCCAGCCGCTGTTCTATCCGAACGCGGAGACGTTCGAAGCCAGTTTCGACGATTTCTCGCCCAAGGTCGGGGTCAGCTACAAGTGGTCGGACACCCTGATGACCTACGCCCAGTATTCGCGCGGCTTCCGCGCCGGGGGCTTCAACGGTCGCGCCGGGTCCTTCCTGGCGGTCGGTCCCTATGACTCCGAAACGGTCGACTCCTACGAAGTCGGCGTGAAGAGCGACCTGTTCAACCGCCGTCTGCGCCTGAACGCCGCCGTCTTCACCAGCGACTACCAGGACATGCAGCAAAGCGTGCAGCAGTTGATCCCCGGCACGCTGATCAACCAGACGCTGGTCGCCAATGTGGGCGCGGCCACCATCTCGGGCTTCGAGGCCGAGGCCACGGCGCTGCTGACCGACGTCTTCACCGTCTCGGCCAGCGTCGGCTATCTGGACGCCAGCTATGACGAGTTCATGGCCGATCTGGGCGACGGTCTGGGCGTCATCGACCGCACCTATCTGCCGATGCCCTACGCTCCCAAATGGAGCAACAGCGTCACCTTCAACTACAAGGACGACTTCGACTTCGGTCGGGTCACGGCCCAGGCCAGCGTGCGGCACATGACAGACATGTACACCAGCTTCAGCACCCTGAACGCCACGACGGATCTGACCATGCGTCAGTCGAACACCGTGGTGGACGGCAGCCTGTCGCTGGAACTGCCGGACGGCCGCTGGCGCGTCAGCCTGTGGGGCAAGAACCTGACGGACGAACTGGTGATCAACAACACCTTCGGCGTCGGCAACCTGCTGGCCTCGCGAGTCTATCAGCCGCCGCGCGAGATCGGTGTCGATCTCAGCCTGACGTTCTGATCATCGGGGGCCGACATCGCCAAGGCGTCGGCCCCTTCGACCTCAACTTCGTCCTTCGAGCCGCCATGACTTCCTCCTCCGAACTGATCGGACGGGCGCACGATCTGCTGCCCACGCTCAAGGCCCGCGCGGCCGAGACCGAGGCCCTGCGCCGTCCGCACGACGACACCATTCGCGACCTGATCGATGCAGGCATTGTGCAGATGCTGGTCCCCAAGCGCTGGGGCGGCGCCGAATCCGATCTGAAGACGGTTTATGAAGTCGTCGACGTCCTGGCGCAGGGCTGCATCTCGACCGCCTGGATCGCCTCCTTCTACATCGGCCACAACCTTTACGCCGCCAAGCTGACGCCCCAGGCGCAGGATGAGTTGTTCGGTCCGCGCGGCTTCGTCCTGCTGCCGGCCGCCACCGCTCCGACCATGAAGGCCGAGCCCGTCGAGGGCGGCTGGATCATCTCCGGCCGCGCGCCCTGGGGTTCGGGCGTGATGCACGCCGACTGGGTCATGGTTTCGGGCATGACGCATGAGAAGACGCCGCGCAGCTTCGTCATGCCGGTCGCGGACGTCACCGTCGTGGACACCTGGCGCTTCACGGGCATGGCCGGGACGGGCTCCAACGACATCGTCGCCGAAAACGTCTTCGTGCCCGACCACCGCTCCATCGACGGCGTCGCCCTGCGCAAGGGGGCGACGGACGGCACGGCGCTTTACGACAATCCTTTGTACGCCATCCCCCTGGTGCCCATGTCCTACACGACGATCGTTCCGGTGCTGACCGGCGGGCTGAAAGGCGCCCTGAGCGCCTTTGAAGCAATCGTCGACCGGCGCGTGCGCAACTTCTCGGGCGACGTGGTCAAGGATCAGCAGCACGCCCACATCGTCATGGGCGAGATGCAGATCGCGACGCGCGCCGTCGATGTTCTGGGCCGCGCCCACATCGACCGCACCGAGGCCCTGGTGCAGACCGGATTCACGACCGAGGATCGGATCGCCCTCAAGGGATCGGCCGCCTATCTGGCGCGCACGGGTCGGGAGGTCATGCAGGCGATGATGGCCGGCGCCGGCTCATCCAACTATCATCACGACCAGCCGATCCAGCGTTTCTGGAGAGATCTGGCGACGGTCGCCTCCCACGCCTTCTGGGACTGGGACATCGCCCGCGAACAGGTCGGGCGGCGCCATTTCGGCCTGCCGATCAGCCACCCGATCGTCTGACCTGGAGCCGCCCCCGATGACCGCACCCGACGATGACCGCATCCTCGCCCTGGCCGATCGTTTCATCGCGGCCATCCGGGCCGGCGATATCGAGGCGGTGAAGGCCTGCTATCATTCCGAAGCCGAAGTCTGGCTGAACACCGCAGGCGTCGCTGTGAACCGCGAGGCCAATCTGGCCGTCCTCGCCGCCTTCGTCGCCAAGACTTCAGAGCGTCGTTATGAGGACCGCCGCGTCCGTATCCTGCCCGGCGGCCCGAACCGCCCAGGCGGTTATGTGCAGCAGCACGTGCTGCACGCCACGCACAAGGCGGGACCGGTTCTCATCCTGCCCGCCGTTCTGGTCTGCCAGATTCAAGACGACCGCATCATCCGGCTGGAGGAGTATTTCGACTCAGCCCCGCTTATCGCCTGGCGCGCCCAGGCCGACGCGGCCGCCGCCTGATGCGCCCGCCCCCCTTCCCGCCCCAGTATCCAGGAGTTCGCGGATGACCACCGCCCCGCCCCCTTCCGCCACGTCGCCCGCCGTCTCCGCGCGTCCGCGTTACGCCATCTATGTCGTCCTCGTGCTGATGGTCGCCTACATGCTGTCCTTCATGGACCGGGTGCTGATCAGCCTGATGATCGACCCGATCCGCAGCGAACTGGGCTTGGGCGACACCCAGGTCGGCCTGCTGGTCGGTTTCGGCTTCGTGCTGCTGTATTCGATCATGGGCGTGCCGTTCGGCTCGATCGCCGACAACGGCAACCGTCGGAACTTGATGGTCGGCGGCGTCCTAGGCTGGAGCGCGGCCACCGCCCTCAGCGGCTTCGCCGGCGGCTTTCTCAGCCTTCTGGCCGCCCGCGCCATGGTGGGCATCGGCGAAGCCACCCTGTCTCCCGCCGCCTATTCCACCATCGCCGACCGCTTCGAGAAGCGAAAGCTGGGCTTCGCCGTCAGCCTCTACAACATGGGGGTCTCGCTGGGCGGAGGCGCGGCCATGCTGTTCGGGGGCGTGCTGGTCGCCTGGGCGATGGCCACGGTCATCCCCATGCCCTGGGGCGAACTGACAGGCTGGCGCCTGGCCTTCGTCGCCGTGGGCCTGCTGGGCGTTCCCCTGGCCGTCGTCATGCTGCTGACCGTGCGGGAGGCGCCGCGCCGTCAGGGCGCCGCCAAGGCTCCGCCGCTGAGCGCCCTGTGGGCCCTGGCGATGAGGCACAAGGCCGCTTTCGGCGCGGTGGTCATCGGCTACTCCATCATCGTCATCGCCGCCTACGGCGCCATGCTGTGGGCGCCCGTCCACTTCGCCCGCGCCCATGGCATGAGCCCGGCCCAACTCGGCCTGGCTTTCGGCGTCATCATCGGCCTGTTCGGCACCATCGGCCTGGCGGTCGGCGGCCTGCTCTCCGACCGATCGGCCAAGCGCGGCCATCCGGACGCCCCGGTGCGTGTGGTCGTGGCCTCGGCCATCATCCAGTTCCCCCTGATGATCGGCGCCTATCTGGTCAGCGATACGACCGTCGCCCTGATCCTGGCGGCCGCGGGCATGGCCACGGTCTCGACCATCGGCGGGCTGCAGGCTGGCACGCTGCAGATCCTGACGCCCGCCACCATGCGCGGGCGAATGACCGCCATCTATCTGCTGGTGGCCAACATGGCCGGCATGGGTCTGGGCCCGCTGCTCACCGGCTTCGTCAGCGAGCACCTGTTCGACGGCCCCACCAGCCTGGGCAAGGCCCTGGCCCTGGTGACGGCCCTGTCGCTGACGATCGGGATCTGCCTGCTGCTGCTGGCCCGCAAGGCCATCATCGCCGCCGTGCAGGACAACGACCGCGCCGAGGCGGAGGCGGTCTGAGGCTCCGGCCTATCCGGCCTAAGCACTACCCCCTCCCCGTCGGACCCGGGCGGGGGGTGGGGGGGGGTGCGGCGGGGGGGGCCGGGTGCGCTTGTGTCGCCGGGGGTGGTG
>NZ_JBSHDX010000002.1:0-136247 GCF_053616535.1 Brevundimonas sp. NPDC055812 | reverse complement strand
GGGCCGGCGGGGCGCGCGCGCCGGCGCCCCCCCCCGCCCCCACCCCCCCGCGGGGGGGGGGGGGGGGGGGGGGGGGGGGGGGGCGTCTTCAAGCGCCGGGAACCGGTTCAGGACATGGCGGAGTCTTCACGCACCGCCGACAACATCCTGTCGCCGAACAACACCGACCACTGCTCGGCCGTCAGCGTCATGTGACGCGCCGCGGCGGGATGATCGGCGGCGACCGCGCCCGCGGTTTTCACGGCGTCACGGGCGCCGACCCGGTCGAACCAGGCCTTGAGACGGGGCCATTCGGCGATGTCCATGTCGATGGCGCGGCTGGCGCGCACCCAGGGCCAGCAGGCCATGTCGGCGATCGAATATTCCTCGGCCAGATAGTCCGCCTGCGTCAGCCGGGTCTCCAGCACGTCGAACAGGCGTCGCGCCTCGCGCGTGTAACGCTGGACCGGATAGGCGTCCGGCTCGGGGCAATAGCGCAGGAAGTGGTGCGCCTGGCCATGCTGCGGCCCCAAGCTGGCCATCTGCCACATCAACCAGGTGACCGCCGTATGCCGTCGGCGCGGGGCGTCTGGCAGAAAGCGCCCGGACTTCTCCGCGAGATACAAAAGGATGGCGCCCGACTCGAACAGGGCCAGCGACTCGCCGCCGCCCATGGGGGCGTGATCAACGATGGCCGGCAGGCGACGGTTGGGGTTGATGGCGCCGAACTCCGGCGTCAGGTGCCGCCCTTCGAACAGGTTGTATTTGATGACGCGGTGCTGAAGCCCCGTCTCGGCGAGCATGATCGCCACCTTGTGCCCGTTGGGCGTGTCGCAGCCGTGCAGATCGATCAAGACCAGCCTCCGTGAGTTTAGGGAGAGGACGGCGCCGCCCGTCAGCCTGACGTCGCGCCCTTCCAGTATTCGTCCCGGATCAAGCGTTTGTAGAGCTTGCCCGTGTCATGCCGTGGCAATTCCTTCATGAAGTCGAACTGACGCGGCAGCTTGACGCCCGACAGCGACTGGCGCGCCCAGGCCGACAGCTCGGCGGCGAACTCAGGCGTGGCGTCCGCCCAGTCGGCGGGCTGGATCACCGCCACCACCCGTTCGCCCATCTCGGGACAAGGCGCGCCGATGACGGCGGCGTCGGCCACCCTGGGATGCTGGATCAGCAGGTTCTCGATCTCCTGCGGATAGATGTTCACCCCGCCCGAGATAATCATGAAGCTCTTGCGGTCGGTCAGAAACAGATAGCCGTCCTCGTCCAGCCGCCCTACGTCGCCCAGGGTCGTCCAGCCGCGCGCGTCATAGGCGGTGGCCGTCTTGTCCGGGTCATTGTGGTATTCGAACGGGTGGTCGCCCTCGAAATAGATATTGCCGACCTCGCCGGGCGGCAGTTCATTCCCCTCGTCGTCGCAGATATGGACGACGCAGAAGTTCGCCTTGCCCACAGAACCAGGCTTCTTCAGCCACTCCTGCGAGTTGATGATGGTCATGCCGTTGCCTTCGGTCCCGGCGTAGTATTCCACCAGGATCGGGCCGAACCAGTCGATCATCGCCTGCTTGACCGGCACAGGGCATGGGGCCGAGGCGTGGATGGCCAGCTTCAGCGTCGAGACGTCGTATTTGGCGCGCACTTCGGCAGGCAGCTTCAGGATGCGGATGAAGTGGGTCGGCACCCACTGACTATGCGTCACCCCATGCCGGTCGATGGCGGCCAGGGCCAGTTCGGCGTCGAACTTCTCCATCAGCACGACCGTGCCGCCCAGGTGCTGGACCGCCATCGACCAGCGCAGAGGCGCGGCGTGATACAGCGGCGCCGGGCACAGATAGACGCTGGCCTCATCGACGGCGAAACGGGTCTTGGCGACCACGGTCGTCATCGGCATGGCGGTGATGTCGCCGTCGACGGGCAATTCCGGCCGGATGCCCTTGGGCCGTCCCGTCGTGCCCGAGGAATAGAGCATCTCGCCGCCCGCCGTCTCATCGGCGATGCGCGTGACGGGTTGATCCGCTACCGCCTCCTCCCAGGCACGATAGCCGGGCACGGCCCCGCCCAGCGAGAACAGCACCAGATCGGACAGGCTGGTCGGCAACGCGGCGGTGTTCGGCAGGTCGGCGCCGGCGATCAGCACCTTGGCCCCGCAGTCGCGGGCGATGTAGTCGATCTCGGCCAGAGTCAGGCGGGACGACAGGGCGACGAAGTAGAGTCCCGACCGCTGCGCCGCCCAGGCCAGAGCGAAATAGTCCGGCGTATTGCCGAGACAGACGGCCACGGCGTCGCCGGGCCGGAGCCCCAGCGATCGCAGCAGATGCGCCGCCCGGTTGGAGGCGTCCTCCATCTGACAGAAGGTCGTGACGGCTCCCGTCCCCGCCATGATGACGGCGGGTTTGTCGGGCGTGGCGGCGGCGAAATGGCTGGGGTGCATGATGTGGCTCAGAAAGCGCGGGCGGCGTCGTCCGCCTGGATGTCGAAGCTGCGGACGTAGGCCTCGCGCGCCTCCGCCCCCGGCCGGGTCGTCGCGGGAACGACCAGGGCGCGGATGTCACGGATGCCGATGGTCTCGAAGATATGCTTCAGATAGGGCAGTTGGAAGTCGACATAGTCGCCAGCCATCGTCGACGACCGCGTCAGGATCATCTGCATGGGCCGGTTTCGCAGCAGGCCGACATGACGCATCTCGTCGGCCTTGTAGCCGAAGGTCACGCGCGGCTGGACGATGATGTCGAGGTAGAGCTTCAGCGCCCAGGGAATGCTGTAGTTCCACATGGGGCAGGACAGCAGGATGCGGTCGGCGCGATCCAGCCGCGCCACGGCGTCGGTGACGATCCGCCAGGCGTCTTCGGCCTCCGACGAGACCTCCTCGCCGAAGATGGGCGCGAACTTGCGAAAGGCGTGCTCGGCCTCGAAGCGCGGCAGGTCCTCTTCGAACAGGGCCAGGGTGTCGATCTCTTCATCCGGGTTCTGTTCCCGCCAGGTCGCGATGAAGCGATCCGCCAGCGACCGCGACGCCGACCTTTCCCCCTTCGGGCTGGCCACGATATGAAGCAGCATGATGTCTCCCGATGCGTCGGCTGCAGCCGATCTTTCGCTGATCTGGCTCTCGCTGATCAGGCGAAGAGTTTTGTCAATTTATTTGGCAATCACAAGCCCTGGAGCCGCCGTTGACTTTCGATCGTCACCTCGCCAGTGATTGTAAGATTATTTGACGTTATGGAGAATGCCCTCGTGACCAGCCAACCGGTGAACGGCCCTCTGCACGGGTTGAAGGTCGTCGAGATGGGCCAACTGATCGCCGGTCCCTTCTGCGGCCAGTTGCTGGGCGACATGGGCGCTGAGGTGATCAAGCTGGAAGCGCCGGGCGTCGGCGACCCGATGCGGCACTGGGGCCAGGGGGAGACGCCGACCTGGTGGCGCGTCATCGCGCGCAACAAATACTCCGTCGCGGTCGACCTGCGTGCGGCCGAGGGCCAGCAGACGGCGCGCGACCTGATCGCCCAGGCCGATATCCTGATCGAGAACTTCCGCCCCGGCACGCTGGAGAAATGGGGCCTGGCCCCGGCCGATCTGATGAAGGCCAACCCGCGCCTGATCGTGGTGCGGGTCTCCGGCTATGGCCAGTCCGGCCCCTATTCCTCGCGCGCCGGCTTCGGCGGCATCGGTGAGGCCATGGGCGGCTGGCGCGGCATCGTCGGCGAACCGGATCGCGCCCCGTCGCGCATGGGGGTGTCGATCGGCGACACCCTGGCCGCCACCTACGGCTGCATGGGCGCCCTGGCGGCGCTGCAGCACCGCGAGCGCACCGGCCAGGGGCAGGTGGTCGACAGCTCCCTGTACGAAAGCGTGCTGCAGGTCATGGAGAGCATGATCCCGGAATACGCCGTCAACGGGCACAAACGCACGCGCACCGGCTCGGTCCTGCCCAAGATCGCGCCGTCGAACGTCTATCCCTGCGCCGACGGCGAGTATCTGATCGGCGCCAATCAGGACGCGGTCTTCGCCCGCCTGTGCGACGCCATGGGCCGCCCTGAACTGGCGACCGACGCCCGCTACGCCACCCATCTGGCGCGCGGCGAGCATCAGAGCGAGCTGGACGCCCTGATCGGCGAGTGGACCGCGACTCTGACGGTGCAGGCCCTGGAAGACCTGATGATCGAACACGCCGTTCCGGCCGGCCGCGTCTTCGACGCCGAGGACATGATGGCCGATCCGCATTTCGCGGCGCGTCAGGCCATCATCGAGGTCGAGGACCCGGTCCTGGGCAAGGTGCCGATGCAGGGCGTCTTCCCCAAGCTGTCGGCCACGCCGGGTTCCGTGCGCCGCCCCGCCCCGCTGGAGGTCGGTCAGGACACGGCGGATGTCCTTCAACGCTGGCTCGGCGTCTGACACTCTCCCCGAGCCCCCGTCGGACCCGTCGCAGCGCCGGTCCGACGGATAGGTCTAGACAGCGCCCAGATGCGGCGCCGCATAGCCGATGCCCGCCTCAAAGCGCTCGATCTCAGCCATCCGCGCCAGGGCGACATCGATCTCGTCCTTGCCTTCCAGCAGCTTGACCTTGTCGGCCGCGCCGATGTCGAACGACCAGACGCGCCCGCCCGCCGTCACCGTCTGATCCGGCAGGCTGATGCTGAAAAGCGCCGTCGCCGGATCGCGCGCCAGGTCCATCAGCGCCAGGCAGTCGGCCTCGGGCAGGATCAGCGGCAGGATGCCGTTCTTCAGGCAGTTGTTGCGGAAGATGTCGGCGAAGCTGGGGGCGATGACGCAGCGGATGCCGAAATCCGCCAAGGCCCAGGGCGCGTGTTCGCGGCTGGAGCCGCAGCCGAAATTATCGAGGGCGATCAGCACCCCCGCCCGGTCCCACGGCGACTGATTCAGAACGAAGTCCGAACGCAGCCGATCATCCGCATCGAACCGCAAGGGATGCAGCAGGATGCGCCCCAGCCCGGCCCGCGTCACGCCCTTCAGAAAGCGGCCGGGGACCAGCTTATCGGTGTCGATATTGGCGATGGGCAAGGCCGCAGCGACGGCGTCCAGGGTGACGAAAGGCTGCATCAGACAAGGCTCCGGACATCGACCAGTCGTCCCGCCACGGCCGCAGCGGCGGCCATCGACGGCGACACCAGATGGGTGCGGCCGCCCGGTCCCTGACGGCCCTCGAAATTGCGGTTGGAGGTCGAGGCGCAACGCTCGCCCGGCGACAGCCGGTCCGGGTTCATGCCCAGGCACATGGAGCAGCCCGGCTCGCGCCACTCGAAGCCTGCGTCGATGAACACCCGATCCAGCCCCTCGGCCTCGGCCGCCGCCTTGACGTGACCGGACCCCGGCACGACCAGGGCCCGCACGCCCTCGGCGACATGACGGCCGCGCGCGACGGCGGCGGCGGCGCGCAGATCCTCCAGCCGGCCGTTGGTGCAACTGCCGATGAAGACCGTGTCGATGGCCAGGCCATCCAGCGGCTGTTCCGACGCCAGGCCCATATAGGCCAGCATCTGCTCGATCTGGGCGCGCCGCCCCGCATCCTTGATCGCCGCCACGTCAGGCGTGCGGCCGCCGATGGTCGTCACCGCCTCGGGACTGGAGCCCCACGTCACCATGGGCTCGACGGCGGCGGCGTCGATGCGCACCGTCTTGTCATAGGTCGCGCCCGGATCGCCGGCCAGGGTCCGCCAGTCGGCGACGGCGGCGTCAAAGGCGGCGCCTCGTGGTGCATGGGGGCGGCCGCGCAGCCAGGCGAAGGTCGTCTCGTCCGGCGCGATCAGGCCGGCGCGCGCGCCCGCCTCGATCGACATGTTGCAGACGGTCATCCGCCCGGCCATGTCCAGGTCGCGGATCGCCTGGCCGGCGTATTCGATGATGTAGCCGGTCGCCCCGTTGGCGCCGATCTGGCCGATGATGGCCAGGATCAGATCCTTGGGCGTGACCCCGAATCCGAGCGCCCCCTCCACCTCGATCAGCATCGACCTGGCGCGCTTCTGGACCAGGGTCTGGGTCGCCAGCACATGTTCGACCTCGGAGGTGCCGATGCCGAAGGCCAGGGCGCCGAAGGCCCCGTGGGTGGCGGTGTGGCTGTCGCCGCAGACGATGGTCATGCCCGGCAGGGTCAGCCCCTGCTCCGGCCCGACGACGTGGACGATGCCCTGATCGACGCTGTCCAGCGGAATCCACGGCAGGCCGAACTCGGCGGCGTTCGTCTGCAACTGCTCGATCTGCGCCCGGCTTTCGGGGTCGAGGATTCCGGCCGCCCGGTTCAGGGTCGGCACATTGTGGTCGGCCACGGTCAGGGTTCGCCCCGGCGCATGAACGCCGATGCCGCGCTGACGCAGGCCTTCGAAGGCCTGGGGGCTGGTGACTTCGTGGACCAGGTGGAAGTCGACATACATCAGCATGTCGCCGCCGCCGAGGTCGGCGACCTGGTGCCGGTCGTAGATCTTGTCCAGCAGGGTTCGGGGCGCGGTCATCGCCATCTCCTTCAGCGGCCCGAGAAGCTGGCTGGGCGGCGGGCGATGAAGGCGGCGGCGCCTTCGTGGAAATCGGCGGTGCGGCCGGCCTGTTTCTGCGCCTCGCGTTCAGCCGCCAGAGCTTGGGTGAAATCGAGATCCAGCGCCGCACGGGCGGTGCGACGCACGGCGGCGTAGGCCAGGGTCGGGCCGCTCGCCAGTTGCTCCAGCAGGCTTTCAGCCTCTCCCGCCAGGGCCTCGGCCTCCACGGCCTTCCAGGCCAGGCCCCAGTCGACCGCCTGTTCGGCGCTGATGCGCGCGCCGGTCATCATCAGTCCCATGGCCCGATGCCAGCCCAGGGTGCGCGGCAGCAGCCAGCTCGCCCCTCCGTCCGGCGCCAGACCCACCTGGGCGAAGGCGTAGGCGAGAAAGGCCGAACGCGACATGAGGATCATGTCGGCGGCCAGGGCGATGGACGCCCCTGCCCCGATCGCCGGACCGTTCACCGCCGCGATCACGGGAATCGGCAGGTCCGCCAGCTGGAGCAGCAAGGGGTTGATGTGGCTTTCGAGAATGGCCCCGGCGTCATCGGGCAGCGGCTCGGACAGCGTGCCGCCGGCGCAGAAGGCCCGGCCCGCTCCGGTGATCATCAGCGCCCGGGCTCCCGAAACGACGGCGGCGTCGACGGCGGCCGCCAGCGCCTCGACCATGGGTTCGGTCAGGGCGTTCATCCGCTGCGGCTGGTCCAGGCGGATAACGACCCCTGCGCCCTTTCGCTCAAAACCGATCATCACACACCTCGCCGCGCCGCCCGGCCGTGCAAGTCGCGGCGAGATCGGCGGAAAAACGCCTGAACATGAGTTGACAGACATGGTTCGGGGCGGGATTAGATGTCAATAGATTTGACAATATTTCCCGCCTGCAGAGGCGGCAGGAGCACCCCTTTCGATGCGAGTCACCCAGGGCCTCGTTCGCGCCGTCGTCACGGCTGCGACGCGCACCGCCACCATCGACGGCGAGCGTCGCCGCACCTGGCGCGAGGTCGGCGACCGCGTCGCCCGTCTGGCGGGAGGTCTGCGCGATCAAGCGAGTCTGAAGGTCGGCGACCGGGTCGCCATCCTGGCGCACAACTGCGATTCCTACTTCGAGACCTATTTCGCCGTGCTCTGGGCCGGGGGCGTGCTGACGCCGTTGAACACCCGACTGGCCACGCCTGAACTGGCTTTCCAGCTGAGAGACGCGGGCGTCGAGATTCTGTGCTTCGGCGAGGAGTTCTCCGCTGTCGCCGAACAGCTTCTGGCCGAGGGCGCGGTCGGACGCCTGATCGCCATGGACGGCGCGGCGGACGACGCACGCCTGACGCACGAGGGGCTGATCCGGGCGTCCGAACCCGCTGAGGAGCATCTGGCCGCCAACGAGGATCTGGCGGGCGTTTTCTACACCGGCGGCACCACCGGCCTGCCCAAGGGTGTGATGCTCAGCCACGGCAACCTGCACGCCATCGCCTCGAACCTGCTGATGACGATTCCCTTCGACGAGACGGGGGTGAATTTCCACGCCGCGCCGATGTTTCACCTCGCGGACATCGGCATCCTGTTCGCCACCATGACGGGCGCGACCCACGTCTTCCGCCGCAGCTACAACGCCGAGAGCATGCTGGAGGCGATCGCCGAGCATGGGGTGACCCATTGCTTCACCGTGCCCGCCGTCATCGACCGCATGGCCAAGTATGACCGGCTGGATCAACTGGATCTGTCGCAGCTGAAGATGCTGGGCTACGGCGGCTCTTCCCTGCCCGCCGCCACCCTGGCGCTGGCGCGCGAAAAGTTTCCGCACGTCAGCTTCATCCAGGGCTTCGGTCAGACGGAGATGGCCTCCGTCACGGTGCTGACGCCCCAGGACCACCAGTGCGCCGACGACCATCCCCGCCTACGCTCATGCGGCAAGGTCGCGCCGGGCTTTGAAATCCGCATCGTCGACGAGGCCGGAAACGAGGTCCCGCGCGGACAGATCGGCGAGATCGTCGGCCGCGGCGACAATGTCATGATGGGATACTGGAACCGCCCCGAGGAAACCGCCGAGGTCATGCGCGACGGCTGGCTGCACACCCGCGACGCAGGGTGGATGGACGAGGACGGCTACATCTACATCACCGACCGGCTGAAGGACATGATCGTGTCCGGGGCCGAGAACATCTATTCGATCGAGGTCGAGAACGCCCTGTCCTGGCACCCGTCGGTCGAGGAAAGCGCCGTCATCGGCGTCCCCGATCCGGTCTGGGGCGAGCGGGTCCACGCCGTGGTGGTGTGCAAGCCCGGCGCCCCCCAGCCCAGCTTCGAGGAGTTGTCCGCCTTCTGCCGCCAGCGCATCGCCGGCTACAAGACGCCCAAGAGCGTCAGCTTCAGCGAAACCCGCCTTCCCCGCAGCGCCGCCGGCAAGATCCAGAAAAACCCGGTGCGCGACGCGGTGCTGAAGGATCTGAACCTGGCCTGAAATCAGCGTCAGCGAAGAGGGGAAGAGGCGGACGAGGGGTTGTCCGCCTTTTTTCTTTGTCTGAAATCCAGAGATCACGTCCATCCGGCATGAAAAAAGGCGGGACGCTTGCGCCCCGCCTTTCCTGTTCACCTATCCGCCAAGGCGATCAGGCCGCCAGCGGCTTGGGCGCCGGATAGAAGCGCTCGCCCTTCCCGGCCATGGTCTTCAGCAGGGCCGGCGGCGCGAACCGCTCGCCGTATTGCGCCGCCAGAACCTCGCAGGCGGCGGTGAACTCGGCCACGCCCGTGCTGTCGATCAGGCTGATCGGGCCGCCGGTCCAGGGCGCGAAGCCCCAGCCCAGGATGGCGCCGACGTCGGCGTCGCGGGCGGCGGTGACGACGTTCTCGTCCATGCAGCGCGCAGCCTCGACCGCCTGACGATACAGCAGGCGCTGCTTCAGATGCTCGACCAGTTCCGGCGAGGATTCGCTGATCTTGACCGGATACATGTCCGCCAGACCGGCCCACAGCCGCTTGGGCTCGCCTTGCGGATAGTCATAGACGCCCTTGCCGTTCTTGCGGCCCCAACGCTCCTGGGCGACCATGTCGATCAGGAATTTGTCGGTGTCGCCCGCCACCGGCGCCGGCAGGTTCAGGTCGATGCGGCGCTGACCCGCCACCCGGTCCACCAGATCGATGGCCACGTCGTCCAGCAGCTCCAGCGGGCCGCGGGGCATGCCGGTCATGCGGCCGACGTTGTCGATGATGGCGGGGGCGATCCCCTCGATCAGCATCTCCAGCCCCTCGCGGATATAGGTGTCGAACACCCGGCTGGTGAAGAAACCGCGGCTGTCGTTGACGACGATCGGCACCTTCTTCAGTTGCTTGCAGTAGTCCAGCGCCTTGGCCAGCGTCTCCTGCGAGGTGGTCTTGCCGACGATGATCTCCACCAGCTCCATCCGGTCGACGGGGGAGAAGAAGTGGATGCCGATGAAGTTGGCCGGGCGCTCGGCGGCTTCCGACAGGCCGGTGATCGGCAGGGTCGAGGTGTTCGAGGCGAACACGGCGTCCGGCCCGATCTGGGCCTCGGCGCGCTTGGTCACATCGGCCTTCAGGGCGCGGTCCTCGAACACGGCCTCGACCACCAGGTCGGCGCCCTTGATGGCGTCATAATCCGTGGTGGCGGTGATGCGGCCGACCAGTTCGTCGGCGGCCGCCTGCGACATGGCGCCCTTAGCCACGGCCTTGGCGACCAGGCCCTCGGAATAGGCCTTGCCCTTGTCGGCGCCGGCCTGGGCCACGTCGATCAGGACGGTGTCGATGCCGACCCGCGCCTGGGCGTAGGCGATGCCCGCCCCCATCATGCCCGCGCCCAGGACGGCGGCCTTCCTGACCGTATAGGTCGGCACGCCCTCGGGACGGGCGCCGCCCTTGGCCAGAGCCTGTTTCGACAGGAACAGCGAGCGGATCATGGCCCGCGCCTGCGGCGACTGCTGGGTGTCCAGGAACAGGCGCGCCTCGACGCGCAGGGCCGAATCCATCGGCAGGTTGAAGCCCTCATAGACGCAGCGGGCGATGTTCTTCTGGGCCGGATAGTTGCCGTAGCTCTTGGCCATGATCTTGGCCGGGGTCAGGATGAAGCCCGCCGAACCGGCGTCCGAATAGGGGCCGTCCGGCATGACATAGCCCTTGCGGTCCCAGGGCTGGACGCCCTCGCCGCCGTTCATGATCCAGGCCTTGGCGGCGGCCAGGGCCTGACCCGGCTCGACCACCTCATCGACGATGCCGATGGCCTTTGCCTTTTCCGCGTCCACCGGCGCGCCGGTCAGCATCAGGTCCAGGGCGGCGGGCACGCCGGCCAGACGCGGCACGCGCTGGGTGCCCCCGGCGCCGGGCAGCAGGCCGATGGTCACTTCCGGCAGGCCGACCTTGGCCCTGGTCGAGGCGACGCGATAGTGGGCCGCCAGGGCGAACTCGAAGCCGCCGCCGAGCGCGACGCCCTCGATGGCCGCCGCGACCGGCTTGCCGACCGTCTCCAGCGCCCGCAGCGCCCGGCTCATCCGCGAGGTGCCCGGCAGGGCGGCTTCGCGCGCCGCGCCCTCGGCCCGCCCGCCGGCGGTCTCGCCCAGTTCGCCCAGGTCGGCCCCGGCGCAGAAGCCGTTCGCCTTGCCCGAGGCCAGGATGGCGCCCTTGATCGAAGCGTCGTCGCGGATGGTGGCGACGATGGCGTCGATGTCGGCCACGGCGCTGTCGGTGAAGGTGTTCATCGTGCGCCCCGGCACGTCGAACAGGAAGGTGGCGACGCCGTCGGCGTCCACCGAAACGGTGAAGTTGTTCATGTCGTTGTCCTGACTGTCAGATCGTGATCAGACGCGCTCGATGATGGTGGCGGTGCCCATGCCGGCGCCGACGCAGAGGGTGGCGAGGCCGGTCGCCTTGTCGGTACGCTCCAGCTCGTCCAGCAGGGTCCCCAGGATCATCCCGCCGGTGGCGCCCAGCGGATGGCCCATGGCGATGGCGCCGCCGTTCACGTTCATCCTGTCGTGCGACACCTTCAGCTGCTGCATGAAGTACATGACCACCGAGGCGAAGGCCTCGTTCAGTTCGAACAGGTCGATGTCGCCGATGCTCATGCCCGCGCCGGCCAGGGCCTTCTGCGTCACGGCCACCGGGCCGGTCAGCATGATGGTCGGCTCCGAACCGATCGAGGCCGAGCCGACGATGCGGGCGCGGGGCTTCAGCCCCATCTTCTCGCCCATCTCCCTGGTGCCGATCAGGACGCCGGAGGCTCCGTCGACGATGCCGGAGGAGTTGCCCGCATGGTGCACATGGTCGATCACCTCGATCTCGGGATAGCGCTGGCGCATCACCGAATCGAAGCCCGCCGCGCCCAGGCCAGCGAACGAAGGCTTCAGGGCGCTCAACGTCTCAACCGTGGTGTCCGGGCGGATGAATTCGTCGTGGTCCAGCACCGTCACGCCCGCGTGCTTGACCGGGACGATGGAGTTCTTGAAACGGCCGGCGGCCCAGGCGGCGGCGGCGCGCTTCTGGCTCTCGGCGGCGAAGGCGTCGACGTCGGTGCGGCTGAAGCCGGCCAGAGTAGCGATGGCGTCGGCGCCGATGCCCTGGGGCGCAAAGCCGGTGGTGAAGGCCACGTCCGGGTCCGCCGACCAGGCGCCGCCGTCCGAGCCCATCTTGACCCGGCTCATGCTCTCGACGCCGCCGCCGATGGCCGCGTCCGCCTCGCCGAAGACGACCTTGGCCGCCGCCGTGTTCACGGCCTCAAGGCCCGAGGCGCAGAAACGGTTCATCTGCACGCCCGCCACCGTCTGGGCCAGACCGGCGTTGAGGGCGGCGACGCGGGCGATGTTGGCGCCCTGTTCGCCGATCGGCGCCACGCAGCCCAGGATGACGTCGTCGATCAGGCTGGTGTCGAGATTGTTGCGGTCGCGCAGGGCCTGCAACACCTGGGTCGCCAGGGAGATGGCGGTCACTTCGTGCAGGCTGCCCTTGGCGTTGCCCCGGCCGCGCGGCGTGCGCACGGCGTCATAGATATAGGCTTGTCTCACAGGTCGGTTCCTCGTGCAGGGATCAGGCGTCGCCGGGCGCGCGCGGCTGCGGCGCAGGCGTCAGGGAGAAGCGGGGGGCCGGGGCCGGCTGCACCACGCCGTTCAGGGTGATGAAGGCCTCGCGCGCCTTGTTGTGCGGATGCTCCGGCGCCTCGACGAAGGACAGGACCGGGGCGAAGCAGGCGTCCGTTCCCTCCATCAGGGCGCGCCATTCCTCGCGGGTCTTGCGGCGGAAGAGGTCGGTCAGGCGGGCGCGGCGCGTCTCGATCCCGCCCGGCTCGTTCTGGTCCAGGAACAGGGGATCGTCCGACAGCCCCGTCGCCTGCAGCATCCGCGCGTAGAACGGCGGCTCGATCGAGCCGATGGCGATGAACTCGCCATCGGCGGTCTCATAGGTGTCGTAATAGGGCGCGCCGGTGTCGAGGTAGTTGGCGCCCCGCTCATCGCTCCAGATTCCCTGGCCGCGAAAGCCCCAGATCATTCCCATCAGCAGGGAGGCGCCGTCCGTCATGGCGCAGTCGATGACCTGGCCCCTGCCCGTGGTCCGCGCCGACAGGACGCCCGCCAACATGCCGAAGGCCAGCATCATGCCGCCGCCGCCGAAGTCGCCGACCATGTTGATCGGCGGGGTCGGCTTCTCGCCCCTGCGGCCAAAGGCGTTCAGGGCGCCGGTGATGGCGATGTAGTTGATGTCGTGGCCGGCGGCGTGAGCCAGCGGCCCCTCCTGGCCCCAGCCGGTCATGCGGCCGTAAACCAGCTTGGGATTATCGGCCAGCAGCACCTCAGGCCCCAGACCCAGCCGCTCCATGACGCCGGGGCGATAGCCCTCGATCAGACCGTCGACGTCGCGGATCAGAGCGCGGGCGGCGGCCCTGCCCGCTTCCGATTTCAGGTCCAGCTCGACCCGCGAGCGCGACCGAGCCAGCACGTCCGAGGGATCGATACGCACGCCCGGACGGGCGATGCGGATCACCTCCGCCCCATGGTCGGCCAGCATCATCCCCGCGAACGGTCCCGGGCCGATGCCTTCCATTTCGACGATCTTCAGGCCCGCCAAGGCGCCGCTGGAAACAGCCGCGGCGCTCATCGACGCCGGCTTCCGTAGATGTGGTCCGTCATGACCGTTCCTCCCGCAGCCCCCTTGGCGGGGCTTCATGCGGTGATCGGACGGGAGACCAATCTTGTCAAGAAATTTGACTTAAGCGACGTCCGACCGTCGCTCTGACCATCCTTCCGAGCTGCCCAGGAAGTTGCGCAGACCTTGGCGCAGCGCCTCCAGATTGCCTTGGCCGACCGCGTCTTCCAGCTCGCTCTCGAGTTCTCGCAGGACCTTCTGCGCGTCGTCGCGAATGGCCTGGGATTCCGGCGCAAAGCGGACGATGCGGGCGCGCTTGTCGTCAGGATCAGGCGCCAGCTCCAGCAGTTTGCGATCGACCATCTCGGTCAGGAACTGACTCATCGCCTGGCGTGAGACTCCCAGGTTCTCGGCCATGCGGGCGGCGCGGGTCTCGCCGTTGGCGACGTTGACCAGAATCAGCGACTGCGACCGGCCCAACCTCCCCCAGCCTCGCCTGTCGAGACGCGACTGAAGCTGTTCGTCGAACCAGTAGAGGGTCCGCACCAGATCGAGCATGAGCAGAGGGCGATTCATGGGGTCAGTGTCGCCGTCCGCCACGCCCCCGCAAAGCCCCAAAACGTCGTCATGTCGATTTTTAGTCAACTTACTTGACATTTATATTCATCCAAAGCGAACCTCAGCGTCCCAACAGGGAGGATTGAACATGACGGGCGAAAAGCTCGCGGACCGGCGCATTCCCACCGGCAACGATTTTCTGGCCCCCGAGGCCGTCGCCGCCCTGACCCCGGCCGAACTGGTCGCGCGGGTCGCGGCGCTGAAGCCCATGATCGCCGCCGCTTCGGCAGAGGCGGAACGCCTGCGTCGTCCGGTGGACGAGGTGTGGGACGCCCTGCGCGCCACCGGCTATTTCTACATGTATGTGCCGCGCAAATTCGGCGGGCTGGAGTTCGATCCCCAGGCCTATATCGACGCCACGCTCGAGATCTGTGAAGCCTGCCCCTCGACCGGCTGGACCGCCAGTTTCGCCGCCGAGCACAACTGGCTGATCGCCCAGTTCCCCGAGCAGACCCAGGCCGAGGTCTGGGGCCGCACCCCCTATGTCATCGCGCCCAGCGTCGCCGCCCCTCCGGGCAAGGCGGTGCGCGTCGATGGCGGTTTCCGCATCAGCGGCCGCTGGAAGTTCGGCACCGTGGTCATGCACGCCGACTGGGTCATGCTGAACGCCATGGAAAGCATGGGCGAAGGCAAGCCGCCCGTCGTGCGCATGGTGCTGGTCCGCGCCGAGGACGTGAAGGTGCTCGACACATGGTTCATGAGCGGCATGGCCGCCACCGGGTCCAACGACATCGTGGCCGAGGACCTGTTCGTGCCTGAGGTCTACACCTTCGTGGTGTCCGAGGTCCGCACCGGCCGCGGCAACGGCTCCCGCATCCACGACAATCCTCTCTACCGCGCGCCCATGCTGCCGCAGCTGTGCGTGACGGCGGCCCTGCCCTCGGTCGGCGCGGCCCGCGCGGCGGTCGAACTGAGCCGGCAGCGGCTGACGGTCCACACCAAGATGGGCGGCCAGTCGACCCAGGTGGACAAGCCCGCCGCCCAGATGCGCCTGGCCCGCGCCGACCTTCTGGTCCGGTCGGCCGAACTGTCGATCCGCCAGGCGGCGAACGAGAACCTGACGCTTTCCGCCTTCAGCGACGAGGAGCAACTGCCGCACCGCCTGCGCCTGAGGGCCCAGATCGCCTACGCCGTCAGCCAGTGCCTGGAGGCGGTGCGCACCTGCTGCGACTCCTCGGGCTCGGGTCTCTATGCGCTCGACAATCCGATGCAGCGCATCCTTCGCGACATCGAGGTCATGGCCAGTCACATCGTCTACGACATGGACGTTTCGACTGAACTTCATGGCCGATCGATGGTCGGCCTGCCGCCCAACTCCATGCTCACCTGACGGCTTTTCCAGTCCCTCACTGGCCCCCTCGCGGGGGCCCTTTTTTTGGCTGAATTCCCATTGGGTTGTTGGTGGGATTTCCCCAAGCCCGCTCATCCCCGCGGAAGCGGGGACCCAGTGCTTTGGCTTCAAGGCGCTTCGATCAATGAAGAGGCCTATCGCTCTGCGCTCTCACTGGGTCCCCGCTTCCGCGGGGATGAGCGGAGATTAAACTGGCCGTCACACTCAACATGAACTCAGCCTGCATCAATCCACATGCTGGGCGTCGTCGATCTTAATCACCGCGCCGGTGGTGTAGGCCGCCGCGTCCGACGTCAGGAAGCCGATCATCGGCGACAGGGCGTCGATCGGCATCAGCCGCTTGCGCGGCAGCTTGGAGATCATCTTCTGGCCCGCCTCGCTGGTGAACCATTCCTCGTTGATGTCGGTCAGCATATAGCCGGGGCAGACCACATTGACGCTGATCCGCGCGCGCGACCATTCATTGGCCAGGGAGCGCCCCAGCATGACCGCGGCCGCCTTGGACGCGCAGTAGGCCACCAAGCCGGTCAGGGCGTGCAGCCCCCCCATCGAGGCGAGGATCACCACCCGCCCCCGATCCGACCGGCCGCTGGCCAGCAGGCGCCGCCCGCCCTCGCGCGCGGTCAGGAAGACGCCGCGATTGTTGACCGCCTGGATCTGGTCGTAGTCCTCGATCGTCAGGTCCGTGGCCGGCCCGTCGGCGTTGACTCCAGCGTTGGCGATGACGGTGTCGACCAGGCCGAAGCGCGCCTCAGCCGCGTCATAGCCGGCGATGACCGAGGCTTCGTCGGACACGTCCATCGACACGGCCAGCGCCTCGCCGCCCGCCGCCTCGATCTCGGCGACCAGGGCGGCGAGACGGTCGGCCCGCCGCGCGGCCAGCACCACCCTGGCGCCCCCGCGCGACAGCAGTCGGGCGAACTCGGCGCCCAGGCCCGAGGAGGCCCCGGTGATCAGGGCCACGCGGCCTTCGTGGGTCAGGGTGGTCATACGGTCTTCTCCCTTGCGGACAGCCAGGCGCGCGTCATGGCGCTGGTCCGCGTGCGTTCCAATTTCTCGTTGAGCCAAACGGCCGCCGCGCACAGGGCGTCGACGTCGACCGCCATGCGTCCGTTCAGGGCGTAGGCCACGTCCTCGCTGGCGACATTGCCCGCCGCACCCGGCGCGAAGGGGCAGCCGCCCGTCCCGCCGATGGAGGCGTCCACGGTCACGGCGCCGGCGGCCACGGCGGCCACGGCGTTGGCCACGCCCGTCCCGCGCGTATCGTGGAAATGGACGCGCACCGGCAGCGGCCGCACCGCCTCGACCACGGCCGCGACCAGGCGCGAGACCTCGTCCGGGCGAGCGACGCCGATGGTGTCGGCCAGGGCGATCTCCAGCGGGTCGAAGACGGCCAGCCGCCGCGCCATGTCCACGACCCGCGCCGGATCGACCGCGCCCGACAGCGGACAGCCGAAGGCGACCGAGATCGTGACCTGGGCGTCGCGGCCGACCGCCCTCGCCTGCTCGATCACCCGTCCGGCCATGGCGACGCTCGCGTCGACGTCCAGCCCCTGGTTGGCCAGGCCGAAGGCGTCCGAGGCGGCGACGACGATCCCGAGCTCGTCCACCGCCGTCGCCAGGGCGCGCCCGGCCCCACGCTCGTTGAGCACCAGGCCGATGGTCCGCACCTCGGCGCGCTTCGGCAGGGCGGCGATCACCGCCTCGGCGTCGGCCATCTGCGGCACCAGCTTCGGATTGACGAAGCTGGCGACCTCCAGCCGCCGCGCCCCCGCCGCGACCGCCTTGTCGATCAGGGCGACCTTGTCGGCGGTGGATAGGATGGTCTTTTCGTTCTGCAGGCCGTCGCGGGCCGACACCTCGACCAGTTCGATCATGCCTCAGCCTCCAGCGACAGCTCATGACGATAACGCGGCTGGTCGATCGCCAGCGTGTCCAGCGCCGTGCGGCGCAGATGGTCGAAGACGGCCGGGTCCTCGGCGCTGACCGCCCCCTGACGCAGGGCCTCGGCCAGAGCGACGTTCAGCGTCGCATAGTCGCCCTCGCGCCCCAGGATGGCGCCCATCCGTGCGACGGCGGCGGCCTCGGCGGCGGGCCATTGCATCAGTTCACGACGGACGATGCCCAGGGCGTTGGCCGCCACCTTGCGGTGAAAGCCCTCGACCGGGGCCGAGGCGTCCTCCAGCCAGGCGATCGCCGCCTCGACCAGTTCGTCCTTGCGCGGTCCCTCGATCATCGCGACGCCTCCATCAAAGCCAGAAGATCGACTTCGCATTCGCTGAGTCGGCGCCCGATCACGGCGCGCTCGACCGAGCGCGAGGCGCCCGTGGCGAAGGTGCGGTACATCATCATCGTCACCACCGCCCATTTGAACGTGCCGACCGCCTGCCAGAAACGCACCCGCTCGATCGACGGCCGTTCGCCTCCCGCCACTTCATAAGCGTCCAACAGGGTCTCAAGATCGGCGAAGCCGCCGACGACGCGATCGGTCACGCCGAACCTCCAGCTGTTGACGCACAACCAGCCCAGGTCCTCGGCCGGGTCGCCCAGATGGGCCAGCTCCCAGTCCAGAACGGCGGCCAGGCCCGTCGCGGGGTCCACCATCAGATTGCCGTTGCGGAAGTCGCCATGGACCAGGCGCGGCGTTATCGACGCGGGCAGGCGCGCCTCCATCCACTTCAGCGCCGCCTCCATCACCGGACGCGGGCCGCTGCTCTTGCGATAGATGTCGGCGTAGCGGTCCAGCACGGCGCGCGCGTCCTGCGCCTCCAGCGGGGGCAGCACGGACGGATCGATGGCGTGAATCCGGGCCAGGGCCTGACCGCACTGACGGCCCAGGGGCTCGCGGGCTCGCGCAAAGGCGGGGTCGACGGCGATGCGGCGGCCCAGGGTCTCGCCCGCCACCCGCTCGACCACATAGGCCTCCCCCAGCCCATCCTCGGTCGCACAGTCCCGCACCAGCCGGGCGACCGGCGCTCCCGCGTTTTCGGCCGCCTGCAGCAGCGCCGCCTCGATGGGCAGCGGCAGGGACGTCTCGAACACCTCGGCCTCGCCGCCTCCGCCGCGACGACGCAGGATCAATGGGCGAACGCACCCGCTTCCCTCGATGTCGAAAGCCCAGGTCTCCAGGCTGGCGCCGCCGGTCAGGCGACGCAGACCGGTCACCCGCGCCCCGCCGGGCGCCAGGACAGGCGCCAGGGCTTCAAGTCGGGCGAGGACGAAGCCGGCCGGGTCGGACGCAGGTTCAGATCGGGATGCGGACATGCGGAAGGGATGACCGATCTTGTCGATCTTTGTCAAATAGATTGACGTTTATCGCCAAGACGGGACAGGATGACGGCCACCCTCGCCCAGCCATCCTTACCTAGTCTGAGAGCCTCCGATGAGCGTCCAAGCCGGCCCCTCCGCCTACACCCAGGAAGATATCGACCTGTTCCGCGAAGGCCTGTCGAAATTTCTCGACGCCGAATGCCCGCCGGAAAAGATCGAGTCCTGGAACCGCAACAAGATCGTCGAGCGCGAGATGTGGACCAAGGGCGCCGAGTTCGGCCTTCTGGGGCTGTCCGTGCCCGAGGCATACGGCGGCATGGGCGCCGACTTCCGCCATGAGCGCGTCCTGATCGAGGAGTTCGGCGCGCGCGGCATGGAGGGCTGGGGCGTGCCGCTGCACAACATGATCGTCGCCCCCTATCTGATCGCTTTCGGCACCGAGGAACAGAAGCAGAAATGGCTGCCGGGCGTGGTCTCGGGCGAGATCGTTCTGGCCATCGCCATGACCGAGCCGGGCACGGGGTCCGACCTGCAGGGCATTCGCACCCGAGCGCGTCTCGAGGGCGACGAATGGGTGCTGAACGGCCAGAAGACCTTCATCTCCAACGGCCAGACCGCCGACCTGATCCTGGTGGTGTGCCGCACCTCGGACAACGGCTCGCGCGGCATTTCTCTGATCGCGGTCGAGGGCGACCGTCCCGGCTTCACGCGCGGCCGCAACCTCGACAAGATGGGCCGCGCCGCACAGGACACCTCCGAGCTGTTCTTCGAGGATGTGCGCGTCCCGGCCGCCAACCTGATCGGCGAGGTCGAGGGCAAGGGCTTCGGCCAGTTGATGCAGATGCTGCCTCAGGAGCGGCTGGGCATCGCCGCCATGGGTCTGGCCATACTGGAGCGGGCGTTGAAGCTGACCGTCGACTACACGCGTGAACGCCACGCCTTCGGCAAGCCGCTGATGGAGTTCCAGAACACCCAGTTCACCCTGGCCGACATCAAGGCCAAGGCCGTGATCGCCCGCAGTTTCATCGACGCCTGCACCGAAAAGCTGATCCGGGGCCAACTGGACGCCGCCACCGCCTCCATCGCCAAGCTGTGGATCACCGAAACCGAACTGGAGGGCGTCAACAAATGCCTGCAGTTGTTCGGCGGCTACGGCTATATGAATGAATACCCCATCGCCCAGCTGTATAAGGACGCGCGGATCGACACCATCCACGGCGGCGCGTCCGAAGTCATGAAGATCCTGATCGCCCGCACGCTCTGAAACAGAGGCCCCGCCGACGGTTTGCACTTGGCGGGTCAAGCGGAGCAGCGGCATAAGACGGAATCAGGAGAAAGCGATGATCATGAATTCCGACTATCTGATCGTGCCCCTGCTGGCGGGATTTGAATGGTTCGACGAAAGCCTGCAGATGAGCCTGCGGGAAGCCGGGTGGCCCCATCTGACGCGGCCTGAATCCATGGTGATGATGCACGTTCAGATGAACGTCGTCCGTCCCGCCGACATCGCTCGCAGCCTGCGCCTCACCCGACAGGCGGTGCACTCGACGATCAACTCCCTGGTCGAGCGGGGCGTTTTCGAGATGGCGGACGATCCGACCGACGGCCGCATCCGCATCGTCCAGTTGACGCCCATGGGCAAGGCCATGCGCCAGGACGCCCAGAAGATCGTCGCCGAACTGACCGAAGAGCTCGGCCGCCGCATCGGCGCCAAGCGGGTCAAGGCCCTGCGGGAGGCCTTCGGCTCGGACTGGGGCGCGCCGATCCTGTGCAGCCTGGGCGAGCCAGGCGAACGCGCGGCGGATTTTCGACAGGCCGCGAACAAAAATCAGTAAAGTAACTTGACGATTAACTCGTATCGAGTTTGTCTACTTTCTTGACAAGCAGCTCGACAAGAAGCCGCAGTCAGGGAGGAAGGCGCACACGATCCGATGCGATCGCGACACCTCCTCACGGCCAACACAGCTCCGACTTCAGACCGGAGCCGCATGGGGAGGAATACGCATGCGCTATCGTTATGTGATGCTGCTCGCGTCGAGCAGCCTGGTTCTCAGCACCGCCGCCATGGCTCAGACCGGGGCTCAGACCGGGGCTCAGACCGGCGGTCCAGCGACGTCGGATACGCCCGCCGTTCAGGACGCCACCACGGTCGCCGACATCCTGGTCACCGCGCGCAAACGCACCGAACGCCTGCAGGACGTGCCGATCTCGGTCAACGTCACCAGCGGCGAGGAACTGGCGAGCCAGGACGTGCGCAACCTGGAATCCCTGTCGGGCTCGGTGCCGAACCTGCATATCCAGGCCACGCCGGGCAACAACGCCATCTATATCCGCGGCATCGGCTCTTCGCCCGGCAACCTGGCCTTCGAGCAGTCCGTCGGCCTGTTCGTCGACGGAGCCTACGCCGGGCGCGGCCGCCAGTTCGCCGCCCCCTTCCTGGACGTCGCCAGCGTCGAGGTTCTGCGCGGCGCCCAGGGCGCCCTGTTCGGCAAGAACACCGCCGCCGGGGCCATCAACATCACCTCGAACGGTCCGCGCGCCGAGCGCGAACTGGCGACCACCATCACCGGCACGGTCGAGGGCGACAACGGCTTCGAGATCACCCAGATCATCTCCGGCCCCGTCACGGACAAGCTGCTGGTTCGCCTGGCCGGCAAATACAGCGACAACGAAGGGTGGCTGGAGAACACGACCACCGGCGACCACAATCCCGGCCGCGAGGATCTGATCGGCCGCGCCGTCATCGACTATCTGGCCAGCGACACCCTGTCCTTCCGGTTGAAGCTGGAAGGCGCGCGTCAGGAGCTGACCGGCCAGCCGATGAGCAGCGTCGGGCCCGGCCAGTCCAAATCCTTCACCCGCGCGACCACGCAGGGCGTACCGGACTATGACGACACCAACAGCTTCAACGGCGTGCTGACGATCAACAAGGATTTCGCCAACGGCGTGACCCTGACCTCGATCACCGCCTATTCGGCCTTCGACTACGACAAGCAGATCGACAGCGACTTCACCACCCAGCCGCTGTTGCGCACGGTCTTCCAGGAAGACTTCAACCAGATCTCCCAGGAACTGCGCCTGACCTCGTCCAACGAGGGGCCGCTGACCTGGATCGTGGGCGCCTACGCCCACCGGAACGAGATCGACATGCATCAGAACTCCCATGTTCTGATGGGGCCGTTCGACGGCGCCAGCGATCGTTTGTTCAACCAGACCAATGAGAGCTACTCGATCTACGGTCAGGCGACCTACGCCTTCAACGACCACTGGAAGCTGACCGCCGGCCTGCGCCAGACCTGGGAGGACAAGTCCGCCGACCAGACGCGTTCCACGACCGGCGCCGTGCCGCCGACCTGGGTCAACACGCCCCTTCACGGCCAGCGCAGCGAAAGCCAGCTCGATCCGTCGGTGCAGGTCCAATACATCGTCGACCGGGACATGATGTTCTACGCCTCCTACGCCAAGGGCTCGAAGGCCGGCGGCTTCGTCGGCGCTCAGTCGACGGGCGGGCAGGATTCGTTCCAGTTCGAGGGCGAAACCTCTCAGTCCATCGAGATCGGGACCAAGCTGACGCTGCTGGACGGCCGGGCGACGGTGAACCTGGCGGCCTACACCTCCGAGTTCGACGACCTGCAGGTGTCGGGCTTCAACGCCGCGACCAACGCCTTCATCACCTCCAACGCCGCCAGCGCCAAGAGCAAGGGTTTCGAGGTGGAGGGCACGCTGCGCCTTACCCCGTCGATCAGCCTGTCGGGTTCGGCGGCCTACAACGACGCCAAATACGACTCCTATCCGACGGCGCCCTGCATCTACCGGAACGGCGTGGCTCCGCCGGCCAACTGCGTCGAGGACATCGGCGGCACCCGCCTGCCGCGCGCGCCCAAATGGTCGGGCGCCCTGACGCTGAACGTCGACCATCCGCTGGACAACGGGATGCGTATCCAGGCTGACGCCACGGTGCGCGGTCGCAGCGGAACCTATCTGGAAGAGAACCTCAGCCCGCTGTCCTATCAGGAGGGGTTCGCCAAGGCGGACCTGCGGCTGGGTCTGGTGTCGGCTGACGATCGCTGGACCCTGGCCCTGATCGGCCGGAACCTGACGAACGAATGGACCGCGTCCCACTCGTTCGGCACCCCCTTCCTGGCGGGCTCCCAGACCTATGTGGTCGATCCGGGCCGGGTCGTCTCGATCCAACTGGGCCTGCGCTACTGATCCTGTCCGGCGCCTGAGCAAGGCTTGCGGCACACTGACCGGAGCGTCGACCGACGCTCCGGTCTTTCTTTTGCGCTCTGCCGACAGCGGGCTTGAGCCAGACAGGAAAACGGCCGCTCCCGAAAGGAGCGGCCGTCGCCATGTCCGATTGTCGCCAGACGTCAGAACGTCGCCTTCATCCATTCCACGAAGACCGCCGCCCCCTCGGCCGCCTTGTCCGGCTGACCGGAGTAGTAGTGGTTGGCGTCCTTGATGACCGCATGGGTCTGCGGCGCCTTGACGGCCGCTTCCATGAGGCGAGCGGCGTGGCTGGGGGTGCAGGCGTCGTCAGCGCTGTTCTCGATGACCAGCATGGGCACGCTGATGCGCGCGGCGCACTTCAGCCCGTCGGCGTTGGAGTCGTCATAGGACCATTGCGACAGCCACGACCGCAGGGTCGAGAACCGCGCCAGGCCGACCGGGCCGTCGTTCACCACCACCGGATCGCCCAACATGCAGTAGTTGGGACGGCGGTCGCTGGGCTCCAGCGTTTCGTCGATGAAGCGCGGGTCGGCCATGGTGCCCTGCACCACGAAGCCGCGCTCGTGGTTGTGCAGGCCTTGCGCCTTCAGATCGGCCAGTTGGGCCTTCACCCAGGCGGTGATGCGGCGGTTGCGGGCGACCTGGGCGTCGCGATAGCGGGCGATGAACTCCGGCGAATAGGGCGCCTGGTTCGGGTTGGCCGGGTCGTAGATGTTCAGTTCGGGATCGCGGTCGAACGGGCGGCTCTCGTCGCTGATCGAGGGGTCGATCCACTCGGTCAGGGTCAGGTTGCGCGACAGGTGCGCGGCCAGAAGGGCGATGCCGTCCGCCGGGATCAGATTCGCCTGGGTCAGGTCGATCGCATCGCCGGCCGGCGTCTGCGTCACCGTCGGGTTCTCGGCCTCGGCCTGATAGAACAGCGACAGGGCGCCGCCGCCGGACCAGCCGCCCAGGATCACCTTGTCATAGCCCAGCCGTTCCTTGGCGTCGCGGACGCAGGCGCCCAGATCGAGCGCGCACTTCTCCATGATCAGGGCGTTGTCGATGCCCCGATAGCGGCTGTTGCAATAGATGACGTGGACGCCCTGCTTGGCCAGGGCCGCCGGAAGCGGCAGCCAGGCGCCGCCGCCGATCGGGTGCATCATGATCACCACCGTGTCGGACGGCGTATCCGGCTTCAGCAGATGCGCCTCCAGCGCCACCGCGCCCTCGGCCCCGCCATAGGTGTCCTTGAACGTCGCCTGTTCCTTAAAGACGATCAGATAGGGGATGCGCTGGTATTTCTTCTTCACAGGCGCGTAGCTCATCCCTTGAGCTCCGACTGCGGCTTGCCGCGGCGGTCCAGGGCCTCAGCGCCGAACTTGGCCTCCTTTTCGGCGCGGGTCTGGGCGGTCCAGTCCTTCAGCACCTGCGGTAGGGCGGCGCCCTCCTCGCCCAGGATGCGGTCGTGGTCGGCCGTGCGGGTGGTGATCTCCACCTGGATGCCGTTGGGGTCGTACATGTAGACCGAGCGCACGAAATGATGCTCGACCGGGCCCAGGCAGCTGACGCCGTGGTCGCGGATGCGCTGCTGCATCTCCAGCATGTGCGCCTCGTCGCGCGCCTGGATGGCGATATGCATGTCGAAGCTGTCCTTGCGCTTGAACCAGGACGGATCGGCGGTCGAGGGCGCGTCGAAGAAGGCGACGAAATTGCCGTCCCCCATCTCGAAGAAGATGTGCATATAGGGGGTCGGCTCATGCGTCCCCGGCACCTCGTCCAGCACGATCCCGGCCGAAGCCTTCAGTCCCAGAACGTCCTCATAGAACCAGCGTGTCTGTTCGGCGTCGCGGCAGCGGAACGCCGCGTGATGCAACGAGCGCAGTCCGCTCTCGGTGGTGGCTGGCATGGCCATGGGTCTCATCCTTCCTGACGTTCCTAGGTTGGTTCGAACTCCATACCCGCGGCGAATGTTTGTCAAATTGCTTTACGTTATTCCTGCTCCGACATAGGTTCCCTGCAGACATGAGGAGGAGCGCGCATGGACTTCGAACTGCCCGCCGAGATCACCGACTACCTGGCGGAACTGGACGCCTTCATCGCCGCCGAGATCGCACCCCTGCAGGCGCAGGACGACAATGAGCGCTTCTTCGACCACCGCCGCGAATGGGCGCGCACCGACTTCGACAACGGCGGCCTGCCGCGCCACGAATGGGAGGCCCTGCTGGGCGAGGCCAAGCGTCGCGCCGACGCCGCCGGCCACCTGCGTTTCGCCCTGCCCGCCGAGTTCGGCGGCAAGGACGGCTCCAACCTGGCCATGGCCGTGATCCGCGAGCATTTCGCCGCCAAGGGCCTGGGCCTGCACAACGACCTGCAGAACGAGCATTCGATCGTCGCCAACTATCCTCAGGTGCTGATGTTCCGCGACTTCGGCAGCCAGGCACAGAAGGACGAGTTCATCGCCGGGATGCTCGACAACACCCGCTCGGTCTGCTTCGGCCTGACCGAACCCGAGCATGGCTCCGACGCCACCCACATGGACACCGTCGCCGAACCCCAGACCCGCGACGGCAAGCCCGGCTGGCGCATCCACGGCGAGAAGATGTGGACCACGGGGATGCACGTGGCGACCCACGTCATGGTCTTCGCCCGCACCTCGGGCGAAGCGGGCGACGCCAAGGGCATCAGCTGCTTCCTGGTCCCGGCCGAAGCGCCGGGGGTCAAGGTCGAGGAGTATCTCTGGACCTTCAACATGCCGACCGACCACCCGCGCGTCAGCTTCACCGACGTCTGGGTTCCCGACGACGCCCTGTTCGGCCCCCTGGGCGGCGGGCTGGAGCTGGCCCAGCATTTCGTCCACGAGAACCGCATCCGCCAGGCCGCCTCGTCCCTGGGCGCCGCCGATTTCTGCATCCGCGAGGCGGTGAAGTATGCGCGCGAGCGCAAGCCCTTCGGCAAGCCGCTGGCGGTCAATCAGGCGATCCAGTTCCCGCTGGTCGAACTGGCCACCCAGGTCGAGATGCTGCGCCTGCTGATCCGCAAGACGGCGTGGGAGATGGACCGCATGTCCAAGCCCGAGGTGGCCTCCAGGCTCTCGGACCGGGTCTCCATGTGCAACTACTGGGCGAACCGCCTGGTCTGCGAAGCCGCCGACACGGCCATGCAGGTGCACGGCGGCATGGGCTATTCGCGCCACAAGCCGTTCGAGCACATCTATCGCCACCACCGCCGCTATCGCATCACCGAGGGCGCCGAAGAGATCCAGATGCGCAAGATCGCCGCCTGGATGTTCGGCTTCGCCGGGCCGAACAAAGTCGCGCGCGAGGCGCGGACTTGAGCGCGCCCGTCTCGGTCGCCTTCGCCGACCTGCCCGGTCTGGCGGGACGCGACCTCGGCGTGTCCGACTGGCTGAGCCTGGACCAGGCCCGCATCGACCGCTTCGCCGACGCCACCGACGACCATCAGTGGATCCACGTCGACGTCGAGCGGGCCTCGCGCGAAATGGGCGGTCCCATCGCCCATGGCTTCCTGACGCTGTCATTGCTGCCGCGTCTTCAGGACGACCTGCTGCGTATCGAAGACGCCGACAAGGTGCTGAACGTCGGCGTCAACAAGGTGCGCTTCGTCAATCCCGCCCCGAGCGGCGTCCGCCTGCGCCTGCGCCAGACGGTGGCGGCGGTCGAACCCCGCGCAGGCGGCTGGCAGATCGTCAGCGACTGCGTGATCGAGGGCGAAGGCCTGGAGAAGCCCCTGTGCGTGGCTCAGAGCGTGATGCTGGCCCTTCCGGCGGCGAGACCGGAAGCGGTTGCGGCATAGATAGTAAAGTAACTTGACATATTATTCTCCCGTCGCACTATCGACCTCGTCATGTTCGGCAACGGAACAGACGTAGGGAGGACATCGCCATGGACGACGACATGCTGGCTCCGGCGCTGAAGAGCGCCTTGCGTAATCTGGTCCGCTCGGTCGTGGTGGTCACGGCCCAGCACGAAGGCCGCCCCTACGCCATGGCGGCCACGGCCGTCAGCGAGGTCAGCATGGACCCGCCGTCCATGCTGGTCTGCATCAACCGCAACGCCGCCATCTTCCAGGCCATCGACGCCGGGTCCGACCTGGTGCTCAACGTGCTCGGCTCGGACCATGAGGCGGTCTCGCGCGCCTGCGGCGGCGGGGTGCGCGGCGGCGAACGCTTCGCCATCGGCGCCTGGGACGACGGCGAGGACGGCCGCCCGCCGGCCCTGCGCGACGCCTGCGCCGTCATTCACCTGAAGCAGGCCCATGTGGTCGACCACGGCAGCCACCGCATCGTCATCGGCGACGTTCTGCGGGTGGACCTGCCCTCGCCTACGCCTCCCCTCGCCTATTTCGCTGGCCGCTATGTACAGGTGGCGGCCGCCTGATCATTTTCGTCCCAAGGCCGCGCAGACGGCCGGGAATTCAGTGGAGTGAGACATGCCCCGGATCGACCGTCGTTCCCTTCTGACCGGCATGGCCGGCGCCGCCGCAGCCGCCGGGGTCGCCCCGGCCGTGCGCGCCCGGCCGCGCGCGCCGCGCGACCCGAACCGGCCGCTGAACATCCTCTTCATCATGACGGATCAGGAGTTCGGCCTGCGCTCCTATCCTGAAGGGTTGCTGGACCACCTTCCGGGGCACAAGGCGTTGCTGGAGCGCAGCCTGCACCTGCCCAACTACCATGTGCACACCACGCCCTGCACGCCGTCGCGCGCCGTCATCTACACCGGACAGCACACCCAGAAGACCAAGGTCTATTCCAACGCCGAACAGGGCGCCGTCCTGACGCCCGAGATCGACACCCTGGGCGGCATGATGCGGGCCGCCGGCTACTATTCGACCTACAAGGGCAAGTGGCACCTGTCGAAGCTGCCGACGGCCGCGCCGGGCTTCCAGCGCGAGTTCCCCGACACGACCGACGCCATGGAGCCGTTCGGCTTCTCCGACTACAACTTCTATGGCGAGGAGATCGGCCTGACCTGGGCCGGCTATCGCACCGACCGGGCCGTCACCGGCGACGCCGCCATGCTGATCCAGGACCTGGCCAAGGACCCGAAGAAGCGTCAGGACAAGCCCTGGTTCATGGCCGTGAACCTAGTCAATCCGCACGACATCATGTTCTACGACGCCACCGGCGAACAGGCCGAGACGCGCGCCGTGTGGAACCTGGCCGGGGTCATGCGCGCCGAGCCGGGCGACGAACTGTATCAGACCGACCTGGGCTTCCCCCTGCCGCGCAGCTTCCGCCTGGACGACCTGTCGACCAAGCCCGAGGCGCACAGGGGCATCGCGGCCCTGGACGTCAAGACCTACGGCGCCATGCCGCGCGAGGACGAGGCCGCCTGGCTGCGCTTCGTCAACTACTACTGCAACTGCCTGCGCGATGTGGATCAGAACATCCTGACCCTGCTGTGGGCGCTCGAGAAGTCGGGCCAGATGGACGACACTATCATCGTCTACACCTCGGACCACGGCGAGCGGGCCGCCGCCCACGGCATGCGTCAGAAGGGCGGCACCATCTACAAGGAAGAGACCAACGTCCCCATGTTCATCGCCCACCCGGACGGTGCGCGCGGCGTGACCAGCCAGGCGGTGATGAGCTCGGTCGACATCGCCCCGACCCTGCTGGGCTTCGCCGGCAAGGACGAGGCCTGGGCCAGGGCCGCCTTCCCCCAACTGGTCGGCCACGACCTGTCGGGCCTGACGCGGACGCCCGACGCCCGCACTCGACGCGACGAGGAAGGGCATCTGTTCAACTACGGCGTCCTGCTGTCGTGGGAGCGGACGAACAAGAACTATCTGGACCGCCCCGTCTTCGATCTGTCGAAGCGGCGCGTGCACCGCGGCGTGTTCGACGGCCGCTACAAGTTCGCCCGCTATTTCGCGCCCAGCCAGCACCATACGCCGACGACCTGGGAGCAACTTCTGGCCTATAACGACCTGGAGCTCTACGACACCCAGGCCGACCCGGATGAGATCATCAACCTGGCCGCCGAACCCGAGCGTCACAAGGCGCTGATCCTGCGCCTCAACGCCATGACCAACGCCCTCGTCGCCCGCGAAGTCGGCGAGGATCGCGGCGGCGAGTACCCCGGACCGACCGAGCAGTACAACACCCTGCATCTCGCTTCGGATCGACCCGTCTAGGTTAGAACGCCTGCTGCGAAGAACTTGGCAGGCATTTCGGAATGACAGCATCGGATACCCGCTAAAGCTACGGTTGAACGGGGCCTGCTTTCGTGTCGAGGGGATTTGACCTAGAGTAGAGAGGAGGAGTTCCCATGCCTCCACTCGCTCTCCAGGTCAGTCTTGTCGTCTGCGCCTTATGGAGCGCGGCTCCTGCAGTAGCGGCTCAAGGTCCGCCGCCTGAAACATTATATGAGCGTGACGGTTTTTCGGTCGTCGGTCATCTGCAAGGCGGCGTAAACCTTGTCGTCGAACACCATCTGTTCTGGGATTTTGGGGAAACGGTGGCGGGCGTCACCGACTTCGATCCCAACGCCGAATGGTTTGAGGCCTATCTGAAGCCCGGTGTGACGTTCGAGCGCCGCGCCGGAGACCATGCAACCTTCTACGGCGGCCTGTCCGGCGTCGGCTCGATGACCATCGGAACCGACGCCTTCGACGCCGGCGACACCGGTCGGGTGACTCTCGAGGAAGGCTATCTGGGCTGGCGCTACGCAGAAGGCGAGACGACTTTTGACCTGTCCGTCGGCCCGCGCGTGTTCAAGGCCGGAACCGGCATGCTGATTGAAGCCGGCGGCTCCAGCGGATTCTCGCGCGGAGCGCTGAAGCTGGGGCCGCGCAAGGCCTGGGGCTTCGCCGCTCTGGGCGCGATCAGCCACGGCGCGTTCAAGGGGACGGCTTTCTATCTGGACCCCAATGAGTCGCCGGACAACGACAGCGGCAATCGACTGGCGGGCGTGGATCTCCGCTACGACTCGAACCCCAACGCCCTGATCGGCCTGACAGCGGGCAAGGTGATCGAGTCGGGCTCCCCCTACCCCAAGGCGCCGCCCGGCGGGATCGGCGTCCCCTCCATCATTCCGGGCGCCCGCGACGGGCTGGAATTCATCAACCTCTACGGGAGGGCGCCGCTGGCCGGCCTGCCCAACGCCTTCATGGCGGCCGATCTGGCGTTCGAGCGCAATGACCGGATCAACATGCGCGCCTGGGCCGGACGCGCCCAGGTCGGCTATACCTTCGCCGAGCACCGCTGGAAGCCGACCTTCACGATCGGCTATCAGACCTTCTCCGGAGACGATCCCGACACCGACCGGCTGGAGCGCTTCGACCCGCTCTACTACGAGGGCAACCCCTCCGCCTGGTCGACGGGGACCAAGTCGTCGATGATCTTCATCAATTCCAATGTGAACGCGTGGCAAGTCGCGGCCAGCATCACGCCGACTCCCGTCGACACCTTCACGGTTCGCATCCACCGCATCGACGCCGACCAGTTGCACAGCCCGATACAGTTCGGCCAGGCGACCCGTGTGGAGGGCGACGACGTGGACAACCCCATCACCGTGTCACGCGCCATCATCTGTCGGATGACCTCTATTTCGAATATTTCCGCGTGGTGTCGCCGAACCTGTTCCTGACCACGGGTTTCTCGGTTTCCAATCCTCGGGCAGGCATGAAGTCCATTGTCGCCGACCCGCCCATCTGGACCGGCGCCTATATCAATCTGATCGCCAACTACTGAGCTGAACGAGGCGTCCATGACTCTGCTCATCCCCCCGACCAGCCGCCGCACCCTTCTGGCCGGAGCCGGCGCCCTGGCCGGCGCCTCCCTCATCGGAGGCCGCAGCATGGCCCAGACCGCGCGTGACGCATCGGCCGCCGTCTTCACCGGCGGCCCCATCCTGACCATCGACGACGCCATGCCGACCGCCGAAGCGGTGGCCGTGCGCAACGGCGTCATCGTCGCCGTCGGCTCGCTGGACGCCGCCCGCGCAGCAGCGGGTCGAGGCGCGCGCACAGTGAACCTGGACGGCCGCACCCTGCTGCCGGGCTTCTTTGATCCGCACGGCCACGTCGCCATGGTCGGGCTACAGGCGCGCTACGCCAACCTGCTGCCCGCGCCGGACGGTCAGGGCGACGACATCCCCGCCCTGCAGCGCATCACCCGCGACTGGATGAACGCGCACGAAGCCCTGGTCCGCGACACCCAACTGGTCATCGGCTTCGGCTACGACGACTCCCAGCTGAAGGAACATCGCCACCCCACCGGCGAGGAGCTGGACGCCATATCCGACGCCGTGCCGATCCTGTTCCTGCATCAGTCCGGACATCTGGGCGCAGCCAACGACGCAGCCCTCGCCGCAGCGGGCGTGACCGCCTCGACGCCCGATCCCGACGGCGGCGCCTTCCGCCGCAAGGACGGTTCACAGCAACCCAACGGGGTCATGGAGGAAACCGCCCTGTTCGCCGTCATGGGCGCCCTGTTCGCTCGCCTGGACCTTCAGGCCAACCTGGAGATGATCCGCGAGGGCGCGCGCTTCTATTCCAGCTTCGGCTATACGACCGCCCAGGATGGGCGCTCCTCGACCGACACCTGCCGCATGATCGCCATGCTGGCCGAGCGGGGCGAACTGCCCATCGACATCCTGTCCTTTCCCGACATCCTGACCTCCACCGACGTCATGGCCACGCCGCTGTATCGCAGGAACTATGTCGGCAAGTATCGCATCGGCGGGGTCAAGCTGACGCTGGACGGCTCTCCCCAGGGCAAGACCGCCTGGCTGTCACAACCCTACTATGTTCCGCCCGAAGGCAAGCCCGCCTCCTATCGCGGCTATCCCGCCGTGACCGAGCAACAGGCGCTGGACGCCGTCGAACTGGCCTTCAGAAACGACTGGCAGATCGAGGTCCACGCCAACGGCGACGCCGCCATCGACCTGCTGATCGGGGCGGTCCGCGAGGCGACGGTCAAGCACGGCGCCAAGGACCGCCGCCCGGTCCTGATCCACGGCCAGACCACGCGCATGGATCAACTGGACGACCTGAAGACGCTGGGCGTCGTGCCGTCGCTCTTCCCCATGCACACCTTCTACTGGGGCGACTATCACCGGGATTCAGTTCTGGGGCCGCGCCGGGCCGAGATCATCTCGCCCTGCCATTCCGTGCTGCGTCGCGGCATGCGCTTCACCACTCACCACGACGCGCCCGTGGCCAACCCCGATTCCATGCGCGTCCTGTCCGCCACCGTCACGCGCCGCACCCGCTCGGGCGACATCCTGGGCGCGGACGAATGCGTGCCGGTCGACATCGCCCTGAAGGCCATGACCTTGTGGGCCGCCTGGCAGCACTATGAGGACGACAGGAAGGGATCGTTGACCGTCGGCAAACTGGCCGACCTGGCCCTGCTGGACGCCAACCCCCTGACCATCGATCCCGACAGGCTGGCGGGGATCAAGGTCCAGGCTGCCTACAAGGAAGGAGAAGAGGTATGGCGTCGATAGCGGGACGCCAGGACCAGATCAGGGCCGGCATCGGAACTGAAGCCCGGTGAACCCGCCGCCACACCAGCCTCATCAGATCAAGCTGAAGCTGATGCTCTGCACTAATGGATCAGTTTTTCATACACTACGGCGTGATCCAGCACCTTGCCCGCCTCATCCATGACCCGCATGGCGTCGGCGGAGATTTCGTCGATGACCACGACCTCACCGTCGACCAGACCGATTTCGATCTTCATGTCGATCAGGGTGAGGCCCTTTTCACGTAGATCGGCTTCGACGATGCGGCACACATGGCGGGTCATCTGCTTGGCCTGCTCAAGGTGGGCCGGGCTCAAGAGGTCGAGGGCGATAATGGCGTCATCGTTGATGAGCGGGTCGCCGCGTTCATCGTCCTTGATCGTGATCTCGACGAGATAGTCGAGCGGTCGCCCCGTGTCCCGAATGTATTGCTGGTAACGGCGGATGAAGCTGCCCCAGGGCCGGGTTCGACAGACAAACTCAAAGCCGCCCGCCCCGCTGACATCCTTGCCCAGCGGCTCGGCCCGACGAACTTCCATGGCGCTCTTCTCGAGATCGACATGGACGAGGTGGGTGGCGACACCGGCGGCGTGAAGGCGCTTGAAGAAGTAATCCGTCATGGCGAGAGACTTCCGTCCCTTGCCCTCAACCTGACCGATAACGGTATTGGCGCCTGGGTCGATCACGCCATCCGAACCAGTGACATCATCCTTGAAGGCAAGAAGTATATTGCCGTTCGACAGGGCATACAGATCTTTTGTCTTGCCCGAATAGATCTTTTCACTGGTGGTCATCATTTTACTCGCCGGACATTTCCCAGAGGCAGAGACAGGGCGACGACTGGAGTTCGCCGCCCTTCCCACTCACTCCCACTCGATCGTGCCGGGCGGCTTCGACGTCACGTCATAGACGACGCGGTTGACGCCGCGGACTTCGTTGATGATGCGCGTGGCGGTCTTGGCCAGGACGTCCCAGGGGAACTGGTAGAAGTCGGCCGTCATGCCGTCGGTCGAGGTGACGGCGCGCAGGGCCAGCACCTTCTCATAGGTGCGGGCGTCGCCCTGGACGCCGACCGTCTTGACCGGCAGCAGCACGGCGAAGGCCTGCCAGATGTCGTCGTACAGGCCTGCCTTGCGGATCTCGTCCAGATAGATGGCGTCCGCGTCCTGAAGCGTGGCGACGGCGTCGGGCGTGATCTCGCCGGGGATGCGGATGGCCAGGCCCGGTCCGGGGAAGGGGTGGCGGCCGACGAAGGCGTCGGTCAGGCCCAGTTCGCGACCCAGGGCGCGGACTTCATCCTTGAACAGTTCACGCAGGGGCTCGACCAGCTTCAGCTTCATGAAGTCCGGCAGGCCGCCGACGTTGTGGTGGCTCTTGATGACGTGCGAGGGGCCGCCGGTCGGGGACACGCTCTCGATCACGTCGGGATAGAGGGTGCCCTGAGCCAGGAAGGCGGCGCCTTCGATCTTGTTCGCCTCGCGGTCGAACACCTCAATGAAGACGCGGCCGATGGTCTTGCGCTTGGTCTCCGGATCGGAAATCCCGGCCAGCTCGCCGAGAAATTCCTTAGACGCATCAACGCGCACCAGCGGGATGTTGTAGTGCTCGCGGAACAGGGTCGTGACCTGATCGGCCTCGCCCTTGCGCATCAGGCCGGTGTCGACGAAGACGCAGGTCAGCTGGTCGCCGATGGCTTCGTGGATCAGAACGGCGGCGACCGATGAATCGACCCCGCCCGACAGGCCGCAGATGACCTTGGCGTCGCCGACCTGTTCGCGGATCTTGGCGATCTGCTCGTCGCGATAGGCGGCCATAGTCCAGTCGCCGGTCAGGCCCGCCACGCCGTGGGTGAAGTTCTTCAGCAGCTGGGCGCCGCGCGGCGTGTGCACCACCTCGGGGTGGAACTGCACGCCGTAGATCTTGCGCGTCTCATCGGCGATGGCGGCGAAGGGCGCGCCTTCCGAGGTGGCGATGACGTGGAAGCCTTCCGGCAGGGCCGTCACGCGGTCGCCGTGGCTCATCCACACCGGCTCGCGATGGTCGATGGCGCCGATGCCCGCGAACAGAGGGCTGTCCCTGGTGATGACGATCTCGGCGCGGCCGAACTCGGCGTGGTGGCCGCTCTCGACCTTGCCGCCCAGCTCGGCGCAGATCAGTTGCTCGCCGTAGCAGATGCCTAGGATCGGCGCGCCATAGTCGAAGACGGCGCGGTCGACGCGCGGGCTGTCCGCCTCGGTCGTCGAGTTGGGGCCGCCCGACAGGATGATGGCCTGCGGCTGCATCGCCTTCAGGGCTTCACCCGCCTTGTTGAACGGGTGGATTTCGCAATAGACGCCGGCTTCCCGCAGGCGGCGCGCGATCAGCTGCGTCACCTGACTGCCGAAATCGACGATGAGCACCTTCTGGTGTTGGGTCGGCTGGGTCATGAGGTCGAATCCGGGGCGAGCGATTGGGCGAGGGTTTGGCCCTGAAGGGCCGGAATTTCAAGGGCGGAGAGGCCGTGATCCGTCAGCACCGCGATCAAGCCGTCGACGGCGCGAGCCAGGTTCTCGTCCACCAGATGCAGGGTCGAGGTCCAGTCGTGCAGGCCCGTCAGTTCGGCCTTGCCGTCCGACACGCCGCGCAGTGCGACCAGCGGCAAGCCGAAGGTCTGGGCCGCGCGCACCAGGGCCCAGGTCTCCATGTCCACCATCTCGGCGTCGATGGCGTCATAGGCGGCGCCCGACACGACGTTTCCGCCGGTCGACAGGCGCGCGCACGACACGCCGGGGATGGGGCACGGCAGCGGCAGAACGGCGGGCATGTCCAGCAGCGGCGTCACCCCCTTCTCGAACCCCAGGGCGCTGGCGTCCATGTCGCGATAGGCCACGGACGACGCCTGATAGACCGCCGCATGATCCAGCACGCGCGACCCGCACGAGCCCAGCGACAGGATCAGATCCGGCGCCTCTCCCCTCGCCTCCAGCCGCGCCAGAGCCGCCGTCAGCGCCACCGCTCCCTCGACCGGCCCGATGCCGGTCATCAACGGGTCGATGCGAGCGCGCAGGCATTCGCCATACTCGGCCGGCGCCGCCATCACCGGCAGGACCGTGACGGCGCCGTAGCGCTCCAGCCTCATGAGACGCGCTCATAAAGGGCGATGAAGAATCCGTCCGTGCCGGTCGCAGCGGGCGACAGGCGCAGGCGGTTTCCTTGCGCCAGCGCGGTCAGGCGTTCGCGCCCCGCCTCGGTCAGATCCGCGCTGTGCGCCGCATCGGCGACCGCGACAGGCTTGAAGTCCGGGTGCGCGGCCTCGAAGGCGGCGGCGGAGGCTTCGTTCTCGGCGCCCAGCACCGAGCAGGTGACATAGGCCAGACGCCCGCCCGGCCGCACCAGCTTGGTCGCCTGCCCCAGAATGCGCAGTTGCAGCGCGTGCAGGCGCGCGACTTCCTCGGCCGTCAGGCGCCAGATGTCCTCCGGCCGACGCCGCCAGGCGCCCGAGCCCGAGCACGGCGCATCGACCAGCACCACATCGGCCTGGCCGTTCAAATCCTCGACGCCGCCGCCGTTCGTGCCCAGCAGGCGAAGGTCAGCTTCCACGCCCGCGCGCGCCAGTCGCGGCTTCACATTATCCAGACGCTTGGCCGAGACGTCGCAGGCGATCAGCGCCCCCTGCCCCTGCATGGCCTGCACCAGACCCAGCGTCTTGCCGCCGCCGCCCGCGCAGTAGTCCACCACCGTCGCGCCGGGGAAGGCGCCCGACAGCCAGCCGACGACCTGACTGGCCTCGTCCTGAATCTCGAAATGACCGTTCTGGAAGCCGTCCATCGGCTGCACGTTCGGCGCAGGCTCGGCGTCCAGACGCAGGCCCCAGGCGGACAGCGCGGTGCGCTGGGGCGACAGGCCGGCGTCGCGCAGTTCGGCCTCGACCTCTTCCATCGTGGTCCGCAAGCCATTGACCCGCAGGTCGACCAGCGCGCGACCGCTCAGTGCCTCGACCTCTTCGCGCCAACGGTCACCGTGAACCGTCTTCAGGTCCGCCGTCACGAAGTCCGGCAGGGCGACCTCGGCCAGATCAGCCGCGTCCTCGTTCGCCGCGATGCGCCCGCGCTCGTGCTTGGACAGGGGGCGCGGGCCATAGCCTTCGCCATTATAGAGGCCTTCGATCTCCTCCAGCGTCGCGCGGTCCAGCAGCGACAGGGCGCCGATCACCAGGGCGCGCCCGTCCTGACGTCCTCCCATGAAGGCCGACAGACGGCCGCGCGCGCGCAGCACCTGATAGACGCGCTCGGCGATGGCGCGGCGGTCGCGCGAACCGGCGTAGCGGTTCTGCTGGCTCCAGGCCTTGAGCACGGCGTCGGCGGGCTGGCGGCCTTGGGCGATGCTGTCGAGGATGGCGGCGGCGGCGGCCAGGCGGGCGGCTGGGGTCAAATCAGACTCGGATGAAAAGGGCCAGAAGGCACAGCGCCAGTCCCGCGAGCGAGACCAGCCAAACCAGCGACCGGATATAGGGAACGCCCAAGGCGTAGAGCGGGATATAGGCGACGCGCGCCCAGAAGTAGAGGCCTGCGCCCCACGCCGTCAGCGCGCTGGTCCGATCGGCGACCTGGGCGATCAGCACGGCGCCGATGAACAGCGGCAACGTCTCGTACAGATTGGCCTGCGCCCGCTCCAGACGGCCGACGACAGGGCTGTGCGCCTCGGGCGTCGTGTCCCGCGCCCCGGCGTTCCACGACAGGCCGAACTCGCGCGTTCGGGCGAAGGCGGGCAGGAAGACCTGCACCAGAGCCAGCACCAGCGTCGCCGCCAGATAGGTCAGTTCAGTCGTCACGCCCGTCTCCTGTTCCATTCGCCCAAAACAAAACCGCTCCCGGCCGGGGCCGGGAGCGGATCAGGTCAGCCCTGACGATAGTTGGGCGCCTCGCGCGTGATCATCACGTCGTGGACGTGGCTTTCACGAAGGCCCGCATTGGTGATGCGGACGAAGCGCGCGCGCTGCTGGAAGTCGGTGATATTGGCGCCGCCGACATAGCCCATGGAGGCGCGCAGGCCCCCGACCAGCTGATGCACCACCGGGGCGATCGGCCCCTTATAGGCGGTCTGACCCTCGATGCCTTCGGGGACCAGCTTCTCGGACGAGACCTCCTTCTGGAAGTAGCGGTCGGCCGAGCCGCGCGCCATAGCGCCCACCGAGCCCATGCCGCGATACGACTTGTAGGACCGGCCTTGATACAGGAAGACCTCGCCGGGGCTTTCGTCCGTGCCCGCGAACATCGAGCCCATCATGGCGACGTTGGCGCCCGCCGCGATGGCCTTGGCCAGATCGCCCGAGAACTTGATGCCGCCGTCGGCGATGACCGAGGCGCCCGTGCCTTCCGCCGCGCGGGCGGCGTCGACGATGGCCGTCAGTTGCGGCACGCCCACGCCCGCGACGATGCGGGTGGTGCAGATGGAGCCCGGTCCGATGCCGACCTTCACCGCATCGGCGCCCGCATCGATCAGGGCGCGGGTGGCGTCATAGGTGGCGACGTTGCCGGCGATGATCTGGACGCGGTTGTTCTCGCGCTTGATGCGCTCGACCACCTGGGCGACCGAGGCCGAGTGGCCGTGGGCGGTGTCGATCACCACCACGTCCGCCCCCGCATCGGCCAGCGCCATCGCCCGCTCGAACCCGGCGTCGCCGACGGTCGAGGCGGCGCCGACGCGCAGGCGGCCCTGCTCGTCCTTGCAGGCGTTGGGGAAGGCCTGGGCCTTCTGGATGTCCTTCATGGTGATCAGGCCGACAGCGCGATAGGCGTCATCCACCACGATGACCCGTTCGATCTTGCGGGTGCGCAGCAGCTCGCGCGCCGCCTCGCGCCCGGCCGAACCTTCGCGAAGGGTGATCAGCTCGCCGGTCGTCATCAGATCGGCGGCCTTGAGGTTCAGGTCCGTCTCGAAGCGCATGTCGCGGTTGGTCAACATGCCGACCAGCTTGCCGCTCTTGGGATCGACCACGGGGAAGCCGGTGATCTTCTTGCGCTCGACGATCTGAAGGACTTCGCCCAGCGTCGTGTCGGGGGCGACCGTGACCGGGTTAACCACCATGCCGCTTTCATAGCGTTTGACGGCGCGGACCTCTTCGGCCTGCTCGTCGATGGTCATGTTCCGGTGCAGCACGCCCATGCCGCCCGCCTGCGCCATGGCGATGGCCAGGCGACTTTCCGTCACCGTATCCATGGCGGACGACAGCAGCGGGATGTTCAGTTTGATTTCGCGTGTCAGCTGGGTCGAGACATCAACATCAGCCGGCATGACCTCGGACGGACCGGGTTCGAGCAAAACGTCATCGAAGGTTAGGCCTTCGCGTATCTCCATTTGGAGCCTCCATTTTGCGGGCCGCGTATAGCCCCCGTTGGCGGGGAACCGCAACCCCAAGCCCGCGCTATCGTGCATATAAGAGAAATTGCCTTGAAACGGACGGCGAGAGGCCGCATTTCCCGATAATGGTTCGCATCTTGATCAACACGGCGAGACGGCTGGCGCTCAAGATCGCGAGCTACGGCGCCATGCACCTGATCGTGGCGATCCTGGTGGCCTTCGCCCTGACCCGCGACTGGCGGCTGGCCCTGGCGGTCGGGGTGGTCGAGCCGATCTTCCAGACCATCGCCTATTCCGTCCACGATCGCGTCTGGCACCGGGTCGAGCGCCGCAAGATGCTGTCCGGCGTCGAGGAGACGGCCGAGGCCTTCACCGCCCGTCTGGAGGTCATGGACGCGCATGAGCAGAACCGCGCCCACAACCACCATGGCCACAGCCACGCCCTGCCCCGCAACCTGAAGCAGATCGCGCTGAAGACCGTCACCTACGGCGTCATGCATTTCACCGTGGCGGTTCTGGTGGCCTTCGCCCTGACGCGCGACATCCGCATCGCCCTGGCCATCGGCACCATCGAGCCCTTGGTGCAGACGATCTTCTTCACCCTGCACGACCGCATCTGGACGCGGATCGAGGCCAGGAAAGCCGCCCGCCGCCGCGCGGCCGCCGAGGCGGCGTCCGCCTAACGCTTGTTCAGCGCCACCAGGAAGACCTCGGCGCTGCCCTTGCGGCTCGATTCGGGCTTCACGTACTTCACCGTCTCGAACTCCTCGCGCAGGCGTTTCAGCACGCCGCCGGCGTCGCCGCCCTGGAAGTTCTTCGACACGAAATTCCCCCCTGGCCTCAGCGTGCGGATGGCGAAGTCGGCCGCGATCTCGATCAGGGCGATGATCTTCAGGTGGTCGGTCTGGCGATGACCGATGGTGTTGTGCGCCATGTCCGACAGCACTAGGTCCGGCGGCCCGCCGATCGCGTCCAGCATCTGCTGATCCACGCCCGGATCGGTGAAGTCCGCCTGAATCAGCGTCGCGCCCGGAATCGGCTCGATCATCAGCAGGTCCACGCCCGCCACCGCCGCCGCGCCGCGATCCAGCGCCACCTGCACCCAACCGCCCGGCGCCGCGCCCAGGTCGATGACCCGCGAGCCGCGCTTGATCAGGCGGAACTTATCGTCGATCTCCATCAGCTTGAAGGCCGCGCGGCTGCGCCAGCCCTCGGCGCGCGCTCGGTCGGACCATTCGTCCGATAGCTGACGCTTGATCCAGGCCTGGCTGGACAGGGTCTTCTTGTCGGCCGTCTTGATCTTCTGGCCGACCTTGCGCCCGGCCGCCGTGCCGCCCGAGGGCAGACGCACCATGCGGCGGCGTTCCTGAGGCTTGTCGGCGGGCTTTTCGTCTTCACTCATGCTTCCCACATAGCCCTGACGGCGTTGAGCCGCTATGACCCGCGCACAATTCCGGCTCGCATAACCTCAAGGAGCGCACGATGGCCGACCAAACCCTGACCTTCACCCTGGACACCGGCGACGGCGCCGAACGCAACGTCGTGATCAAGCTGCGCGACGACCTGGCGCCCAACCACGTCAAGCAGATCACCGACCTGGCCAAGGAAGGCTTCTACGACGGCGTGGTCTTCCACCGCGTGATTCCGGGCTTCATGGCCCAGGGCGGAGACCCGACGGGCACCGGCACCTCGGGTTCGTCCAAGCCGAACCTGAAGCAGGAATTCTCGAAGGAACCGCACGTCCGCGGCGTCTGCTCCATGGCCCGCACCGCCAACCCGGACAGCGCCAACTCGCAGTTCTTCATCTGCTTCGACGACGCCCGTTTCCTGGACGGTCAGTACACCGTCTGGGGCGAAGTGATCGAAGGCATGGATCACGTCGACGCCCTGCCCAAGGGCGAGCCGCCCCGCGCTCCGGGCAAGATCGTCAAGGCGACCGTCGCCTAAAGACGAAGGTTCAGCGGCGGGGGATCAGTCCCCCGCCCACCACCGCATCGACACCCCGTCGAAGGTCCGGCCCCCGACCTTCAGCCTCCCTTTCAGGACCACGCCCTGATCTCCCAGATTGCGCCGCGCCTTCGCCAGCGCATCCTGGTCGAGCCTTCCCTCGAACGACACCGCCCCCAGCTCCCGCGACGTCGCCTGGAAGCGCACACGCGTCTCGGTGACGTCATAGGCCGTCGGAATCAGCCGCGTGCGCCGCGTCTTATCGCCCGCCTCGAACTCCATCATGATCGGCGCAAAGCCCGCCGTCCGCTGCCCGTCGCGCCAGGCCATGAAGTCGGGCACCTGGCCCATGAACAGGTGATGCAGCCGCCAATCGCCGACCTGTAGCGCCGTCGTGGGGATGTAGTAGCCGGACACGTCCTCGGGCAGGTCGTGCTTGAAGACGGCGGCCTGCGCGGCCCTGTCGGGCGCCGCGCCGCGTTCGCAGGCGGCGACGGTCAGGACCAGCGCCGTCGCCAGCAGAAGCGGCAAGGTCCTCAAGGCAGGCGCACCAGTGCCGACAGCCAGCCCAGATCCTGCAACCGCTCGACCGACTCGAACAGCGGCACGGCCAGCAGGAAGACCAGGCCGTCGCGCAGCGTCGTCAGGAAGAACTGCGGACGCACCTCCAGACTGTCGGCGTCGCGCCATTTGGAGAAGTCCGGCCCGAAACGCGGCGTCCGCGCGCAATAGTCCGCATAGGTCTGGCCGAAGGCGCCCGCCAGCCAGGCCTCCTCGCGCTTCACCGTGGCGTAGAAGACCGCCACCGTCAGCAGCAGGAAGACGGTCGCCAGCGTCACGCTGCCCGTCTGCGCCCCCACGCCGAACGCCCCCATGAAGCTGAAGACATACAGCGGGTTGCGGCTGATCGAATAGGGTCCGCGATCCACGATCTCGGCCTTCTTGCGCCCGCCGATATAGAGGGAGCACCAGGCCCGCCCGACGATGCAGACGACGATCAGGCCCAGGCCGAACGCCTCCAGTCCTTCGTGCAGCACCGTTTCGCCGCCGATCGATCGGCTGACGAAGGCCAGCCCGACCACGCCGATCAATCCGACCAGCAGCGCCGCCTTGCGCAGCTTCTGCACCCGCTGAAGATCAAACCGTTCCGTCGCCGACATCTCTGTATTTCCTCGACTGATGAGGGGTGCGACAGAACGCCGCTCTGACGGCGGTTTCAAGGCCTATCTTTGCAAGCGTTTTGCGACAGCCGTCACTGATCCAGCCACCGGTCCAGCGCCCGGAAGCCGCCGATCGCCAGCTCGGTCGAGTCCTGGAACACCGCCGGATTGACCTTCTCGAAGTCGTCGCTGGGGCGGTGATAGTCCGGGTGATAGTTCACCCCGAAGTAGAGGAACGGCAGGCCTGCGCGGTGGAAGGCGGCGTGGTCCGACGCCTCGACCCAGTTGTCGGCGCCCTTGTCCTCGGGCGTGTCCTTGCCGAAGGCGAAGGCGACGTTCCGGCGCGCCGGAACCTGATCCAGCACCGGGCGGAAATAGGGATGCTGATACGTCCCCGTCACCCACAGCTTGCCGTCGCTATCGGCCCGCGCCGTCATGTCGAAGTTCAGGTTCATCGCGATGGCGTGCAGCGGCACCGGCGGCGCCTCGACGAAATGCTTGGCGCCCAGCAGGCCGCGCTCCTCGCCGTCCAGCGCCACGATCAGCACGCTGTGCTCGGGCGGGTTGGCCTTCAGCCGTCTGGCCAGCTCCAGCATGGTCGCCACGCCCGAGGCGTTGTCGTCTGCGCCGTTGAAAATCTGGCCGTCGTTGACGCCGACGTGGTCATAGTGGGCCGTCACCACGATGTATTTGTCGGCCACCCGCGTGCCGGGGATGACGCCGATAATGTTGGTCCCGTTATAGGTCTTGGTCCCCTCGCGCGTGCGGCCCAGCGCCTCCCACGGCTGCAGACGCCCCATCGGCGAAGGCTGCACGCCCAGCGCCTCCAGCCGCCCGACGATGTAGTCGCGCGCCTTGGCTCCGCCCTCCGAGCCGGTGTCGCGCCCCTGCATGTCGTCCGCCGACAGGATGCGCAGGTCGTCCATCAACTGGGCGTAATCGCCCGAGGACGCCGCCTCGACAGGAGGCGCCTCGACCACAGGCGCGGTCGTCGTCTCACAGGCGGCCAGCGTCAGGGCGGCGGCGATCACGGACAGGCTGACGAGGACAGGACGCATGGAGGGCTCCGGCAGGAATCTTTGAGGCGCGACGCTAGCGGCCCCCGGCCGCCGCGTCAGATTACGTTTCTGTCATGGCGCGTCTGCCATCAAGGTCGGGGGATGATAAGGAACCGTTCCGCCTTTGCCGACTTCCTGCGATTCTCATGTCCGATCTCTTCACGCCTGTCGAAACCCTGACCGAAGCCCAGGCGCGCGAAGAGCTGGAGCGCCTGTCGGCCGAACTGACGCGTCACGACGCCCTCTACTACGCCGACGCCGCGCCCGAGATTTCCGACGCCGACTACGACGAGCTGAAACGCCGCGCCCTGGCCATCGAAGCCGCCTTTCCGGCGCTCTCCAGCCCCGTCTCCCCGTCCCAGCGCGTCGGCGCCCCTGTCTCGACCCAGTTCGCCGAGGTCCGCCACGGCGTGCCGATGCTGTCGCTGGACAACGCCTTCGACGACGGCGAGGTGCGCGACTTCGTCGCCCGCATCGCCCGCTTCCTGAAGCTGCCGGGCGATGAGCCGATCGCCTTCGTCGCCGAGCCCAAGATCGACGGCCTCTCGGCCAGCCTGCGCTACGAGAAGGGCGTCCTGGTTCAGGGCGCCACGCGCGGCGACGGCAAGACGGGCGAGGACGTGACCGCCAACCTGCGCACCCTGGACAGCATCCCCCAGACGCTGGCGGGCTCCGGCTGGCCCGACGTCATCGAGATCAGGGGCGAGGTCTACGCCCCCAACGCCGCCTTCGACGCCTTCAACGCGGCGGCCGAGGCCGAAGGCAGGCGCACCTACGCCAACCCGCGCAACTTCGCCGCCGGTTCGCTGCGCCAGAAAGACCCGAAGATCACGGCCCTGCGCCCCCTGACCTTCTTCGCCTACGCCTGGGGCGAAACCTCCGCCCCCTTCGCCGAGACGCAGGCAGGCGCGCTCGAAGCCTTCCGCAGCTGGGGCTTTCAGGTCAACGACCGCTCGGCCCGCGTCGAGGGCGCCGACGGCCTGATCGGCGTCTATCAGACGCTGGAGGCCGATCGCAGCCGCCTCGGCTACGACATCGACGGCGTGGTCTATAAGGTCGACCGCCTGGACTGGCAGCAGCGCCTCGGCTTCATCGCCAGAAGCCCCAGATGGGCCATCGCCCACAAATTCCCGGCGCAACAGGCGACGACCGTTCTGGAAGGCATCGACATTCAGGTCGGCCGCACCGGCTCCCTGACCCCCGTCGCGCGCCTTTGCCCCGTCACCGTCGGCGGTGTCGTGGTCCGCAACGCCACCCTGCACAACGAGGACGAGATCGCCCGCAAGGACGTCCGCATCGGCGACACCGTCGTCCTGCAACGCGCCGGCGACGTCATCCCCCAGATCGTCGGCGTGGTCGAAACCCTGCGCCCGGCGGAGGCCCAGCCCTACATCTTCCCCACCGTCTGCCCCGTCTGCGGCTCCGAAGCCGTGCGCGAGGGGGACGAGGTCAAGCGCCGCTGCACCGGCGGCCTGATCTGCGACGCCCAGATCGTCGAACGCCTCAAGCACTTCGTCAGCCGCCGCGCCTTCGACATTGAAGGGCTTGGCGAGAAGCAGTTGATCGCCTTCCACACGCGCGGCTGGATCAAGGAGCCCGCCGACATCTTTCGCCTGGCCCGTGACGAGGAGAAGCTGGCCCTGCTGCGCGCCGAGGACGGCTATGGCGAGACCAGCGTCCGCAACCTGATCGCCGGGATCGACGCGCGGCGCGTCATCTCCCTCGACCGCCTGATCTTCGGCCTCGGCGTGCGCGAGATCGGCGAGCAGACCTCGCTGGTCCTGTCGCGCGCCTTCGGCAGTTGGACCGCCTTCCGTGAAACCTGCATGGCCGCCGCAAACGGCCTCGCCAGCGACGACTGGAAGCTGCTGGCCGCGACCCACGCCATCTCCACCCGCGTTCTGGGCCTGATGGCCGAGGCGCAGCCGCCCGCCGACGATCCGTGGCCCGAGGCGCCCATGGATCAGAAGATCGCCCTCGCCTTCCCCGGCATGGCCGCCCCCGCCCGCCGCTCGCTGGCGGAGATCTCGGACGGCTGGACCGACCTGACCCGCTGGGCCGCCGTCGCGCGCAACGAAGGCCCCTCCGACATGCTGAACCAGATCGCGGGCGTCTCCGGCGTCGGCCCGGTCGCCGCCGAGGCTCTGGCCCACTTCTTCCACGAACCGCACAACCTTCAGGTCGTCGACGCCCTGCTGGCCGAGCTCGAGCGCGTCGAGGACGTCGCCGCCCCCACGACCGACAGCCCGGTGGCGGGCAAGACCGTCGTCTTCACCGGCTCGCTGGAACGCTTCACCCGCGACGAAGCCAAGGCCCGCGCCGAAAGTCTCGGCGCCAAGGTCTCGGGTTCCGTGTCGAAAAAGACCGACTACGTCGTCGCCGGTCCCGGCGCCGGGTCCAAGCTGAAGGACGCCGAAAAGCACGGCGTCGCCGTCCTGACCGAGGACGAATGGCTGGCGCTCATTTCCTGATGCACGCCGTCGCCATCGACTTCGAAACCGCCAATGAACAGCGGGCCAGCCCCTGCTCCATCGGCCTGGCCTGGATCAACGACGGCGTCATCGAATCCGTCGAGCACCACTACATCCGCCCGCCGGGGATGCGGTTCGCCAGCTTCAACATCGCCTTCCACGGCATCGGCCCCGAACAGGTCGAGGACGCCGAGGAATTCCCCGCCGTCCTGGCCGCCATCGCCCCGCGTCTCGAAGGCCGCACCGTGCTGGCCCACAACGCCGCCTTCGACGTCAGCGTCATCCGCAACACCTGCGACCACTACGGCCTGACCTATCCCGAGTTCGACTACCTCTGTACGGTCAAGCTGGCCCAGATCAGCTGGCCGGACTTCGCCTCGCACAAGCTGAACAACGTCTGCGCCGAACTGGGCGTCGCCTTCCGCCACCACGATGCGGCCGAGGACGCCTTCGCCTGCGCCTCCGTGGCCCTGGCGGCGGCTCAGATGCATCAGGCCGCCGACTGCCGCGCCCTGGCCGACGCCAGCCGCCTGACCATGGGCCGCGTCTGGCGCGACGGCTATTCGGCCTGCTCCAACGCCGCAACCCGTCCACGCCGCCCGCGCGGCGGCTGACCGGCCCTCGGCAAAAGCCGCCCGAATCCATCGCCTTAGGCGTTCGCAGCGCGCTCAACTTGACCTAAGGTCATGTAATCATTGAGTGAAGTTCACAATTTCGGCCTTGTTTCAGACCGAAACCCGGCCCACCCTTCGACCAAGGGATCGCCTCGACGATCCGTCAGAAGGAAAACGCCGATGAAGACCTCCGTCCTGACGGCGCTCGCCGTCGCAGCCGCCGCCCTCGCTTCTCCGGCCCTCGCCAGCGACCCGACCGGCCTGTGGCAGACGCCGACCAACGGCGGCCAGGTCCGCATCGAACGCTGCGGCCAGGCCCTGTGCGGCGTCCTCGTCACCTCCAGCCACATCCGCGCCAACCCCGATGTCAAGGATCAGCGCAACAAGGACGAGTCCCTGCGCGACCGCCCCCTGCGCGGCCTGCGGATGCTGTCGGGCTTCACCGGCGGCCCGACCGAATGGCGCGGCGGCTCGGTCTACAACCCCGAGGACGGCGGCACCTATCGCGGCACCATCACCCTGACCAACGACAACACCCTGCGCCTGCGCGGCTGCATCGTCGCCCCCCTGTGCAAGACCCAGACCTGGACCCGCGTCCAGTAATCGAGGCGCACAGCCCGAACGAAAAACGCCTCCCCCGCGATCGCGAGGGAGACGTTTTCATATCAACGGTTCAGCGAGCTCATGCCGCCGGGCGCATAGCGCTCGCCCGCCGCCGCCCCGCGCGGGAAGACGGCCTCGATCCGCGCCAGATCATCCGGCGTCAGCACGATGTCCGCCGCCGCTGCGTTCTGCTCCAGCGTCGAGATCCGGCGCGTGCCGGGGATGGGGACCAGATCCTCTCCCTGCGCCAGCACCCAGGCCAGGGCCAGTTGCGCCGCCGTCACGCCCTTGTCCGCCGCGATGGCGCCGACCGCGTCGACCAGATCGAGGTTCTTCTGGAAGTTGTCGCCCGCAAAGCGCGGGTTCGTCCGGCGGAAGTCGTCGGGCGCCAGGTCGTCGATCGACTTGATCTCCCCGGACAGGAAGCCCCGGCCGAGCGGGCTGTAGGGCACGAAGCCGATGCCCAGTTCGCGCACCACGCCCAGAAGCTCGTCCTCCGGGTCGCGGCTCCACAGCGAATATTCGGTCTGAAGCGCCGTGATCGGATGCTCGGCGTGGGCGCGGCGCAGGGTGGCCGGCGCCGCCTCCGACAGACCCAGGAAGCGGACCTTCCCCTCCTTCACCAGCTCGGCCATGGCCCCGACCGTCTCCTCGATCGGCGTATTGGGGTCGATACGGTGCTGGTAATAGAGGTCGATGTGATCGACGCCCAGACGGCTGAGGCTGCCCTCGACCGCGCGGCGCACGTTTGCGGGCGAGCCGTCGGTAATGGCCGAACCGTCCGGCTGGCGATTGATGCCGAACTTGGTGGCGATGAAGGCTTCGTCCCGGCGGTCCTTCAGCGCCTTGCCCAGCAGGACTTCATTGGTGTGGGGGCCGTACATCTCGGCCGTGTCGAACAGGGTGACGCCCAGGTCGAGCGCGCGGTGGATCACCGCGATGGATTGGGCCTCGTCGGCGCCGCCGTAAAAGGCGCTCATGCCCATGCAGCCCAGACCGACGGCCGAGACCTCAGGACCGCTACGGCCCAGCTTGCGCATCTTCATCCGCGCATTCCTTCTGATGTGAGGGGGTCGGCGGCGCATCCGCCGACCCTCTTCAGATGGGCGCCGTATGGCCTTATTTCAAGGGGGTGGTCTGCGCCTTCAGCCAGTCCAGCGCCGCCTCGTCCTTCTGAACGCCGTCGGCCAGCAGAGGCCCGACCTTGGCCAGAACCTCGGCGTGATAGGCGTCCACGTAGGCCCGCTCGTCCGCCGTCAACAGCGCCGTGTCGATCAGGCGGCGGTCCAGCGGCGCCAGCGTCAGTTGCTCAAATCCATGCATCGGCCGCTCGCCGCCCGGCACCTGAGCCGGGGCCGTGACGACCTGCAGCGTCTCGATGCGGATGCCCCACTCGCCTTCGCGGTAATAGCCCGGCTCGTTCGACAGGATCATGCCGGTCAGCAGCGGCTGGTCCGTGCCCCAGCCGGCGATGCGTTGCGGCCCCTCGTGCACGCCCAGATAGGACCCCACGCCGTGACCCGTGCCGTGGTCGAAGTCGAAGCCTGCGTTCCACAGCGGCTGGCGCGCAATGGCGTCCAACTGGCGCCCGCTGGTCCCGGCCGGGAAGCGGATCACCGCCATGGCGATATGACCCTTCAGGACCAGGGTGAACATCCGGCGCTGATCGGCCGTGCCCTCGCCGATGGCCATGGTGCGGGTCACGTCCGTGGTTCCGTCCAGATACTGACCGCCGCCGTCCACCAGCAGCAGCGAACCCGCCTCCATCGGCCGGATCCTGGCCCCGACCGGCTTGTAGTGCGGCAGGGCGCCGTTCGGCCCGACTCCGGCGATCGTGTCGAAGGACAGGTCCTTCAACATGCCGGTCGCCTCGCGGAAACCCTCCAGCGCCTCGACCACCGCCCGCTCGTCCGGCAGTTCCTTCTGCGCGACCGTATCGACCCAGTGCAGGAAGCGTGTCAGGGCCGCGCCATCGCGGATATGGGCCTGACGGCTGCCCTCGATCTCGACGTCGTTCTTCTGCGCGCGCGGCAGGGCGCAGGGGTCCATGCCGCGCACGATGGTCGCGCCCGCCGCTTCCAGCCGGTCGAAATACCAGGCCGACGACACGGCCGGATCGATCATCACCTTCTGGCCCGACAGGGCGTCCAGCGCGGCGGGCAGCGCGGCGGGCGCCTCCAGCGTCACGGCGTCGCCCAGCCAGCCGGGCAGTTCGTTCGTCACCTTGGCCGGGTCAAGGAAGACCTTGGCCGTCCCGTCCGCCTTCACCACCGCCTGTCCCAGCGGCAGGGGCGTGCGGATCACGTCGCCGCCGCGAATGTTGAACAGCCAGGCCAGCGACGACGGCGCCGTCAGCACCGCGGCCTCGGCCCCGACCTCAGCGACGGCGTTGCCGATGCGAGCGCGCTTGGACGCAGCGCCTTCGCCGGAATAGCGGTCCTCGTGCGGGACCACCGACGCCTGCGGCTGAGCCGGGCGAGCGTCGCCCCAGGCCAGGTCGATCGGATTGGCCTCGACCGCCTTCAGCGTCGCCCCGGCCTTCTCGACCGCCGCGCGCAGGGTCGCCAGCGCATCCGGGCTGTGCAGGCGCGGATCATAGCCGATCACCGAGCCCGACGGCACGGCCGCCAGCCAGTCGGCCAGGGCGTTCAGCGGCTGGCGCTCGAACAGGGTCTCGTCCGTCTGGGCCTTGGCCTGCACCGTATAGCGGCCGTCGACGAAGACCGCCGCCCTGTCCTTCAGCACCACGCCCGCCCCGGCCGAGCCGGTGAAGCCGCTGATCCAGGCCAGCCGCTCATTGGCGTCGGGCAGGTATTCGTTCTGATGCTCGTCCTCGTGCGGGACCAGCAGTCCGTCGAGGCCCTGCTTGGCCATCTCGGCGCGGAGCAGAGGCAGGTGCTTGGCCCCGAAGGACGGATCGGTGGTTTCGTCAAATGTCTGGCGCATGAGGGGTCCTTACACCCTTCTCCCCTTGTGGGAGAAGGTGGCTCGCGAAGCGAGACGGATGAGGGGTTTCTCGCCGTTTGCCCAGCCCACTCATCCGCAGTCGCGAGACCCCTCATCCGGCCCTGACGGACCATCTTCTCCCACAAGGGGAGAAGGAAATTAGCGCCCTATTTCTTGCGCAGCTGCAGCGCGCTCCACGCATCATGATGGATCGTCTGCTCCACCACGAAGCCCAGCGGCAGGTAAGCCTCCAGCACCCGCTCCTCCTGCGTCCGCAGCAGGCCCGACAGGATGGCGACCCCGCCCGTCTTCAACGCCGCGCCGATCTCGGGCGCCAGGAACACCAGCGGCGCCGCCAGGATGTTGGCGAACACCAGATCATAGGGCGCGTGCTGCGCGATACGCGCATCGCTCAGGCCATCGGCGAAATAGAAGTCGCACTTCGCGTCATTGATCACCGCATTCTCATTGGCGATGCGGGCCGACGGCTCGTCGATGTCGGTGCCGACGGCGATGGGCGAACCCGTCTTCGCCGCCGCAATGGCCAGAACGCCCGTGCCGCAGCCGACGTCCAGAACCTTCTCGAACGTCTCGGTCTTCAGCAGATTGTCGAACGCCTCCAGGCAGCCGACCGTCGTGCCGTGGTGGCCGGTGCCGAAGGCGGCGCCCGCGTCGATCTTCAGATTGACCCGGCCTTCGGGGATCTTGCCCTGATCGTGCGCGCCATAGACGAAGAAGCGCCCGGCATCGACCGGCGGCAGGCCCGACAGGCTCATGGCCAGCCAGTCGGCGTCGGCCAGCTTCTCGACGATCACCTCCAGCCCCGGCGTGGCGCGCAGGATTTCGGCGATCCCCTCGGCCTCTTCATCGGTCGTGGGGAAGGCGTCGATACGCCAGATATTGCGGTCCTCGTCCTCTTCCAGAATGGAGTAGGTGGCGCCTTCCAGCAGGGGATTGGCGTCGATGGCGGCGGCGGCGGCCTCGGCGGGGGCGCGATCGCCGCGCGCGATCACCTGAACTGCGGATTCGGACATTTCTTAAACACCGTTATAATAACGAATCGCCAGTGCGGGCTTGGTTCTCACGCCCGTGTCCAACGAGGGGTCGGGGAGTTTATGGCCAAAGCACCGTCTGAAACGAAACCTGCCGCGAAAGCGGCCTCCGCCGCTTCCAAGCCGAAACCGGCGGCAAAGTCGAGCGCGACAGCGACAAAAGCTGACGCCAAGCCCAAGACCGTAAAGGCCGCCGCTGCGGCGAAGGCTCCCGCCAAGGCGGCTGCGCCCAAGGCCGCCAAGCCCGCTACGGCCAAGGCGACGACCGCCAAGACCGCCGCGACGAAGGCTCCGGCGAAGGCGACCGCCGCCAAGAAGCCTGCAGCCGCAAAGGCTCCTGCCGCCGCAAAGGCCGCCCCGGCCAAGAAGCCGGCCGCCGCCAAGACGACGACAGCCAAGGCGGCCACGGCCAAGGCCGCTGCGCCCAAGAAGGCTGCGGCGCCCAAGAAACCCGCCGCTTCCAAGGCGGCCGCTCCGGCCCCGGTCGAGACGCCGGTCGCCGCCTCCCTGGCTCCGGCGCCCGTCGCGCCCGCCGAGACCAAGCCCGCGCCGAAGCCCGAGCCGGTCGAGCCGCCCGTTCAGGCCACGGCGCCCGCCGCCGCCGCTGCGGCGGTCGAGCCGGTGAAGCCCGTCGACACGCCCGCCCCCGAAAAGAAGAAGGGCTTCTTCGCCCGTCTGTTCGGCTGGTGATCGAAGACTGATCGCAAATGCAAGGAAGGCCGGAGAGGACGCCCTCTCCGGCCTTCTTCATTTCTCGACTGTCGTAGGGCCTATTCCGGCAGGTCTTCCGCCAGGATGGCCATTTCGAACATGAAGGAGCCGGCTTCGTCCTCGTCTTCGAACACCACGCCGATGAACTCGTCATCGACATAGACTTCGGCGGAGTCGGCGACCTTGCGGGCCTTCACCTTGACGCCGCCGTGGTTGAAGGTGCGCTTCAGGTGCGTCTCGACGCGCTTCAGATCGGATTCTTTCACGGGGGTAGCCTCGCTTTGGCGCCGGGGGCGCATGTCGTTGGCCGCGGACCCTAGAGAAGCCGCCTCGCCTTGGGAAGCCCGCGCGTCAGGCGTCCACAGACGCGCCCTCTCAGATCACGAAGTCATAGACGATGTCGGACAGCGTATGGTCCATGGTCCGCGCGGGCGTGGCGTCGGTCGGACAGTTGACCAGCCTTGCAGGCACCCCCGCCACGGTGCAGCCCGCCGGCACCGGCTTCAGCACCACCGAGCCGGACGCCACCTTGGCGTAGTCGCCGACCGTGATGTTGCCCAGCACCTTGGCCCCGGCGCCCAGCAGGACGCCGCGCCCGATCTTCGGGTGACGGTCGCCGCGCTCGGCCCCGGTCCCGCCCAGAGTCACGGCGTGCAGCATGGACACCTCGTCGCCCACCACAGCCGTCTCGCCGATGACGATGCCCGTGCCGTGATCCAGAAAGACGCCCGAGCCGATCCGCGCCGCCGGGTGGATGTCCAGCTGGAACAACTCCGAAATCCGGCTCTGAAAATGGAACGCCAGGGTGTCGCGGTCCTGCTCCCACAGCCAGTGCGCCACGCGCCAGGCCTGCAGCGCCTGGAACCCCTTGAAATACATGAAGGGCTGCAACAGCGACCGGATCGCCGGATCACGCTCCTGCACCGCCTTCAGGTCCGCCTCGGCGGCGGCGACGATGCCCGGATCGGCGGCGAAGGCCGACAGGGCCACCTCGCGCACCGTCATGGCGCCCAGCTCCGCATCGCCCAGCTTGCGCGCGATCTGGAAGCTCAACGCCCCGGCGAAGTCGTCGTGCGCCAGCACCACGGCGTTCAATTGCGACGCCAGACGCGGCTCCTCGCGCGCAGCGTCCTCGGCGGCGGCGCGCAACTGCGTCCACAGATCCGGCTGCTTCGGCACGACTTCCAGCTTGGCCATCAGGCTTCCTTCGACTTCAGGCGGCGATCCTACGCGCCCAGCATGGCGCGCGCCAGCGCGGCCGGCAGTTCGCCCTCCCGCGCCATATGGTAGGCGCGATAGGCCGTCGCCACCGTCAGCCCGTCGCGCACCGCGCCGCGCGCGATCTCGGCCATCAGCTCGCCAAAGGGGACGCGTGCGGACAGAAAGACCTCCGTCTCGTCCGGCGCCGTCCCGGTCGCCTCCAGCCCCCAGGCCACCCAGGTCATCGCCCGCTCGTCGGTGATGGAGTTGGACAGGTCCAGGTCCAGCGCCGCGCGCCAGTGCTGCGCCGTCAGCCCCGCCTCCTCGGCCAGTTCGCGCTTCACGGCCTCGAACGGGTCTTCCCCCTCCGGCGCCCCGCCCTCGGGCATCTCCCAGGAATAGCGCATCAGGGCGAAGCGGTGCTGCCCGACCAGGCTGACCGTCCCGTCGTCATGCAGCGGCAGCACGCCCGTGCCCACGTTCCGGGGCCGCACGACCACATAGTCGGCCTCAGCCCCCGTCGGCGCGACGGCCGGATGGCGCGTCACCCGCATCCAGAGCGTGTCGACCAGAACGCTGTCGCCCAGGCTGCGCCACGGCGGCGTGTCGGGCAGGCCCTCGGCCCAGCGAGGCTTGATGTCGCGGATCTGACTCATGCCCCTGCTATGGCGCAGCCCGTCCCGAAAGCCTAGCTATCCGCCATGAGCCAGACAGACCTCGCTTCCCCCCTGCCCCTGCCCGTCCGTTCGGAAGAACTGCTGTCGCGCCTGGCCGTGCGCCGCTCGGCTCCGGCCCAGTCGCTGACCCTGCCCGGCCCCTCGGACGCCGAGATCGAGCAGATGCTGCTGCTGGGCGCCCGCACGCCGGACCACGGCAAGCTGTTTCCCTGGCGCTTCGTCGTGCTGGGCCCGCAAAGCCGCGCCGACCTGTCCGAGGCCCTCGCCGCCCTGGGCGAAACCCAGAACCGCACCGGCAAGGAGATCGCCTCCCTGGCCAAGCTGGCCAACCCGCCGCTGACCATCCTGGTCGTCTCGACCCCCATTCAAGGCCACAAGGTTCCGGTGTGGGAGCAGCAGTTGTCCGCCGGCGCCGTCTGCATGAACCTGGAGCACGCGGCGAACGCCCTGGGCTATTCGGCCAGCTGGATCACCGACTGGTACGCCTACGACCCCGCCGCCGTCGCCCTGTTCGGCGTCGAGGACGGCGAGAGCATCGCCGGCTTCATCCACGTCGGCTCCCTGTCCGAGCCCCCGCTGGAACGCCCCCGCCCGAACCTGGAGCACAAGGTGACGGCCCGGCCGTAAAGCCTTTCCCTTCTCCCCCTGTGGGAGAAGGTGGCCGAGCGCAGCGAGGTCGGATGAGGGGTCTCTCCGCCGTTGCAAAACCCCTCATCCGTCAGCCCCCGGGGCAAGCCCGAGGACTGCCACCTTCTCCCACAAGGGGAGAAGGCCGCCCTACCCCTCTTCCTCCTCCGGCCGGTGCACGATCGACACCAGCACCACCGAGATGATCATCAGCAGGAACCACGCCCCCAGCTTGTTCAGGCTGACCATCTCCCATCCGCCCTCCTGCCCCGGATAGACCCAGGCCCGCGCGAACGTCCCCAGGTTCTCCGCGAACCAGATGAACAGCGCCACCAGCCCATAGCCCAGCAGCAGCGGCATCGACCGCCGCGTCCGGTCGGCGGTGAAGTAGAACCATCCCCGCATAAACAGCAGCCCCGTCGCCGCGAACAGCGCCAGCCGCACGTCCGGCAGCCAGTGATGGGCGAAGAAGTTGACGTAGATCGCCGCCGCCAGCACCCACGTCGTCCAAAGCGGCGGATAGTTCCGCACCCGGATATGGAAGATGCGCTGCACCCGCGCGATGTAGCTGCCCACCGCCGCATACATGAAGCCCGAGAACAGCGGCACGGCGCCGATCCTCAGCACCGACTCTTCCGGATAGATCCACGACCCGTGATAGGTCTTGAACAGTTCCATGACCGTCCCGGCGACATGGAACAGGAAGATGACCCGCGCCTCCTCCCAGCTCTCCAGCTTCAGGGCCAGCATCAGCGCCTGTATCCCCAGCGCCCCCAGCACCAGAAAGTCATAGCGCGCCAGCGGAGCCTGATCCGGCCAGAACAGAAACGTCCCCAGAATCAGCGCCAGCATCGCCCCGCCGAACAGACACGCCCACCCCTGCTTCAGCCCGAACCACAGGAACTCATAGGTGTAACGGCGCAGGCGCGAGCGGTCCGCCCACCCCTCCGCGCGGGTCATCAGGCGGCGGCCCCAGGCTTCGAGCGGCAGGCGGGAGGATGGGATCATGAAAATTTATAGAAGTGCAAGTTACCACTTTGATACTTGAGAAATAATTTCCTCAACGTCTAGACCTTGCGCTTTTGCAATTGTGAGACCCTGCATCTTCACCGCAAAGCTTACAGATTCCGAAGCCAACCGAGCTAAATCCGCGTTGAGATCATCGAAATCAGCTGCCTCCCAAAGCTCATACTCGGACCGAATATCTCCGATCAGTTCCGTAGCACTTCCGGTCGTCATTGCAGCCATAAGGCCTAACGAAATGCGATTTGGGGCGTCGGGCGGAAGCCACAACAAGCCTGCTGGCTCAGCGTCCGAAATCCCCCACAAGCCATGAATGACCTTGTTGCGCCTCGGAGCTAACCTATCGAATGATTTTAAGAGCACTTCCAATTCGGGTTGAAGGCGCGCATCCAATGCTGCCTTACCTACCGCGCGGATCATCTGTGATTTTGCTGTCGCCGTTTGGACCTTAGTCAGAATAGCCAATGCTACTCGGTGGTCCGCTCCTATCATCGCACCCAATGCGTAGGCCATATGTCCTTCGATTGAGGTCCAAGTATTGGCAACAACTGCAATTTTGATAGCAAGTTCAGGTCGCTCTGCGACACTGTCCCCACCTGCGCCCCAACTTCCGTCTCGCGGCTTCCTAGGCATTATTTCTCCATAAAATAACGGCTAGGTTCCTCACCCCCGCCCGCGATATCCCGCCACGCCCTGATCCGGCAGCCACACGCCCTCCAGCGGCGCGCCCGTCTGCCAGAAGACATCGATGGGGATGCCGCCGCGCGGGTACCAGTAGCCGCCGATGCGCAGCCATTTCGGTTGCAGCAGTTCGGCCAGGCGCTTGCCGATGGCGACGGTGCAGTCCTCGTGGAAGGCGCCGTGGTTGCGGAAGCTGGTCAGGTACAGCTTCAGGCTCTTGCTCTCGACCAGCCAGTCGCCGGGCACATAGTCGATGACGATGTGGGCGAAGTCGGGCTGGCCCGTCACCGGGCACAGGCTGGTGAACTCCGGCGCGGTGAAGCGCGCCACATAGAGCGTGTCGGCGTGCGGATTGGGCACGCGCTCCAGCACCGCCTCTTCCGGGTTCGTCGGGGCGGCGGTCTGGACGCCGAGCTGGCTGAGGCTGTCGGTATAGTGGGTCATGCCCGCCATTTAGGCGTTCGCCCCGCCAAAGAAAACGCCGCCCCCTCCGCAATCGGCCACCCCCCTGCTTCACCCGTGCTAGACTGCGCGCCGGCCGAGGGGAGAACGGCCGTGCGGCGTCGGGGATTTCAGACGATTCAGACGAATTGGACTCTGTTTTTTCCGAGCGTTCTTCAGTCGCCTGTTTCAGGAGCATCCATGATCCTATCTGCCAGGTTTAGCTTTGCCCTGAGCGCCCTCATGATCGTTTCAGGGGGTGTCGCCCTGCCCTCAGCGACTCTAGCCCAAGACGCCGATCAAGCCCTCCCGCCCCCGCGCTGGAGCGTGCCGCCGCAGGCCTCTGTCGATGACTTCCCTGAAGCGGCCCTGCAGGCGGACGCCAGCGGAGCCGCCGTGATCGCCTGCGACGCCACGCCGGACGGCAGCCCCGTCAACTGCGAAGTCCGTTCTGAAACGCCTCCGGGCATGGGTTTCGGTCAGGCCGCCCTCGGCATCGTGCAACGCGGACGCGTGATCGCCAGCGATGACGGCGCTGACGCGGCCCCTCGCCGCTTCGCCGTTCGCGTGCCGTTCAATCTCAGCCCCGAGCCGCCTCCGACGGAAACGGCGGCGACGTTCGCCAATGTGGAAGCCCGGTGGCTGACGCCGCCTCGCCCCACAGCGTCTGATTATCCGCAAAGGGCGGTCGATCGCGGCCTCTCGGGCGGCGCCGCCGTTCGTTGTGAAGTGGCGCTGTCAGGCAAGCCGACCAACTGCGCCGTTGTCGCCGAAGTTCCTCCCGGCAGCGGGTTCGGAGAAGCGGCCGTCAAAATCGTCCGTCGAGGGCGGCTGAACCCCGCGACGATCCGGCCGGAAGAAGTCGGGTCCGCCTTCGTCGTCACCGTGCCCTTCAGCATCCACTGATGCGATTTCAGACGATTCAGACGAATTGGACTCTGTTTTTTCCTTCTCCCCCTGTGGGAGAAGGTGGGCGCCGGTGGCGCTCGGATGAGGGGTGTCGGCGCAAGTTTCGCTGTTCTGCGCCTCAACCGTGCGATCATCGGATGCGGAGGCGCTCACACCCCTCATCCGTCAGGCTTCGCCTGCCACCTTCTCCCACAAGGGGAGAAGGGAGCCGAATGCATTGCCTTCCCTGACGACAGCCGGTTAGCGTAGCCAAAAGCAACTCAGGAGAGACGACCCGTGGCCATTCCCGCTTCCCTGCAGTCCGGCCTCAAGCTGCCGGTGATCGCCTCGCCCATGTTCCTGGTGTCCGGGCCGGATCTGGTGGTCGAGGCCTGCAATGCGGGCGTGATCGGGACCTTCCCCTCGCTGAACCAGCGCACGACCGAGGGCTATCGGGAGTGGGTTCAGGAGATCAAGTCGCGGCTGGCGCCCGACGCCGCCCCCTTCGGCGTCAACCACATCGTCCACCCGACCAACCCTCGCCTGATGGCCGACATGATGGTCTCGGTCGAGGAGAAGGTGCCGCTGATCATCACCTCCCTAGGCGCCGTGCGCGACGTGGTGGACGCGGTGCACGGCTATGGCGGCGTGGTCTTCCACGACATCGCCAATGTGCGTCATGCCCGTAAGGCGGCCGAGGCGGGCGTCGACGGCCTGATCTTGGTCGCCAACGGCGCGGGCGGGCACGCGGGCGTGGTGAACCCCTTCGCCCTGATCAACGAGGTGCGCGGCTTCTATGACGGGACCATCATCCTGGCGGGCGCCCTGTCCACCGGCCAGGACGTGGCGGCGGCGCTGATGATGGGGGCCGACTTCGCCTATATGGGCACCCGCTTCATCGCCACGACCGAGAGCGCGGCCCAGCCGCACTACAAGGAGCTGATCGTCCAGTCGGGGTCGGCGGACATCACCTACACCCCGGCGGTGTCTGGCATTCCGGCCAACTTCCTGACGCCGTCGCTGGTCGAGAACAGGATCGATCCCAAGTCCCTGCCCGAGCACAAGCTGGACATGGGCGAGGAGGCCAAGGCGTGGAAGACCGTCTGGTCGGCGGGCCAGGGTTCAGGCGCCATCCACGACGTGCCGACGACGGCCCAGCTTGTCGCTCGGCTGACGGACGAGTTTTCGCAAGCCTGTGATAAATTCGACAAGAAGCGTCTCTAGGAAGCGGCCTCGACACTCCCCTATCGAGGCCGATTCATGCGCATCCTGACGACCGCCCTTCTGGCGACCGCCCCGCTCCTGATCCTGGCCTCGACGGCCCAGGCGCAGGACATGCCCGGCCGCTGGAGCTTCAGCGCCGGCGCCGGCAGCGACAACCGCTCCAAGGACGCCTCCAAGTCGGACGGCGATCCCTTCGTCTGGGGCGCGGCGGAATGGGAAAGCGAAAGCGGCCTCTTCTACGTCAGCCCCGCCGCCGAAACGATCAAGAGCGGCGGTTCGGACCTGGAGCTGGAGCTGACCGGCGGCGTGCGTCCGCAGTGGGGCGGCTTCGATTTCGACCTGAACGTCGCGCACAAGTGGCGGGTGGACGCCGACCCCGGCTATGACGCCAACGCCTGGGAGTTCACGGCCGACATGAAGCGCTCGATCGGCCCGGCCAGCGCCCGCCTGCGGCTGCAGCACTCGCCCGACGGCGCCGGTTCGGTGGAATCTTGGACCTGGGTCGCCCTGCGCGGCGGCTGGGACTTCACCGACAAGCTGAACGTCTCGGCCGAGGTCGGCCGCCGCGAGCAGGACAATAGCGTCGACTACACCGGCTACAACATCGGGGCGACCTACGCCCTCACCTCCAACCTGGAGGCCGAACTGCGCTGGCACGGCACCAACGCCAAGGTTCCGGGCGAGCAGTACGCCGACGCCCTGGTCGCCGGGATCAGCGTCTACTTCTGATCGAGGCGGACAGAGGCTTTGGCCTTTTCCGACCAATGGGCCTAAGCTTGGCGCATGACATTCCGCCCGACGACCCTCGAACGTGCGTACCAGCTGGCTGAAAGCGGCGCCTGCCGCACGGTGGGAGAGGTCAAGCAGGCCCTGAAGAGCGAGGGCTACGACCGCATTCAGGACGCCCTGTACGGCTCCACCATCACCAACGCCCTGCGCAAACTGTGCCAGGAAAACTGGTCCGCGCCGACGCAGGCCGTTGAAAGCTGACGATCTTTTCGTACGCCTTGCTTTAGCCGCCGGGACCGTTCACCCTGTGACGGTCGATCTCTCTGCGTAACGCTCTGCCTTCTGCCCCGCGCACCGAGGTCTAAGCCGATCCATACAGACCCGACAGGTCTTCAGGGACGTTCTCTGAGGCCAACTTCTAGCGGAGGTCCTGAAAATGGCTACCGGCACTGTGAAATGGTTCAACTCCACCAAGGGCTACGGCTTCATCCAGCCGGATGACGGCGGCAAGGACGTCTTCGTCCACATCTCGGCCGTGGAAGCGGCTGGCCTGCGCGGCCTGGATGAAAACCAAAAGGTTTCCTACGAAATCGAGCGCGACCGTCGCTCGGGCAAGGAATCGGCCGGTCAACTGAAGACCGAAGGCTGATTCAGCCCCCTCGCCGCCCCTGTCAGCGATGACGGGCGGCCAGGAAAAGGACAGAGCGCGCAGGGGCGACCCTGCGCGCTTTTTCTATGCCCGCTCCATGACCGGCGGCGAACGCAACTGGCCGAAGTCCGCTCCGCTGGGCGACTGGAACAGGCGCAGGCCGAACTCGGGCAGGATCGCCAGCAGGTGGTCGAAGATATCGCCCTGGATCGCCTCATACTCCGCCCAGGCCACCGTGGCGGTGAAGGCGTAGATCTCCAGCGGCAGTCCCGTCTCCGTCGGCTGCAACTGACGCACCAGCAGGGTCATGTCCTGACGGATGCGCGGATGGTTCTCGAGATAGTTCTGCACATAGGCGCGGAAGGCGCCGATGTTGGTCGAGCGCCGCATATTGACCGGATCGCGCCCGGCCTCGACCAGCTTGGCGTTCCAGTCGGCCATCTCGGCGGCCTTGTCGGCCAGATAGTCGTCGATCAGGAGGAAGCGCCGCATCCGGTCGCGCTCGGCCTCGGTCAGGAAGCGCGCGCTGGTCTGGTCGATCAGCAGCGACCGCTTGATGCGGCGCCCGCCGCTTTCCTGCATCCCGCGCCAGTTGCGATAGGACTCGCTGATCAGCCGCCAGGTCGGGATGGTGGTGATGGTCTTGTCCCAGTTCTGGACCTTCACCGTGTGCAGGGCGATGTCGATGACGTCGCCGTCGGCGTTGACCTGGGGCATCTCGATCCAGTCGCCGACGCGCAGCATGTCGTTTGAGTTCAGCTGAACCGACGCCACCAGCGACAGGATGGTGTCCTTGAACACCAGCATCAGCACCGCCGCCAGCGCCCCGAGACCCGACAGCAACAGCAGCGGCGAACGGTCGATCAGGGCCGCGATCACCAGAATGGTGGCGATGGCGTAGATGACGATCTTCAGGACCTGCAGATAGCCCTTGATGCTGCGCCGATGGGCGCGCGGCGAGCGGGCGTAGATGGCGTTGGACATGTCCAGACCGGCGCCAATGCCGATGGCCACAGCCACGATCATGAAGGCCCCGGCCACGTTCTGGATCAGGGTGACGAAGCCGGGCGCCAGATGCGGCACCCCGCTGATGCCCTGATGGATGATGATGGCGGGCACGACGCGGGTGAAACTGCGCACCACCGGCCTGAGCAAAACGTCGAGATCATGCACCGCCCGGCCGACCACTCTCAGGATCAGTCGGGTCAGGATGCGGCGGACGACAAAGTCCGCGATAAAGGCGACAAGGGCGAGAAGACAGAGCCCGATCAGCATCTCCGCGATCGGAAACTCCGCCAGGCGAATACGCATGGCGTCGAAATCAAACATGACCCCAGCCTAGGCAGGCTGACCGGGGATTTGAACCCCCGGCGCCGCAATCAGCCTCAGCCGATGGCCTGATCCAGATCGGCGATCAGGTCGTCGATGTCCTCGACCCCGACCGACAGGCGGATCAGGTTATCGGTGACGCCGCCGGCCTCGCGCACCTCTTTGGGCACGCTGGCGTGGGTCATGATGGCCGGGTGGTTCACCAGACTTTCGACGCCGCCCAGCGACTCCGCCAGGGTGAAGACCTGCACCCGCTCCAGCACCCGTTTCGTGCGCTCCAGATCGCCGTCGATCAGCAGGGTGACCATGCCGCCGAAGCGGCCGTTCATCTGACGCGCGGCCAGTTCGTGCTGCGGGTGGCTGACCAGACCCGGATAGAGCACCTTGGCGACGCCCTTTCGATCTTCCAGCCAGCGCGCCACGGCCAGGGCGTTCTCATTGTGCGCCTTCATGCGCAGGCCCAGCGTCTTCAGCCCCCGATTGGCCAGGAAGGCGTCGAACGGCCCCATGACGCCGCCGATGGAGTTCTGCAGGAACTTCAGCTGGGCCGCCATCTCGGCGTCCCTGGCGACCAGCACCCCGCCGACGATGTCGGAGTGGCCGTTCAGATATTTGGTCGCCGAATGCATGACCACGTCGGCGCCCAGGGCCAGCGGCTGCTGGCTCCACGGCGTGGCGAAGGTGTTGTCGACCACCAGGATCAGCTTGTGCGCCTTGGCGATCTTCGACAGGGCCTCGATGTCGGCCAGCTTCATCAGCGGATTGGTCGGGGTCTCGACCCAAAGCATCCGCGTCTTTTCGGTGATGGCCGCCTCGACAGCCGCCAGATCGGTCAGGTCGATGTAGCTGAAGTCCAGCCCCATCGAGCGACGGCGCACCCGCTCGAACAGCCGCCACGACCCGCCATAGAGGTCATCGCCGGTGATGATGTGCGACCCGGCGTCCAGCAGCTCCAGCGCCGTAGAGGTCGCCGCCATGCCCGAGCCGAAGCCGAAGGCCTGAACCCCGCCCTCCAGATCGGCGATGCAGGCCTCGAACGCCTCGCGCGTCGGGTTCTTGCCTCGTGCGTATTCATAGCCCTTGTTCACGCCAGGACTTTCCTGAGCGTAGGTCGAGGTGGCGTAGATCGGCGTCATCACCGCGCCCGTCGTCGGGTCCGGCTGCTGGCCCGCATGGATGGCGCGGGTCGAGAAGCCCTGGCTGTTCTTCAGGTCTGCCATGCTCTTACCGGTTCAGGCTGAGGTGGTTGATCAGGTCCGTGCGGGTGATCAGGCCGACGAAGGTCTCGCCGTCCAGCACGATGGCCACGCGGTCGCGGTCGAAGACCGGGATCAGGGCGTCCAGCGACTCCGTCACCTGAAGCGTGTCCAGATCGCGCGTCATGGCCGAGGCGACCGGCTTGGCGAAGCGCTCCTGACGGGTGATGTCGTCGGTGTTCATGATGTGGACGATGTCGCTCTCGTCCAGGATGCCGACCAGACGGCCGTCCTGAATGACCGGCAGTTGCGACAGGCCGTCGCCGCGCATCCGCTTGAAGGCGGTGTCCAGGGTGTCTTCCGGTCCGATCACCACCACGTCGCCGGCAGCGTATTTGCGGTTGATCAGGTCCGACAGGTCGCCGTGCAGTTCACGCTCGGCCAGGCCCTGATCGGCCAGCCAGGCGTCGTTGTAGACCTTGGACAGGTATTTGGCGCCGGTGTCGCAGACGAAGGTCACGACCCGCTTCGGCTCGGTCTGCTCGCGGCACCAGCGCAGGGCCGTGGCGATCAGGGTGCCCGACGACGAGCCCGCCAGAATGCCTTCCTTCAGCAACAGCTCGCGCACCGTGGCGATCGCCTCGGCGTCGGGGATGGAATAGGCGACGTCGATCAGGTCGGGATCGGTCGTCTCGGGCATGAAGTTCTGGCCGATGCCTTCGACCGTATAGCTGCCGTCCGGTCCCGGCACGCCCTCGTTGATCAGGCCCGCCAGCGCCGAGCCGACCGGGTCGGCCAGGATGATCCTGGCCTTGGAGCCCTGTGATTTGAAATAGCGGGCGTTGCCCGTGATCGTCCCGCCCGAGCCGATCCCGGCGACGAAGGCGTCGATGTCGCCGTCCATCTGCTCGAAGATTTCCGGGCCGGTCGTCCTGAAGTGGGCCTCGGAGTTGGCGTCGTTGGCGAACTGGTTGACGAAATAGCCGCCCGGAATCTGCTGGGCCAGGCGCTCGGCCATGTCGGTGTAGTATTCCGGGTGGCCGTGCGGCACGTCCGAGCGGGTCAGGCGCACGTCGGCGCCCATGGCCCGCAGGTGCTGGATCTTCTCCTTCGACATCTTGTCGGGGATGACCAGCAGGACGTTGTAGCCCTTCTGCTTGCCGACCAGAGTCAGGGCCAGACCGGTGTTGCCCGCCGTCGCCTCGACGATAGTGCCGCCCGGCTTCAGCCAGCCCGCCTTCTCAGCCGCCTCGATCATCGACAGGGCGATGCGGTCCTTGATGGAGCCGCCCGGATTCTGGCTCTCCAGTTTCAGGAACAGGCGGCAGGGGCCGGTGTCGATCCGCGTCACCTCGACCATCGGCGTCTTGCCGATCAGGTCCAGCAGGCTCTTCGCCGGACGGCTGAGAACAGGGGCGTCGGTCATCGACATGAAGGCAGGCTCCGTTGCACGGTTTCGAATGAAGCTGGGCGTCCGCACCGTCGCGGTCAACTCATGCAAGTTTTCACCCTTTCGCCGCGAAGCGCGTTAGAAAGGGCGCAATGGTCAAGACACCGAAACGCCCCGCTGCGGGCCTGCCCGACAAAGAATCCCTGATGGCCTTCCTGCGCGAGGCCGGAGAAGCCGAAAAGGCCGACATCGCCCGCGCCTTCGGCCTGAAGGGCGCCGAGCGCCGGCACTTGCGCGACATGCTGAAGGAGCTGGAGGCCGAGGGCCGCCTGGGCAAGCGCGGCCGCAAGGGCTTTTCCGAAGCCGGCGCCCTGCCCCCGGTCGGGGTGGTCGATGTCGTGGATCGCGACGCCGACGGCGAGCTCTACGTCGAATTGGTCAAGAGCAGCGAGGATGCGCCGCGCGCGGTCCTGATGCCCGATCGCGAGGGTCGCGGCCCGGCGCCCGGCATCGGCGACCGCCTGCTGGTCAAGTTCAGCCGGGGCGTCAACGGCTGGGAGGCTCGTCTGGTCAAGCGGCTGGACGCCGGGACCAACCGCGTGCTGGGCGTCATCCGCAAGGGCGGGCGCGAGACGCGGGTCGAGCCGGTCGACAAGCGCTCCAAGGACGTGCTGCTGGTGCCCGCCGCCCAGGCGACGGACCTGCGCGACGGCGACCTGGTGCTGGCCGCCGTCGAGAAGGGCGAGCATCGCTACGGGCCCAAGCGCGGCAAGATTCTCGAGAACATCGGGCGCGAGGACGACCCGCGCGCCGCCTCCATCATCGCCATCCACGCCCACGGCGTGCCGACCGGCTTCTCTGATGCCGTCGAACGGGAGGCCGAGGATCAGGCTGTCCCGACGCTGAAGGGGCGCGAAGACCTGCGCCACGTCCCCTTCATCACCATCGACCCGGCCGACGCACGCGACCATGACGACGCCGTCTATGCCGAGCGCGACGAAGACCCGGCCAATGCGGGCGGCTGGATCGTCTGGGTCGCCATCGCCGACGTCGCCGCCTATGTGCGCCCGAACACGGCGCTGGACCGCGAGGCGCGGGCCAAGGGCAACTCGACCTACTTCCCCGACCGGGTCGAGCCGATGCTGCCGGAAGTGCTGTCCAACGGCCTGTGCAGCCTGAAGCAGGGCGAGAACCGCGCCTGCATGGCCGTGCGCATGGTCTTTGACAAGGACGGCCGCAAGACCGGGCACAAGTTCACGCGCGGCCTGATGCGCAGCCACGCCAAGCTGTCTTACGAACAGGCGCAGTCCGCCATCGACGGCCTGCTGGACGACGCCACCGGGCCGATCATGGAGGCTATCCTCTATCCGCTGTGGAACGCCTACCGCACCATGCTGAAGGGCCGCGAGCGCCGCAGCCCGCTGGCCATCGAAAGCCCCGAGCGCCGCATCATCATGTCGCCCGACGGCGGCATCGCCGGCATCGAGCCTCGCAAGTCGCTGGAGGCCCATCGCCTGATCGAAGAGATGATGATCCAGGCCAACGTCTGCGCCGCCGAGACGCTGGAGAAGACGCACACGCCGCTGATCTACCGCGTCCACGACACGCCCAGCCAGGAGAAGATCTTCAACCTGGCCGACTTCCTGCACACCATCGGCAAGCCCTGGAACAAGGGCGAGGCGCCCAACACCAAGCGCTTCAACAAGCTGCTGGAAGAGACCCGCGACACCCCGCACGCCGAGGTGGTCAACGAAGTCGTCCTACGCACCCAGATGCAGGCCTTCTACTCCCCAGAGAACGTCGGCCACTTCGGTCTGCACCTGGACCGCTACGCCCACTTTACCTCGCCGATCCGGCGCTATTCCGACCTGATCGTCCATCGTGGGCTGATCCGGGGGCTGAAGCTGGGATCGGACGGCCTGACCGACCGCGAGATCGTCGAACTGGGCGGCATCGCCGAGCACGTCACCGAGACCGAACGCCGCTCCATGGCCGCCGAGCGCGACGCGATGGACCGCTACATCGCCGCCTTCCTTGAAGAGCACGTCGGCGCGAGCTTCAGCGGCCGGATCACCGGCGTCACCCGCTTCGGCCTGTTCATCCGGCTGGACGAGACGGGCGCCGACGGCCTGGTCCCCGTCTCGACGCTGGGCGACGAATACTTCACCCACGACGACCGCGCTCACGCCCTGGTCGGCGAGCGCAGCGGCAAGCGCTTCCCGCTGGGCCGCCGGGTCGAGGTCCGCCTGATGGAGGCCACGCCCGTCACCGGCGGTCTGGTGCTGGAAATGCTGTCCGAGCCGGACCCGCGCGATCCGAACGCCCCGGCCCCGCGCTATGGGATGCGCGGACGCGGGGGAGACGGCCCTCCCAAGCGCGGCAAGGGCCGTCCAGGCGGTTCCAAGCCCCGCAACGGCGGCAAACCCTCCGGCGGCCTGAAGGGCGTCAGAAAGGGCAAGCGACGGTGAAAAATATCACGTCCCTTCTCCCCTCGAGGGAGAAGGTGGGCGCCGGAGGCGCTCGGATGAGGGGGCTGTATCCGCAGGCGGGACGACAGACGTTGAGGACGCAGCAAGCGTCCCCCTCATCCGTCTCGCTCCGCGAGCCACCTTCTCCCCCGATGGGGAGAAGGCAGGAGTTTTTGCGATGAACCCCCGCCCCTTTGACGCGGCCCAAGATCTGGCCGATGCGCCGCGTGTAGGCGGGGCCCAGCGCCCCAAAGACGCCGCCACCCTGATCCTGACCCGCGGCGAAAAACGTCCCGAGGTGTTGATGGGCCGCCGCGCGCCCGGCCATGTCTTCATGGCCTCGAAATGGGTGTTCCCCGGCGGCCGTATCGAACGCAGCGACTTCACCGCCGCCTCGAACGGCGCCCTGTCGCCTGACGTCGCGCGGCGGCTGGAGGCGGAGATGCCCGCCCGCCGCGCCCGCGCCCTGGCCCTGGCCGCCGTACGCGAGACCTTTGAGGAGACCGGGCTGATCCTGGGCCGCGCCGCGCCGACCGCCTCGGTCGCCGGACCGTGGCGGGAATACCGTCAGGCGGGCGCCCTGCCCGATCTGTCGGTCCTGTCCTATGTGGCGCGCGCCATCACGCCCCCGGGCCGCACGCGCCGTTTCGACGCCCGCTTCTTCATGGCCCCGGTCGAGGCCCTGCGCGATCCCGACTGCATAGAAGGCTCAGGCGAACTGGACGAGATCGCCTGGATTCCGCTGGAAGAGGCCCAAGGGCTGGATCTGCCCGCCATCACCCGCTTCGTGCTGGGTGAGGTCGCCGAGCGGCTGGAAACGCCGCAGCGCCCCCTGCCCTTCGTGCACATGGTGCGCGGCCGCCACGTCATCGACCATCAGGACTGACGCGGCGGCCTCGCCGTCTTATTCGGCGACCGGCTTGGTCAGATCGAAATCGACCTGGAAATGGCGGTTCGGCCGACGCAGCTCATAGCTGAAGGTCTTTTGGGGATGGATCTCCATGGCCCAGACGTTGGTCGTCGAGACCGAGGCGTCATTGGCGTTGAACAGGTCGATGGACTCCTGATCGACCGGGAACTCCTGACGTTCGGCCGTGCCTTCGTTCGCCGTGTCGCCGCCATACCAATGCAGCGTATCGGTCGTGCCGTCCGGGTGGCGGTGGTCGTGCTTCAGGCGCAGGCCCGACTCGGTGCGCGTCACGACCCAGGTGCGCGAACGGTCCTCGCCGACCCAGAAGGGAATGCGAATCTCATCCGCCGAGCAGTCGCGGACATGCATCAGCAGGCGCTTGCCGGCGAAATCCGAGTCGGCGGCCTCGGTCGTGACGACCTTGCCCTCGAATCGCTGGCCGCACAGTTCGGTCAAATTGGCGAAGAAGGCGTCCTGGGCCGTGGCGGGAGCTTCGGCCGGCGCCGCAGCCGGCGCGGCGGGCTCGGAGGAGCAGGCGGAAAGCGCCAGTCCGGCGGCGATGACAGCGGCGGACAGGGCGTGGGCGGGCTTAAAGTGGGGCGTTTTCATGGCGAAATACTACCGCTCTCGCGGCCTCGCTCAACGCGACATCGAAACCGTTGACTTTGAGCCTGTCCTGAGTATGTTCCGCGCCTCTTATTTCAAGCGGCTTTCGCCGTCGCAGAGGTAATTCCGATGGCCAAACCGGCTTCCATCAAGATCCGCCTGAACTCCACCGCCGACACCGGCTTCTTCTACGTGACCAAGAAGAACGCCCGTACGATGACCGAAAAGATGGTCGTCAAGAAGTACGACCCGGTCGTCCGCAAGCACGTCGAGTTCAAGGAAGGCAAGATCAAGTAAGGGCTCAGCCCCCCGCTTGAATCTGCAAGACTCGAAACGCCCGGTCGCAAGACCGGGCGTTTTTCGTTGTCCGCCATATAAGGCCGAGGCCATCAGGCCGCGCGCGCCACCACCCGATTGCGGCCGGCCTTCTTGGCCTCATACACGCCCTCGTCGGCGCGCTTCAGCAGGGAGGCCGGCGTGTCGTCCGCGCCCCTGGTCGCCGCCACGCCGACCGAAACGGTGATGCTCAACGGCTCGCCGCCCAGGATGCGGAAGGGCGAGGCGCCGACGTCGCGACGGATTCGCTCGGCGATGCGATGGGCGTCTTCCAGCGTCGTGCCCGGCATGACCACGACGAACTCCTCGCCGCCGAACCGGCACGGCAGGTCCACCGCCCGCACATTGGTCGCCAGCCGCACCGAGAATTCGCGCAGCACCTCGTCGCCCGCATCGTGGCCCAGGCTGTCGTTGACCGCCTTGAAGTGATCGATGTCCAGCACCAGCACCGCCACCGGATCGCCGCCGCGATTGGCGCGCGCCACCAGGGCGTCCAGTTGCCCGTTCATGTAGCGTCGGTTGTGCAGGCCCGTCAGCGGGTCGGTGACCGCCATCTCCAGGCTGTGGTCCAGCTTCTGGCGCAAAAAGTCGCCATAGCGTTTGCGCCGCACCTGGGTGCGCACTCTCGCGGCCAATTCCTCAGGATCGACGGGGCGGGTCAGGATGTCATGCGCGCCCAGCTCCAGCGCCTTGAGCAGACGCGCCCGGTCCTGAGTGTCCACCAGAGCCAGGATGGGCAGTCGACGCGTCGGCTCCTTGGACCGAAGCTGCGCGATCAGCCGCAGGCCGTCGAACCGTTCGGACGTCACATTGACGATCACCAGGTCGACCGGGCCCCGCGCCGTCTCCAGCGCCGCCTCGAGCGACGGCTCGATCATGGGGCGATGCTCCAGCGACAGCTCCTGCGCCATCACCTGAGCCTGAAGCGTATTGTCATCGACAATCAGAACACGCCCGCCCGACCCCTTGAGCCGCGCCACGCCGCCGGTGTCGACGCCGACCCGGCGACCGCTTTCCTCGCGCTCGCGCAGTTCGTCCATGACCATCTTGAGGCGAGTCAGGCTGCGGACCCGCGCCATCAGGATCACATCGTCCAGCGGCTTGGACAGGAAGTCGTCGGCGCCGGCGTCCAGCCCCTTGATGCGATCATGCCGGCCGTCCAGCGCCGTCACCAGCACCACCGGAATGTGGCGCGTCTCCGCCTCGGCCTTGATCCGACGACAGGCCTCGAAGCCGTCCATGCCCGGCATCATCACGTCCAGCAGGATCAGGTCCGGCTGTTCGGCGCCCGCCAGGGTGATGGCCGTCGCGCCGTCATGGCAGGTCAGGACGTCGTAGTATTCGAGAGTCAGCTTGGCTTCGAGCAGCCGGACGTTCGCCTCGACGTCGTCGACCACCAGGATCCGCGCACTCATGCCGCCCCCTGACCAAGGTGCCTGCGCACCGTCTCCAGGAAGGAGATGACCGAGATCGGCTTGGAGATGTAGGCTTCGCAGCCCCCCTGGCGAATCCGCTCCTCATCACCCTTCATGGCGAAGGCTGTAACGGCGATGACGGGGATATGGTTCAGCTCTTCGTCGTCCTTGAGCCATTTGGTGACTTCAAGGCCCGAGATCTCCGGCAACTGGATATCCATCAGGATCAGGTCGGGGCGGTGTTCGCGCGCAATCGCCAGCGCCTGCAGCCCTTCGCGGGTCTGCAGCACTTCATACCCCTGGGAATCGAGCAGATCATGAAAAAGCTTCATGTTCAGCTCGTTATCCTCGACGATGAGGACCTTCTTGGACATCCGCCACCCGGCCGTTGCGCCTCTTGTTCATCCGCTTTCGCGTCGGGCTGTTACGCCTTCTTGGGCGCACTGTGGCCGCGTCAGTCTTAAGTTGACGTGAAGCTGAGGAAACGGAGTTCCTGCGTGGCCCTTACGGCCCTCTGTCGCGACTGCCTGTGGACCGGCGACCGCAAGGTCGCGCGGTGCCCATCCTGCGCCTCGCGCCGGGTGATCGTCCATGACGAACTGAGCGACCTGCACATCGCCCACCTGGACTGCGACGCCTTCTACGCCTCGGTCGAGAAGCGCGACCGACCCGAACTGCGCGACAAGCCCGTGATCGTCGGCGGCGGCAAGCGGGGCGTCGTCTCCACCGCCTGCTATGTGGCGCGGCTGTACGGCGTCGGCTCGGCCATGCCGATGTTCAAGGCGCTGAAGGCCTGCCCCGACGCGGTCGTCATCAAGCCGGACTTCAGCAAATACAGAGCCGAGAGCCGTCGTATCTTCGGCGCGCTGGAACAGCTGACGCCGCTGGTTCAGACCCTGTCGCTGGACGAGGCCTGGATCGACCTGAAGGGCACCGAGCGGCTGAACGGCGGACCGCCCGCCTTCCAACTGGCGCGTCTGCAGAAATGGATCGAGGACGAGACCGGGCTGACCGTCTCCATCGGCCTGGCGCCCAATCGCTTCCTGGCCAAGATCGCCTCCGAACTGGACAAGCCGCGCGGCTTTTCGGTCATCGGCGCGACAGAAGCGCAAGGGCTGCTGGCGCCGCGCCCCGTAACCGCCCTGCCCGGCGTCGGGCCGGTGTTCGGCCGCACCCTGCGCTCGGACGGCTTCGCCACCATCGGCGATCTGGCTGCGGCAGAGGTCAAGGACCTGATCCGGCGCTATGGCGAGACGGGCCTGCGCCTGCATGACCTCAGCCACGCCCGCGACAGCCGCCCGGTGAACCCGGACCACGACCGGCGCGGCATGAGCGCCGAGACCACCTTCAACGACGACCTGACCACGGCCGAAGCGCTGGAGGCCGAGCTGTGGCCCCTGTGCGAAAAGCTGGCGTCCAAGGCGCGCCGCGACGGCGTCGCCAGCCGCGTCGTGGTGCTGAAGCTGCGCAAGACGGACTTCAAGATCGTCACCCGCCGCGTCACCCTGGCCGAGCCGGTGCAGACGGCGCGCGCCCTGTTCGCCGCCGGTCGCGACCTGCTGAAACCCGAAATCGGCGTACCTTACAGGCTGATCGGCATCGGCATGGCCGATATCGCCGACGCCCAGGACGCCCCGGCCGGCCTGTTCGCCACGAGCGAAACCCGCGCCCTGAAGACCGAGACGGCCATCGACGCCCTGCGCGACAAGTTCGGGGCCGCCGCCGTCGTCGCCGGGCGCGCTCTGAAACGTCCCAACGAACGCCCCGGATGACGCGGCCGCCGCGCCGCGCTAAACCCCCTCAACCCTTTCACACGGAGTCGCCCCATGAGCATCCACGCCCGCATCGCTGAACTCGGCATCACCCTGCCCGAGCCCGCCAAGCCGGTCGCCAGCTATGTCTCCTACGTCCGCTCGGGCGAGCAGATCTTCATCTCGGGTCAGCTGTCGAACGACGCCAGCGGCGGCATCAAGGGCACCGTCGGCGTGGACGTGACGCCGGAGCAGGCCGCCGAGGCCGCCCGCCTGTGCGGCATCAACCTGCTGGCCCAGATCAACGCCGCCGTCGACGGCGACCTGGATCGCGTGGTCCGCATCGTAAAGCTGGGCGGCTTCGTCCAGGCCGGCCCTGACTTCGAGGCCATTCCCGCTGTCATCAACGGCTGCTCGGACCTGATGGTCCAGGTCTTCGGCGACGCGGGCAAGCACTCGCGCTCGGCCGTCGGCGTCTACAAGCTGCCGCTCGGCTTCGCCGTCGAGATCGACGCTGTCATTGAGGTGAAGTGACAACCATGCGTCACACCCTTCTCCCCTTGGGGGAGAAGGTGGCTCGCGGAGCGAGACGGATGAGGGGGCGGTTTGTTGCGCCCTCATCCTTGCCTCTTTCGCGCGCGGACACAGCCCCCTCATCCGAGCGCTTTCAGCGCCCACCTTCTCCCCCGAGGGGAGAAGGATAGAGGTGTCGGGTTTCACGCTTCAGGTGCACGACAGCATCGCCGCTATCGGCCGGGCCGCATGGGACGCCTGTGCGGCCCCAAGCGGCGATCCTTTCGTCTCCTACGACTTCCTCGACGCCTGCGAGGCATCCGGCAGCGCCGTCCCGTCCGAGGGCTGGGCGGCGCGCCATCTGTCCCTGCACAATGAAGACGGCGTCGTGATCGGCGTCATGCCTCTCTATCTGAAGGGCCACAGCCAGGGCGAATACGTCTTCGACCACAGCTGGGCCGACGCCTATCAGCGCGCGGGCGGGCGCTATTACCCCAAGCTGCTGGGGGCTGTGCCCTTCACCCCCGCGACCGGCCCGCGTTTCCTCAACGCGCCGGGAACGGACGCCGCCACGGTGCGCGAGGCCCTGCTGCAAGGCGCGTTGACGCTGACCGAGCGGCTGGGCGTGTCGTCCCTTCACGTCAACTTCCCGCTTGAGGACGAGTGGCGCGCCATGGCCGAGGCGGGCCTGCTGCCGCGTCGGGACATCCAGTTCATCTGGCGCAACGACGGCTATCAGAGCTTCGACGACTTCCTGGGCGCCCTGTCATCCAATCGGCGCAAGACCATCCGGCGCGAGCGACGCGAGGCGCAGGCGGGCCTCGACATTCGCGTCCTCACCGGCGCCGAGATCACGCAGGCGCACTGGGACGCCTTCTTCGCCTTCTACATGGACACCGGCGACCGCAAATGGGGACGGCCCTATCTGACGCGCGACTTCTTCGCCCGCGTCGGCGCTACCATGGCCGACCGTATCGCCCTTGTCATGGCGTTCGAGGGTGATACGCCGGTAGCCGGCGCGCTCAACTTCATAGGCCGCGAGGCGCTGTATGGCCGCCAGTGGGGGACGCTGGTCGACCGGCCCTTCCTGCATTTCGAGCTGTGCTACTATCAGGCCATCGAGTTCGCCATCGCGCGCGGCCTGTCGCGGGTCGAGGCGGGGGCACAGGGGGATCACAAGATCGCGCGCGGCTACCTGCCCTCCCCCGTCTATTCGGCCCATTTCATCGCCGATCCCGCCCTGCGCGATCCGGTCGCCCGCTACCTCGAGCAGGAGCGCCCGGCGGTGGAGGCCGAGATGCACGCCATGACGGCGGAGCTGTCGCCCTACCGAAACAACTAGCTTCGCAATTTAATCAAGTTAGAGTACCCTTGTTACTTAAACACGGGAGATTTGCGATGTCAGCCTTAGCCCTACTCGTCTTTTCCGCCGCCTTATCCGCGCACGCCATCGCCCCCCTTCAAGTTTCAGCCGATTCATCCGCATCCCAAGAGACCGAGGAGAGGGTTGAAACTAAATCCACGTCTCGCCTCGACCGCACGGTTTGTCGCTCTCAGCCTAATGTCGGTTCCCGCTTACAGAACCGCCAACGAAGAGTTTGCATGTCTCAACGGGATTGGGACGCGCTCGACGCCGAACATGCCAGAGAGGCGCGCGACCTGACGCAACGCAATGGAACCAGCGTGCAAATCCCGCCTCCGGACGCCCCCAAATAGATCACGCAACCTCTTCGCCAGCCGCGCGCTTGTTGAGGAGACTATTCTCCTGACCCTGGTGAAGTATGACTGACCAACGCATTGAAGGCGCCGTGACCGAAGCGGGTGGCAAGGTGCAGAACGGCTTCGGCCGGCTGACCGGCGACAGCAAGCTTCAGATCGACGGCAAGCTGAACGAAGTGAAGGGCAAGGCGATGGACGCCTATGGCCGCGTCATCGACGGCTTGGACGGCATGGTGGACAAAGCCCCTGCCGACCTGCTGCTCGGCGCCCTGAGCCGCAAGCGCTGACGAAGCCCTTATCCCCTCGAGGGAGAAAACGGCCCGGACGGCGACGTCCGGGCCTTTCTCTTTGAACCTGATGAATGATCAGGCCGTCTCTTCTTCCTCTTCCTTCACCGCCGCGCCCTTGGCCGGGGTGATGTCGAAGGCGATCTTGCCGTCCTTCAGCTCGACCTTGACGTGTCCGCCGCGGGTCAAGCGGCCGAACAGGATGTCGTCGGCCAGCGGCTTCTTGATGTGCTCCTGAATGACGCGGGCCAGAGGCCGGGCGCCATACAGTTCATCAAAGCCGTTCTTGGCCAGCCAGTCGGTCGCTTCATCCGTCAGTTCGATGGTGATGTTGCGGTCCGCCAGCTGGGCTTCCAGCTGCAGCACGAACTTGGTCACCACCGAGCGGATCGTCTCGGCGCCCAGCGGCTTGAAGGCCACGATGGCGTCCAGACGGTTGCGGAACTCGGGCGCGAACAGGCGCTGGATGGCCTTTTCGTCCTCGCCCTCGACCTTGCCCCGACCGAAGCCGATGGCCGCGCGCGCGTTGTCGGCGGCGCCCGCGTTGGTGGTCATGATCAGGATGACGTTCCTGAAGTCGACCTTCTTGCCCACGGCGTCTGTCAGCGTCCCGTTGTCCATCACCTGCAGCAGGATGTTGTAGACGTCGGGGTGCGCCTTCTCGATCTCGTCCAACAGCACGACGGAGTGCGGGTGCTGGTCGACGGCGTCGGTCAGCAGGCCGCCCTGATCATGGCCGACATAGCCCGGAGGCGCGCCGATCAGGCGACTGACCGTATGGCGCTCCATGTATTCGGACATGTCGAAGCGCTGCATCTCGATGCCGAGGGTGGCGGCCAGTTGCTTGGCCACCTCGGTCTTGCCGACGCCGGTCGGACCGCTGAACAGGAAGGCGCCGATCGGCTTGTTCGGGTCGCGCAGACCCGCCCGCGCCAGCTTCATCGCCGCCGACACCTGGTCGATCGCCTGTTCCTGGCCGAAGACGACGCGCTTGAGATCGGTCTCCAGCTCGCGCAGGGATTCCGTGTCCGACTTCGACACGGACTTGGGCGGGATGCGGGCCATCTTGGCGATGACGGCCTCGACCTCCTTCTGGCCGATGACCTTCTTGCGCTTCGATTCCGGCAGCAGCATCTGCGACGCCCCCGCCTCGTCGATCACGTCGATGGCCTTGTCCGGCAGCTTGCGGTCGGTGATGTAGCGCGCCGACAGGTCGACCGCCGTACGGATGGCCGAGTCGGTGAAACGCAGCTTGTGGTGCGTCTCATAGGTCGTCTTCAGGCCCTTGAGAATCTTCACCGTGTCCTCGATCGTCGGCTCATTGACGTCGATCTTCTGGAAGCGGCGGACCAGGGCGCGGTCCTTCTCGAAGTGCTGGCGGTATTCCTTGTAGGTGGTCGAGCCCATGCAGCGCAGGCTGCCCGACGCCAGGGCCGGCTTCAGCAGGTTGGAGGCGTCCATCGCTCCGCCCGAGGTCGCGCCCGCGCCGATCACCGTGTGGATCTCGTCGATGAACAGGACCGCATTGTCGTGGCTTTCCAGTTCCTTGACGACCTGTTTTAGCCGCTCCTCGAAGTCGCCGCGATAGCGGGTGCCCGCCAGAAGCGCGCCCATGTCGAGCGAATAGATGGTCGCGTCCTTCAGGACCTCCGGCACCTCACCGTTGACGATCTTGCGCGCCAGACCCTCGGCGATGGCGGTCTTGCCGACGCCGGGGTCGCCGACCAGCAGCGGGTTGTTCTTGGTGCGGCGGCACAGAATCTGGATCGAGCGCTCCACCTCGGCCTGACGCCCGATCAGGGGGTCGATCTTGCCGTTGCGGGCCTTCTCGTTCAGGTCGATGCAATAGGCCTCCAGCGCCTCGCCGCCCTGTTTGACGACCGAGCCGTCCTCGGCCTCTTCGGGGCTGGCGCCGCGCACCGAGCGGGCTTCGTTGGCCCCGGCCTTCTTGGCGATGCCGTGGGCGATGAAGTTGACCGCGTCGTAGCGCGTCATGTCCTGCTCCTGCAGGAAATAGGCGGCGTGGCTTTCGCGCTCGGAGAAGATGGCGACCAGGACATTGGCGCCGGTCACTTCTTCGCGGCCGGACGACTGGACATGGATGACCGCACGCTGGATTACCCGCTGGAAGCCCGCCGTCGGCTTGGCGTCATCGCCGTCGGCCGTGGCCAGGGCGGCCAGGTCGGTGTCGACATAAGAGCCGAGCGCCGCCTTCAGCGCGCCCAGATCGACGTTGCAGGCCGTCATCACGGCCGAGGCGTCCGGATCGTCGATCAGGGCCAGCAGCAGGTGTTCGAGCGTGGCGTATTCGTGCCGACGCTCGTTGGCGTAGTGGACCGCGCGGTGCAGGGTCTCTTCGAGAGGACGGGAAAACGAAGGCATGGCAGGTTCCTCTCAGTCCTTTTCCATCGTGCATTGCAGGGGGTGCTGGTGGCGCCGCGCCGTCTCGACCACCTGGGCGACCTTGGTTTCGGCCACTTCGTAGGTGAAGACGCCGCAGACCCCGACGCCATGCTGGTGCACGTGCAGCATGATGCGGGTCGCGTCCTCGCGGCTCTTCTGGAAGAACCGCTCCAGCACGTAGATGACGAACTCCATGGGGGTGTAGTCGTCATTCAGGATCAGCACCCGATAGAGCGAGGGCCGCTGAAGTTTCGGCTTTGTCTCGGTGACGACGGCGGCGCCTGCGCCTCCGCCCTGTTCACCTGGCCGTCTGTTAGGCATTCGTGGTCCGTAGTCGGGGAGTGTCAAAAGATCAGATAGGGAATGATGGCCTGATTTGTAGATGCGTCCAGTCCAACCTACCGTCGCGCACGCCCAGTTGATGCCTGAACGTGAAAAGGCCCCGGCGTTTCCACCGGGGCCTTTCCGAAGGCTTGAGAAGCTGGAGGACGCGCTTAGCGGGCGGCCTGGAACTGCTCGACAGCGGCCGAGACGCGCTCGTTGATCGGCTTGAAGCTGTCCTTGACCGAGGCGGTCATGGTCTCGGTCGCCTTGCCGAACTCGGCCAGATAGGCCTCGGCGGCCGACTTGGCCCAATTGGTCTGCAGTTCGAACAGTTCCTGCACCGAGCGGGCCTGCGAGAAGGACTGGGCGGCGGCGACGCCGTCTTCCCAGGACTTCTTGCCGTAGGCCACGGCCTGTTGCGACAGGGCCTCGGCGCCCTTCTGGGCGGCGGCGGCGGATTCGACCACGGCTTCCAGGTTCTTCTTGCCGTGGGCGTTCAGTTCGCTCAGCGAGGCGACGGACTTGTCGACGCCTTCGCGGAACGCCTTGGCGCCGGCGGCCTGGATCGATTCAGCCTGGGCCTTGGCCTTGGCGGTGGTCTGTTCGACGGTCTTCTTCACGGTCTCAGCGGCGTCAGCCATGGGGAGTCTCCTGAAGCGAAAGGGTTCTTGCGACGGGCGAACCCACCGCGACAACGGCGATATGGTGCACCTGCGAAGAGACTTCAAGTGAAATTTGTGCGACGCACAATATGATCGCTGATAACCAAGCGACCGTCTGGGGCGATCACAACTCCGTTGACGGCCCGTTAACCCTCTCGAAACCGGCAGGGCCGATGTTAGCCTTTGTAACGTGCGTGATCGCAGCCGTCTTCGCGCCACAGTGACGAGGCTAGTAGCTTGCCCATGAACGCCCTGTTTCGCCGTCGTTTCCTGGCCGCCCTGGTCCTGGGAGGCATCGTCCTGACGCCGACGATCGGCGTCGCGCCGCCGGAAGCCCAGTCGTCAGACAACGCTCGCTACGCCGCCATCGTGGTCGACGCCGCCTCGGGCGAGGTGCTGTTCTCGCGCTTCGCCGACGCCCGGCGCTATCCGGCCTCCATCACCAAGGTCATGACCCTGTACCTGACGTTCGAGGCGCTGGAGTCCGGCAAGGTCAAGCTGGACGACAACCTGACCGTCTCCCCGCGCGCCGCGTCGCAGCCGCCGTCCAAGCTGGGTCTGGCGGCCGGTCAGACGATCAGCCTGGACGACGCCATGCGCGCCACGGCCGTCCGCAGCGCCAACGACATGGCCGTGGTCATCGCCGAACACATCGGCGGCTCCGAAGGCCGCTTCACCCAGATGATGACGGAAAAGGCGCGCGAGCTGGGGATGGAGCATACCCGCTTCACCACCGCCAACGGCCTGCCCGACACGCGACAGGCGACCACGGCGCGCGACCTGTCGATCTTGAGCCGCGCGGTCATGCGCGACTATCCGCAATACTATCGCTACCTTGGCCTGCACGACTGGTTCTACAAGGGCCGCGACTACCGCAACACCAACGGCCTGCTGGCCACCGGACGCGGCTATGACGGCATCAAGACCGGCTTCACCAACGCCTCGGGCTACAACCTCGCGGCCTCCTCGGTACGCGACGGCAAGCGGATCATCACCATCGTCATGGGCGGCCGCTCGACCAAGAGCCGCAACGACCACGTCGCCGAACTGATGGACACCGGCTTCGAGGTCCAGCGACGCCGCGGCCAGGGCGAGCGGATCCAGGTGGCCCAGGCCTTTTTCGAGCAGCGCGGCTACGGGATCAGCGCCGATCCCTCGCCGCCCGTCGCCTACGCCTCCCTGTCCGACGAGGACGGCGAAGGCGTCGGCTCCTCGACCGAGGTGGCCTATGTCGCCGGCCCGCCGCCGCGCAACCTGCCGACCGAGGTGACGCCGCCGCCGTCGGCCCGCCGCGCAGAGAACCGCCCGCCCGAAAACCTGACCGCCGCCCTGAACAGCGGTTCGGCCGCCGCGCCGGCGGCGCCGGCCCGCGCGACCCGCAACCCGCCTGCGCGCGCCGCCGCCCCTGCCCCGGCCGGTCGCTGGACGGTCCAGGTCGGCGCCTTCCGCGAAGAGGCCGTGGCCCGCGACTGGCTGAACGACGTCAGCCGCCGCTTCCGCACCCAGTTCTCCAGCGCCCAGCGCGACGTGCAGACGGCGAACGGCTGGTATCGCTCGCGCTTCACCGGCATGACCCAGCAGTCCGCCGAGGCGGCATGCGAGGCCCTGTCCGAGCGTCGCGTCACCTGCATGGTGATCCGCCCCAGCTGATCTCAGCGTCCCTGATTTCTCAGCGTCCCTGGCCGTTACGCCATCCCGGCTCGGCCAGGCGACGGGCGTAATCACGCACGTCCGCCGGCCAGGCCTCCGTGCGGGCGTCAAACGCCGTCCAGTCGCCCGCGAACAGCATCCGCACGGCCTCTTCATAGTCCGGCAGGTCGCCCGCCACGGCCGTCATGAAGCGATAGGCCGCCTCGCGGCTGCGACGCATCCGGTCCGGCCCCTCCGCCTCGCGCAGGGCGGCTTCGACCAGTTTACGCAGAGCCACCGAGGCCCCGCCCGGCTGTGACGCCAGCCAGTCCCAGTGGCGCGGCAGCAGGGTCACCTCCCGCGCGGTCACGCCCAACTTCGGCCGCCCCGGCCCGCGCTTCTCCGGCTCAGGCTGCGGCTTGTCCTGCGGCAGACGCGCCAGCACCGCCTCCAGATCGCCGCGCAGATCCAGATCGATCGGTCGCGCATCCTCGTCGCGAAAGACCAGGACCGCTCGTCCGGCGTCGTGCGCGGCTTTCGTCGCTGCGGCGACCTGAACCAGCGGTCCGGCCGCGATCATCGTGTCGCCGTCGAAGGCCGTGCATAGGGTCATCATCCGTCCTCGCTTGTTGAAGACGGAATTACCCGGATGATATTATCGCGTCAATATTACCCGGGCAATTTATTAGCCCCGCTCGTCCACGCCCCCGAACAGGGCGCCGGCGATCCAGCTGACGACGCCGGTGACGATGGCCGCGCCGATCCCGGCCCACAGGCCGTCGACGACGAAGCCGCCCAGGAACATGGCCGTCAGTCCGATCATGGCGGCGTTCACCACCAGCAGGAACAGGCCGAAGGTGACGATGGTCAGCGGCAGCGTCAGGATCACCATCAGCGGCCGCACGAAGGCGTTGACCACGCCCAGGATGACCGCCGCCGCGATCAGCGAGCCGGTCGAGGTGAACTCCACCCCCGGCACCAGTTTGGCCGAGGCCCAAAGGCCGATCGCCGTGACCACGGCCTGAACGATGAAACCCAGCATGACGCCTCCGTGCATAGAACCTTGACCATATAAGCGCATGGGGCGGCGTTCCGCTCCGTGCGCCGGGCGAGATCGCCTGCTAGGCTGGCCGCCCTACCCCGAAGGAGACCCCCATGAGCCTTCACGGCGCCTACGACCCGGACAACATCTTCGCCAAGATTCTGCGTGGCGACATGCCCAGCGTGAAGGTGTGGGAGGACGACGACGTCCTGGCCTTCATGGACGTGTTTCCCCAGTCCGAGGGTCACGTCCTGGTCGTGTCCAAGACCTCGACCGCCCGCAACATCCTGGAGATCGAGCCCGAGGCCCTGGCCAGGCTGACCGCCGCCGTCCAGCGCACCGCCCGCGCGGTCGAGAAGGCGCTGAAGCCCGAGGGCCTCAGCCTGATGCAGTTCAACGGCGATGCAGGCGGCCAGACGGTCTTCCACCTGCATTTCCACATCGTGCCGCGCTGGGCCGACCGCCCGATGAAGGGCCACGGCCACGCCCCCATGGCCGACGCCGAACAACTGAAAGTCCTGGCGCAGCGCATCGCAGCCGAGCTGGACTGACAGCCTACAGCGGCCCCCTGAAGATGAAGAAGGCGCCGCCGGCGATCAGGGCGAAGCCGATCAGGTGGTTCACCGTCAGCTTCTCGCCCAGCCAGGCGACCGAGAACACGGCGAAGACCAGCAGGGTGATCACCTCCTGCATGGTCTTCAACTCGGCCGCCGAATAGACCTGATGGCCGATGCGGTTTGCGGGCACGGCCAGCCAGTATTCGAAGAAGGCGACGCCCCAGCTGATCAGGACCACGATCCACAGCGGCTTGGCCCCGAATTTCAGGTGGCCGTACCAGGCGAAGGTCATGAAGACGTTGGACAGCGCCAGCATGACGATGGGCGCGAGATAAGGCAGCGACGGCATTCGATCAGTGTGCTTGCGTCAAACAGATTCCGCCAGCATAAGGCGGGCCACGCCGGTTTAGCTCAGCTGGTAGAGCAGCGGTTTTGTAAACCGAAGGTCGCGGGTTCGATCCCTGCAACCGGCACCACTTTCGCGGCCGCCTCCTTCATGTCCGAGACGACCAACAAGCTGGGTCACAGGATCCGAACGCGGGGCGCCCGCACCCGCCGCGCCCTGTTGGACGCCCTGCGCGCCCTGCTGAACACCAAGCATCTGGGCGAAATCCGCCCGGCGGACGTGGCGATGACGGCCGGGGTTTCGGCGCCGACCTTCTACACCTACTTCGCCTCGGTCGAGGAAGGCCTGCTGCTGCTGTGCGAGGAGGCCGGGGAGGACTTCCAGCGACTGGGCGCCCACATCCACGCCGACTGGTCGGGCGAACGCGCCTTCGAATCGGCGCGCGCCTATGTGCTGGAGGTGCTGGGTTTATGGAGCGACCACGGGCCGGTGCTTCGGATCGAGCACATGCTGGCGGACATGGGCGAACCCGCCTTCGCAGAGAGCCGCATCCGCCGCCTGCGCCGCCTGCACCTGGCGCTGGAACGCCGCATCGCCCAGGCCCACGCCAGCGGCCTGCACCCCGAGGGCCTCAATCCCCGCCTGGCGTCCTATGAAACGGCGAACCTGGTGGAATCCGTGGCCGCCGGCTTCGAACTGATGCGACGCGCCGACACGCCCGAGGCCATCATCGACACCACCGCCCATATCGTGGTGAAGCTCACCACCGGCCGCTGAGGCCGCCCGCCTGCGCTTGGACAAGCTGTCCATTGCGGCGACGCCCCCATGGGCTAAAGCATGCCCCTCGGCCAAGGAGTGCGTCATGTCCCGTCTTTCGTCCTTCCCCTCGATCCGCCGCGCCGCCGGCCCGGCTATCGTGATGGCCGGCGCCCTTGGCCTGGCCGCCTGCGGTCAGAGCGCCAGTCCCGCAGCCGACAGCGCGCCCGAAGCGCCCAAGGCCCCGGCGCCCACCGAGGCCGAGAAGCTCGCCATGCTGGCCGCCCTGCCCGCCCCCTATAATGAAGGCGACCTTGAGAACGGCCGCCGCGCTTTCGCTCGCTGCCGCTCATGCCACACGATCACGCCCGGCGGGCCGAACATGACGGGGCCGAACCTCTATGGCGTCTTCGGCAGCAAGGCCGGAGCGCGGGAGAAATACAGCTATTCCCACGCCATGCGGACGGCGGACTTCACCTGGGACGCCGAAACCCTGGATCACTGGCTGCAGAACCCGCGCACCTTCCTGCCCGGCAACAAGATGAGCTTCGCCGGCCTGCCCGACGCCACGGACCGCCGCGACGTCATCGCCTTCCTGAAGGTCGAGACGGGGTTCAAGCCGACGGGCGAGTGAGCAACGCCTAGCCTTCTCCCCTTGCGGGAGAAGGTGGCCGAGCGGAGCGAGGTCGGATGAGGGGTTGCGGGACGTCTGACGCGCGCCCCTTCATCTGAGGTCGCAAGACCCCTCATCCGTCTGCCTTCAGCAGCCACCTTCTCCCACAAGGGGAGAAGGAAGCCATTTCACTACTCCGCCGGGCTCATATCCGGCTCCAGGCCGTCGCGTCTCTCCTGGGCCTCCCACTCTTCGATCTTGCGGGCGGTGTATTCGGGAGACTTGGTGAAGCGCGCCAGCACGCCGTAGATCACCGGCACCACGAACAGGGTCAGCACCGTCGCGAACATGGCGCCGGTGAAGATCACCACGCCGATGGTCTGACGGCTGCCCGCGCCCGCGCCTTGCCACAGCACCAGCGGCAGGGCGCCGAAGGCGGTGGCGATCGAGGTCATGATGATCGGGCGTAGACGCAGCGACGAGGACTCGATGATGGCCTCGCGGATGGTCCGCCCCTGGTCGCGCAGTTGGTTGGCGAACTCCACGATCAGGATGCCGTTCTTGGCCGCGACCCCGATCAGGATGATCAGGCCGATCTGGCTGTAGATGTTCAGGCTGGAGCCCGCCATTAGCAGGCCGAACAGCCCCCCCGCCGCCGCCAGAGGCACGGTCAGCATGATGACCGCAGGCGTGATCCAGCTCTCGAACTGGGCCGCCAGAACCAGGAAGACCAGCAGCAGGGCCAGGGCGAAGGCCCAGCCCACGGCGCTGCCCGCCTCCTGCTGGTCGCGGGCGGCGCCGCCCCAGCGGATGTTGGTCACGCCCTGGGGCTGTTTGGCGACCTCGGCCATCAGAAACTGAACGGCGTCGTCGATGGTGGTGCCGGGATTCAGGTCGGCCTGAAGGGTGATGGCCCGCTGGCGATCCAGACGGCGACGGTCGGGCGTGTCGCCCGAGGTCTTGGTCGTGACCACCGCCGACAGCGGCACCAGTTGGGCCGTGCCGGTCGAGACGTAGAGCGCCTCCAGGTCGGTGACCTCGCGCCGGTTGTCGCGGTCGGTCTGCAGGATGACGTCATACTCCTGGCCGCCCTTGATGTAGGTCGTGGCGCGGCGCGAGCCGAACATGGTCTCCAGCGTACGACCGATCTGTTGGGTCGAGACGCCCAGGGCCGCCGCCTTCTGCGGATCGACGTCGACCAGCAGGCGCGGGGCGTTCGGTTCATAGTTCAGGCGCGGACGCGAGAAGCCTGGATTCTCCTGCGCCGCCGCCAGGATCGGCTGCAGCCAGTTGTAGATGGCGGCGTACTCCGACCCCGTGACGATCATGTCGATCGAGTTGGAGTTGCCGCCGCCGCGCTGGAAGGCGCCGGGCGTCGAGGCGTTGACCTGAGCGCCGGTCTGATTGCGCAGCTTGACGTTGATCTCCTGGGCGATCTGATCGGCCGAGCGTTCGCGCTTGGACCAGTCGACCAGGGTCAGGCTGGCGTTGCCCGAGTTGAAGCTGCCGCCGCCGAAACCCGGCGCCGAGATCAGGAAGGAATCGACCTCGCCGTTTTCGCGGTACTCCGCCAGGATCGGCTCCAGGCCCAACATGATCTGACGCGTGTAGTCGAAGCCCGTGCCCTCAGGCCCGCTGACCCGGATGCCGACACGGCCCCGGTCCTCGCTCGGCACCAGTTCATTGGGCAGGTGCAGGAAGATCCCCCCGGCCCCGGCCGCCACCAGCACGATCAGGGCGCCGACGCCGACAATGGCGATGCGCCGTCCCAGCAGGGCGTCCAGCGATGCGGCGTAGGACCGCTTCAGCGTCTCCATGGCCGCATCGACGCGACGGGCCAGCCAGCCGCCGGTCTGGGCCGGCTTCAGGATCTTGGACGCCAGCATGGGCGACAGGCTCAGCGCCAGGAAGGCGGAGAAGGCCACGGCCGCCGCAATGGCCGCCGCCAGCTCGACGAACAGGCGGCCGACGTAGCCCGGCAGGAACAGCAGGGGCGCGAACACCGACAGCAGGACGATGGTCGTGGCCACGACGGCGAAGAAGACCTGGCGCGCCCCACGCTCGGCCGCCACCAGCGGCGGCTCGCCGTGGTCCAGACGGCGCTGGATGTTCTCGACGACGACGATGGCGTCATCGACGACGAGGCCGATGGCCAGAACCAGGGCCAACAGGGTCAGCAAGTTCAGCGAGAAACCCAGCGGAGCCAGAACGATGAAGGTCGCCAGCAGGCAGATGGGCGCCACCACCGAGGGGATGATCGCCGCCCGCAGGCTGCCCAGGAAGATGAAGTTGACCAGGGCCACCAGCGCCATCGAGATGCCGATGGTGATCCACACCTCATCGATGGCGTGAGAGGTGAAGACAGAGTTGTCCGAGCCGACTTCCAGCGTCGTGCCGGGCGGCAGGCTGTGGCGGACCTCTTCGATCAGGGCGCGCGCGCCTTCGGATATCTGAAGGTCGTTCGACTGGGCCTGGCGGGTGATGGCCAGGCCGATCTGGTCGATGCCGTTGCCGCGGAACAGGCGACGCGCCTCGGCGGGCGCCTCCTCGATCCGGGCGATGTCGCCCAGCCGGGTGACATAGGCGGCGTTGCCGATCAGGGCGCCGGTGACCCCGTTGGTCATGGCCGCCGACGCCGCGCCCAGTGTGCCCGACGCCTGGGCTCCCGTGGCCGTCGAGGCCGAACCGCGCGTGCCGATCGGCAGTTGGGCGAAGTCCGCCGGATCGGCGTAGTTTCGGGCGACCCGGACCGTATAGTCCTTCTGGGCCGACTCCAGCGAGCCGGCGGGCAGTTCGACGTTCTGGTTGTTGAGGGCGCTCTCGACGTCCGTCACGGTCAGGCCCCGCGCCGCCATGGCGCCGGCGTCCAGCCAGATCCGCATGGCGTAGCGTTGCTCGCCGAAGATGTTGACCTGGGCCACGCCCGGCACGGTGGCGAAGCGGTCGACCAGATACCGACGGGCGTAATCGGTCAGCTCCAGCCGGTCCATGGTGGTGGAGCGCAGGAACATGATGAGGATGGGCTGGCTGTCGGAATCAGCCTTGGCCACTTCCGGCGGATCGGCCTGATCCGGCAGGCGGCCCAGCACGCGCGAGATGCGGTCGCGCACGTCGTTGGCCGCATCGTCGATGTTGCGGTCCAGCGAGAACTCGATGTTGACGTTGGACCGGCCGTCGCGGCTGGTCGAGTTGATGCGCTGGACGCCCTGAATGCCGGCGATCTGCTGCTCGATCGGCTCGGTGATCCGGCTCTCGATCACCTCGGCGGAGGCGCCCGCGTAGCTGGTGCTGACCGAGACGATCGGCGGGTCCACGTCCGGCAATTCGCGCACCGGCAGGAAGAAGAAGGCCGCCAGGCCGATGACGCACAGAACGATCGCCGCCACCGCCGCGAAGACGGGGCGCCGGACCGAAACATCAGACAGCATCATGGGCGGGCCGCCTGCGTCGCGCGTGCGCCGCCCTTCGTTTGAGCACGGCCTTGGGCGTTTTCACCCTCGACGCTGATGGGCGCGCCGGGCTGGATGCGGTTCAGACCCGAAGCGACGATCCGATCGTTGTTGGCCAGGCCCGAGACGATCTCGACATAGCCGCTTTCGACGGCGCCCGTCTGAACCTCGACCCGCTGGGCGGTCGCGCCCGTCTCGCCGCGCGCGATGCGATAGACGAAGGCGCCCTGGCCTTCATACTGAACGGCCGCTTCGGGCACGGCCAGGCTCTGGCGACGGCCCTGGTGCACGGCGACGCGCATCATCATGCCGGGGCGGATGCGATTGCCGGGGTTGGGGAACTCGGCGCGGGCGATGACGGCGCGGGTCTGTTCATTGACCCGCGTATCCAACAGGGAGATGCGGCCGTTGACCTCTTCACCGGGGAAGGCGTCCGTGGTCGCCGTGAGCGGCGCGCCGACCGGCAGGACCCCGAGATAACGCTCCGGCAGCGGGAAATCGACGCGCACGCCGCTCATGTCGTCCAGGGTGGTGATGACCGAACCCGGCGAGATCAGCGTCCCCGGCGTGACCGAGGTCAGGCCCAGAACGCCGGCGAAGGGCGCGCGCAGGATGCGGTCGCCGCGACGGGCCTCCGACGCCGCCAGGGCGGCTTGGGCGGTCTTCAGCGCCGTCTCGGCCGTCTCGGCCATGACGCGCGGCGCCACCCCGCGCTCGGCCAGGATGCGATAACGGTCGTACTCGCGCTGAGCGTTCTCCAGCTGGGCGCGCGCCCGGATCAGGTCGGCGTCTTCCTCGCGCGCCTGCAGTTCGACCAGGGGCGCCCCCGCCGCCACCGACTGACCGTCGGTGAACATGACCTGGGTCACCAGTTCGGTCGTGTTGGAGGTGATGTTGACCGAACGACGGCTGCGGGCAACGCCCAGCACGCGAATCTGATCAGCGAACTCGCGCCGCTGCGCCACGACCTCGGCCACCAACTGGCCGCGCCCGGCGCCGGGTCCCCCCGGACCGCGCTGATGGGCTGCGTCGCCGCCGCTGAAAGCGATCCTGACGACCGCCGCCACGACCATCAGCCCCAATAAGCAGGCCGCGCCGATAATGAAAAAATGGCGTTTGAACACGCGACGCAGTCTCCCCGACAACAAGCGCCCCCGCTTAACGGCTCACCGCCATTACGCAAATAACGTATCTGTAACGTGAGGAACCTCGGATTCCGTCGCGGAATTCCGGATTAAAATCGACGCCAGATTCCGACGACGGGCCCTCTGCCCGCAGGAATTTCACGCCCGGCCGCCGCGTGGCGCCACCCCGCCTGCAGCCGCCAGTCCCCGAATTGGCGCACCACCGAACCTTCCAGCGACAGCCAGCGCGCCCCGCCGTCGCCATCCGCCGCCCCGCCGAAGGCCTGGACCATCACCATCCAGTCGCGATTGATGTGCACCCCGGCCGTCGCGTCCGCGCGAACCTCGTCCGGCAAGCCGTCGCGCCAGCGGCGCGCCGCCTGGAGGTCGACGAAGGCGCGCTCGAAGGACCGCCCCGCCAGCAACCGGACCTCCCAGTCGCTGTCGCCCGCGCCGGGCGGGGCGTAGCCGGCGTTGCGTCCCGCTCCGCCCTCCGCATAGCCCACATAGACGGCGGCGACGTTGCGATCATCACGGTAGGCCTGCCAGCGTACGCCCAGTTCGATCGGGCCCAGCCCTTGATAATCGAGAAACTCATCGCGGCCGTCCTGCCATTCGCCCTTGGCCTGCAGGGTGAGACGATCCGTCAGTCCATATTCGACAAACACGCTGGCCACGATATCCCGGCGACCGCCGGGCAGGTCGACCCGGTCCCCGTCGGCGGCGTAGAACTCTTCCGCACGGATGTTCTCATATTTGACGATGACCTCGCCCTGCCCCTTCGGCGGGCTCCAGGTGCCGGCCTGCGCCGCGTGGGTCGAGGCCAGCGCCGCCAGGCCGGCCAGAAGGCCGATGCTTCCTCTCCCCCCCACAGCCCGTCCTTCCTAGACGTCGTAGCCGGGCGATCTTCGCTGCAACTGGCGAAGGGCGCCGGGCCAGGCCAGGGACGAGACGAAGCCGATGCCCCGGCCCTGCTCCCTGGTCTCGGCCTGCGCCGCGTCGGGCGCGATCAGGACATTGTCGCGCCCCGCAGACAGGGCCGCGACCTGCTGGGCGCAGGCGCGCTCCAGGAAGAAGATGCCGATCCAGGCCTCGGCCGCCGTGCTTCCGACCGCCAGCGTTCCGTGATTGCGCAGCAGCATCAACGGCTTGTCGCCCAGGTCCGCCACCAGACGCTCGCGCTCGTCATGATTCAGCGCCAGCCCCTCATAGCCGTGATAGGCGACCTGGTGCTGCAACAGGCAGGCGTTCTGGCTGATCGGCAGAAGGCCCTCCTTCTGGGCCGCGACGCCGACGCCGTTCACCGTGTGCAGATGAATGACGAAATGCGCCTCTTCGCGGGCCGCATGGACCGCCGAATGGATGGTGAAACCCGCCGGATTGATGAAGCTGGTCGTGTCCTGAACGACATTGCCGTCCAGATCGACCTTTACCAGGGAAGATGCTGTAATTTCATCGAAATACCAGCCATAGGGATTGATCAGAAAGTGATGTTCCGGTCCCGGCACGCGGGCCGAGACATGGGTGAAGATCATGTCGTCCCACCCGTGGAGCGCCACCAGACGATAGAGAGCCGCCAATTCGACCCGCGCCTTCCACTCCGCCTCGGACACCTGGGACTTCAGCGAGGTTGCGTCCGTCATCGGCCTTCTCCCCTTATCAGCGTTCAGGTGAAACCTCTCTCCGCCTCCGCCCTGCGTCAAGTCGCCGAACGCCGTCAGGGGACCGAAAACGGAAGACTTGGTTAACCCTGTTTTCATCGACGCGAGCGAACACTGCCTGCTGCGCGGCGCGGCCGCATCATCGGGGGATGTTCCGTGGACTCAATCGTGGCGTTCGCATCGTCCCGATCCGGCGATCCCCTGCCGCTGGCCAGCCTTCATCAACTGATCGACCTGGCCGCCGGACGCCCACCACAGGAGCGACAGCGCCTGCTGCTGGGCGTGGCTGATCTCTATCATTCGGTCGGCGGCCAGGCGGACGCGCCGCCAGCCCTGACCGAGGTGTTCATCACCATGGTCCGCGCGGCCGAGCAGGACATCCGGCGCGTCTTGGCCGAGAGGCTAGCCGACGCCGCCTGGGCGCCGGCGGATCTGATGCGCCTGCTCGCCGCCGACGCAATCGAAATCGCCCGCCCGGTGATCGCCGCCAGCCCCCTGCTGCTGGACGCGGATCTTCTGGCCTTGCTGCAGGACGCCTCGCTGGAGCATCAGGTTCAGGTGGCTTTGCGGCCGGACCTGGGGCCCGGACCGGCGCGCGTCATCCTGGATCGCGGCGAACCCGCCGTCATGACCGCTCTTGCCGTCAACCGGACCGCGCGGCTGGAGGCGCGGGACATGACCCGCCTGGTGGACAAGGCGCGCACCATCGCCGCCCTGCGCGCGCCGCTGACGCGCCATCCTCAGCTGAGCGAAGATCAGGCCCTGCGGCTCTACGCCTGGGTCGGCGACGCCTTGAGGCAGGCCATATCCCAACGCTTCAGCCTGGACGCCTCGGCTCTCGCGACGGCGGTCGCCGCCGCCGCCCAGGAAGCGGCCGGAATCACCCCGGACGAGGCGGCCGCCCGTTTGGCCGCCAAGCTGCATGCGGCGGGACAGTTGCGCCCCTCCACCCTGATGCGGGCGCTGAGGGAGGAGAAGCTGGACCTGTTCATCCACGCCCTGGCCCGACTGGGCCGCCTGGAAACAGAGGCCCTGCGGCGCGCACTCCGCGGCGACAGCGCCCGGCCCCTGTTCCTGGCCTGCGCCGCGGCGGGCCTGGACCGCGCCGCCTTCCCCGCCCTGCTGCGCGAGGTTCGCCAGCTGAACCATGGGCTGCCGCATGACCCCGATGGCGAAGCCTGGCGCCCAGCCGAACGCTCGGCGACCCAGGCCGCCTATGAATTTCGCCTGCTGACCGCGCCCGAAGACGGGCCGTCGGTTTGACAGCGGGCCTCCGCTCCGCTCACGTAGCGCCGTGACTCAGTCCTTCCAGCCCACCGCAATCACCTTTGTCGCCAGCGACCGGCCCGAGGCCGAGGCCGCCCGCAAACGGTTGAGCGAACGCTACGGTTCGGTTCCAGCCGCCGAGGCGGAGGTGATCGTCGCCCTAGGCGGCGACGGCTTCATGCTGGAGACGCTGCACAACAACCTGCAGCTGCGGACCCCCGTCTATGGGATGAATCGCGGCTCGGTCGGTTTCCTGATGAACGACTATGAGGAAGACGACCTGCTGGACCGATTGGCCCAGGCCGACCGCACCGTGCTGCACCCCCTGCAGATGGACGCCTGGGTCGAGAGCGGCCAGGTCCACAGCGGCCTGGCGATCAATGAGGTCTCCCTGCTGCGCCAGACGCGCCAGAGCGCAAAGCTGCGCATCAGCATCAATGACAAGGTGCGGCTGGAGGAACTGACCTGCGACGGCTGCCTGGTGGCGACGCCGGCGGGTTCGACCGCCTACAACCTGTCGGCGCACGGGCCGATCATTCCCCTGGACGCGCCCAGCCTGGCGCTGACGCCGATCAGCGCCTTCCGGCCCAGGCGCTGGCGCGGCGCCCTGCTGTCGCACACGGCGCGGGTGCGGTTCGACGTGCTGGAGCCGGACAAGCGGCCGGTCAGCGCCACCGCCGACAATTTCGAGGTGCGCCGCGTCTCGCGCGTGGAGGTGCGCGAGCGACGCGACATCACCCTGACCATGCTGTTCGACGCCGGCCGCTCCTATGAGGAACGGGTCATGGCCGAACAGTTCGCGGCCTGAGCCGCGCCGATGAGCGTTGTCACCGGATTTTAAGCCTCTGTGCGACAGACTGGCGTTTGCTGTTGAGGAGTCATCTCGTGACCAACCAAGTCATCCGCCCGCCCAACCCCCTGCGCGCCAAGGTCGGCGGCGGATTCGGCGGCATTGACGCCAGCGCGATCGCCAGGGCCGAAGAGGCCCTGAAGGCCATGTCGGCCCAGTTCGGCCAGTGGCTGAACGATGAGGTGGCCAAGCTCGACAAGGCCCAGGCCGACATCCGCAACCAGGGCTACAGCCCCGAAATGGCCGAGGCCCTGTATTTCCGCGCTCATGATCTCAAGGGACTGGGAACCACCTACGAATATCCGCTGGTCACGCGCATCGCCGCCTCCCTGTGCCGGATGCTCGACGACGCCGACAAGCGGATGCAGGCCCCGCTGGCCGTGGTCGACGCCCATATCGACGCCATCAAGGCCGTGGTGCGCGACAAGATCCAGACTGACGACCATCCGGTCGGCCGCGACCTGGCCGAGACCCTGGAAGCTCGCGCGGCGGAACACCTGGGCTAAGGGGGCGCGGCTCAGGCCGCGCTGACGGCCCCACGCCAATCGTCGCCGGCCGGGCGGTCCAGCCGTTCCAGCAGATAGGCCAGGTCTTCGCGCGCCGCGTCCGGACGCTGGCTGAGGAAGCGCTCCAGCATCCGCTGGCGGAAGGCGGCGCTGCCGGTGTCGCCGCCCTCGGCCTGCAGCGTCCGCCAGGTGTCGACTCCGGCGCGAAACGCCTGGAACAGGCGCGGCGGCATTCCCGCGCGGTCATAGATGGCCTTCAGCCCCAGAGGCCCGGCGTCGTGCACCATCAGCCAGGCGCGATGGTGCGGCGTGCCCGCCAGTTCGGCCAGGGCGTGTTCGAACAGACCAATCTGGCCGCGCGCCAGCGCCCGCAGCAGCAGCGACGGCGTCAACACCCGACGACTGTTCAGCCCGGCCACGAAGGCGGGCAGATCGTCGGTCGTCCGCGCCTGATCCACCAGGTCGATCGTCGCCCGCTCCCGCGCGAAATCGGCGAACTGTATGGCGGTCTCGGGCGCCAGGGCGTGGCGGGTGATCAGATGCTCGCGCACCGCTTCGCTGGCCAGGACCACCAGCCGCTCGGTCACCGACAGCGGCAGGACCTGACGATAGGCCAGGGCCGATATCACCTCGGGGGCGTCGCTGAATCGATCCAGGGCGACGCCCAGAGCGGCTTCGGACAGGTCGGCGTTGTCATTGGCGGCCAGGGCGGCGACCGCCTCCTGCTTGCCTTCCGCAGCCAGGACCGTCGCCACGTCACGCGGCACGCGCGGGCGGGACGCCACCGCCACCTGGCGCAGCGCCGTTCCGGCGCGCACGATCTCGATCAGGTCGTCGTCCGTGAAGGCCGGGCAGCTGTTGATGATGGGCAGGGCCACGCTGTCCACGTCGCCCGCCAGCCGGCGCGCCGCCTCGCGCGGCATGATGTCCGAAGCCTTGAGCGTCACCGCCACGGCCCGACGCACCAGTTCCGCCGCATCCGCCGTCAGCACGCCCAGAATCTTCTGCGCCGCCTCGCGCCCCGCATCGTCCAACGGCATCCGGTCGATGCTGCGGCACAGCTTGTGAGCGGCGGCCGCGCGCTCGTCCTCCAGATCAGACTTGATCAGGCGCCGGATGTCGCTTTCCGTCAGTCTGGCGCGGTAGGCGGTCATGGCTCGGAGGCTCAGGGTCAGCGAGGAATCAATCGTCACCCCTAGCGTTACATAGTTAACGCTCTCTTAGGAATAAGGCGGAAGCGTGGTTACGCCACCTTGTCCTCAGGCGGAGCGAAGGCCCCGCCGAATCCGCCGCCCGACCCCCGCCCGTCCTGGCCCAGCAGAAGCGCCAGAAGACTCTGATCCTGCTTCAGCCGGTCCAGACGCGCGGCCAGCATCCGATCCTTCTCGCTGAGTTCCGGAACCGCCTTGCCCGCGCCGACCCCGGACGCCGGGAAGGCCTCGCCCGCCGTGCGCTGCAGGTTGGCGTGAACCTCGGCCGCCGTCGCCGGTCGACCGTTGCGGTAGAAGATGGAGCGGTTGGCCGAGGCCGCTTCGGGGAATAGAGCCGCCGCGCTGGACTGGGGTCGCGACTGCACCGCCTCCAGCAGCTTGGCCGCGCCCGCCGGGCCCAGGAAGTGGGCGGCGTAAAGGTCGCCCGCCCCCGGCTCGCGCCCCGTGCGGCCACGCAGATAGGCGGCGTTGGAGGCCGTCAACTCGGCCGCCATGGTCGAGGCCGCATGGGGGTCGAAACGCAGATCCAGCACCACATTACGCGCCGAGCCCCGCACCTGCCAGCGTCCGTCCCCGCCCTGGTAGATCAGGTCCGCATACTGGCCGTAGCCGTGCTTGGCGCCATGCCGCTTCACCGTGCCCAGCCAGGTCTGTTCGATGAACTGGAACAGGCCCGAGGCCGAGGAGGTCGGCGCGCGCGCATTGGGGTTCATCGCGCTTTCTCGGCGCGCGGTCTTCATCAGAAAGTCGAAATCCACGCCGGTCGAGGCCGAGGCGCGCCGAATGGCCGCCTCCACGCCGCCGGATGATGGAATCGCTTTCACGCTCATGTGTGAACGGTCGCTAACCTAGGTAAACCAAACCTTAACATCGCAGCTTCGCCGTTAACAATTCAAAGCGCCACAATAAGGCCGCAAGCAAAGCGCGAACTCTGTTCCGTGGGTGCTGGGGAGGGCCTGCGACAGGAGGCGCGTAAGTCATGATGATGCGTATCGCCGGCGGCCACGGCGTGGTCAGCCCCCTCGACTTCCAACAACGCAAGAAGCCCCTGCCCCGGTGGGTGTGGGCGATGATCACAGCTTCGGCCCTGGTTCACGTCGGCGCCGGCGTCTGGCTGTATCAGCAGCGGTTCGAACTGGCGGACGTGCCGCCCGCGCCGACGGAGCCGCAGCCCACGATCGTCGATCTGATCCGGCCGCCCTCGCCGCCCAAGCCGGAGACGCCGCCCATGGCCTCGCCCGCGCCGACGCCGCCGATCCACCGACCGACGCAGGTCACGCCCAGCGACGTCGCTCCGCTGGAGGTCCCTGTCGCTCCCGTCGTCAGCCACGACGCCGGACCGGTCATCAACCTGACTGAGCCTGCCGCCGAACCGGCCGCCGGAACCACGGTCACGCCTGAGCCGCCGAAGCCCGCCCCGGTCATCACCCAGCCCGACTGGGTGCGCAGGCCGACGGCGGATCAGCTGATGCGCGCCTACCCTTCTTCGGCCGAGGCGCGCGGCATCGGCGGGGTTGCGGAACTGTCCTGCCTGGTGCGGGTGGACGGCAGCCTCACGGGCTGTTCGGTCACATCAGAAACGCCTGGCAATCAGGGGTTCGGCCGGGCGGCGGTGAGCCTGAGCCGCTACTTCCGCCTCAGCCCGCGCACGGTGGACGGTCAGGCGGTCGACGGCGCCCACGTCACCATGGCGATCCGATTCACCCCGCCGACGGACTAAAGGAATCGCGAGGGATGGAGGGTCGGCTCAGCGACGGGCCGGCCCTCTGTCGCATCGGCGACGACGGCGCCGATCAGCGGACCCAGCAGCCAGCCGTTGCGGCGCGGCCCCAGCGCGACATGCAGGCCCGGCGCGACCCGCCCCGCCATCGGCAGGCCGTCAGGCGTCGTCCCCCGCACCCCTGCGCGCCAGTCGATACCCAGCGGACGCGGCGCTTCATCCAGCACGGCCCAGGCGGCGGCGAGCATAGCCTCGCAACGCGCGGCATCGGGGATCACGGAGCGTTCGCCTGGCTCCATCGTCGCCCCGATCACGGCGCCCTCGCCCATCGGCGCGACATAGGAGCCGGGACCGCGCACGACATGATCGACCAGTTTCTCCTTCACCAGACCGATCTGACCGCGAATGGGAGTGATGCAGGCGACAGCCGCTTGCGCTTCGGGCGGCAGGCCCTCCAGCGCCGGATCAGCGCCGGTGGCCAGAATCAGATGCTCCGCACGCACGGCGCCAGTCGCCGTCTCGACCCGCCAGCCCGGCCTGTCCGAAGCTATGCGCAGCGCCCGCGCCTCCATCACCGTCAGTCCCTGCGCCAGAGCCGCCAGCGCCTGAGGCGGATCGACCTTGGCGTCCTCGTGCGTCGTCAGACGGGCCGAGGCGGCGTCGTACTGATGCTGAAAGCCCAGCGCCGTCATCCGCGCCGCCAGTTCGGCGACGTTTCCGCCGCGCCATTCAGCCACATCGCCATACAGGCGCACGCCCGTCGCTTCGGCGAAGGCCGGCCACAGATCGCGCGCACGACGCAGCAACCCAGCCGCCTCTGGCGACAGATCGTCGATGGCGCATTCCATGGCCGGCGCGATCATGCCCGCCGCCACGGCCGAGGCGTTGAAGCCGCCCGGATCGATCACCGCCACGCGGCGTCCGCGTCGTCTCAGCTCGGCCGCCGCGCACAAGCCCAGAGCGCCCGCGCCGATGATCAGGGCGTCGAAGGAAGGTTCGGGAGAATTGAAATGGGGCACGGGATGTCCTTCGACCTCCCGCGCCCCGATTTCAACCGTTCAGGACGGTCTTTTACTCAGCCGCCAGCTTGGCCGCGCGCGCCTCTTCCAGGCGCTTGGTCAGGGCGGCGTGCTGGCCCCACAGGGCCTTGGGCAGGCGATCGCCGAACTTCTCGTAGAAGGCGGGGATCAAGGCGGCTTCCTCGGTCCAGACGTCGGCGTCGACGTCCAGCAGGATCTGCAGATCGGCGTCGGTCAGCGTCAGGCCCGACAGGTCCAGCGCGGCCTTGGACGGCACGCGGCCGACCGGTGTGTCCACCGCCTCGGCCTGGCCTTCCAGACGCTCGACGATCCATTTCAGCACGCGGGCGTTGTCGCCGAAGCCCGGCCAGACGAACTTGCCTTCGTCGTTCTTGCGGAACCAGTTGACGAAGAACAGGCGCGGCAGCTTGGACGCATCGGCCTTCTCGCCCATCTTCAGCCAGTGACCGAAATAGTCGCCCATGTTGTAGCCGCAGAAGGGCAGCATGGCGAAGGGATCGCGGCGCAGCTCTCCGACCTTGTTCTCGGCGGCGGCGGTGCCTTCCGACGCCACGGTCGAGCCCATGAAGACGCCGTGCTCCCAGTCGAAGGCTTCCGTCACCAGCGGCACGGCCGAGGCGCGGCGGCCGCCGAACAGGATGGCGTCGATCGGCACGCCCGCCGGGTCTTCCCACTCAGGCGCGATGGACGGGCACTGACCGGCCCACACGGCGAAGCGCGAGTTCGGGTGCGCCGCAGGCTCGCCCGAAGCCGGATCGTGCGGCTGCCCCTTCCAGTTGGTCAGGCCTTCCGGCGCGTCCTTGGTCAGGCCTTCCCACCAGACGTCGCCGTCGGCGGTCAGGGCGACGTTGGTGAAGATGGTGTCGCGCGTCAGGGTCTCGAGCGCGTTCTTGTTGGTGTTGCGGCTGGTGCCCGGCGCCACGCCGAAGAAGCCCGCTTCCGGGTTCACGGCGTACAGGCGGCCGTCTTCGCCGAAACGCATCCAGGCGATGTCGTCGCCGACCGTCTCGGCCTTCCAGCCGTCCAGCGCCGGTTGCAGCATGGCCAGGTTGGTCTTGCCGCAGGCGCTCGGGAAGGCGGCGGCGACATATTTCACCACGCCCTCAGGGCTGGTCAGCTTGAGGATCAGCATGTGCTCGGCCAGCCATCCTTCGTCGCGGGCCATGACCGAGGCGATGCGCAGAGCGTAGCACTTCTTGCCCAGCAGGGCGTTGCCGCCATAGCCCGAGCCATAGGACCAGATTTCGCGCGTTTCCGGGAACTGGACGATCCACTTGTCGTCATTGCAGGGCCACGGAACGTCGGCCTGGCCTTCCGCCAGCGGGGCGCCCACGGTGTGGACCGCTGGCACGAACTCGCCGTCAGCGCCCATCAGGTCCAGCGCCGCCTTGCCCATGCGGGTCATGACGCCCATCGACACGGCGACATAGCCGCTGTCGGTGATCTCGACGCCCAGTGCGGAGATCTTGGAGCCGAGCGGCCCCATGCAGAACGGCACCACATACATAGTGCGGCCCTTCATGCAGCCGTCGAACAGGCCGTTCAGGCGGGCGCGCATCTCGACCGGATCGGACCAGTTGTTGGTCGGGCCGGCGTCAGCCTGGTCCTGCGAGCAGATGAAGGTGCGGCTCTCGACGCGGGCCACGTCCTTGGGGTCCGAGGCGGCGTAGTAGCAGCCGGGGCGCTTGGCCTGATCCAGTTCCTTCAGCGTGCCCTTGGCGATCAGATCGGCGACGATGGCCGACTTCTCGGCGTCCGATCCGTCGCACCAGTGAACACGGTCCGGCTTGGTCAGGGCGGCGATCTGCTCCACCCAGGCGACAAGGCCCTTGTGTTCGGTCGGCGCCGGATAGAGTCCGGGAATCGATTGAGTCACGTCTTGCTCTCCTGAACCTGCGCGCGGCGATCTGTCGTCGCCGTCACGCAATAAGCTGATCACGCTGTGTTACGGGGGCAATGAACCCGACGGGACGTAAGGTCAACCGCTGCACGTTTCATTCTCCCGTTATCCGGGGAAGGCCGCCGACGAGCACATTTAAATCGCCAGAAGGGTCGCAGACAGTTATCTCCTTCGGCGTGAAGACCATGGATTCTGTAAAGTCGACGCCGGGCGGTTCTTCCAGCGCCCTGACCTCGCCCGCGGCCGAGCGCAACAGCGCGGCCATACTGGAGGTGCTGCGCGCCCATCTGCCCGATCAGGGGCGGGTGCTGGAGATCGCCGCCGGATCGGGACAGCACGCAGCCGCCTTCGCCGCCGCCCTGCCCGGCCTGCAGTGGACGCCCAGCGACCCCAGTCCGGAAGCCCGCGCCAGCATCGAAGCCTGGCGGTCGACGGCAGACGCAGGGAACCTGCGGCCCGCGCAGACGATCGACATGCTGGATGAGGCGAGTTGGTCGGGCGAGGCGTTGAACGCCCCCTTGGACGCCATCGTCTGCATCAACATGATCCACATCAGCCCGTGGGCCGCGACGGAGGGCCTGATGCGGCTGGCGGAACGGTCGCTGACGCGCCCCGGCGGCGTTTTGTATCTGTACGGCCCATATCGCGAGGCCGAGGCCCCGCTGGCCCCATCCAACGCCGCCTTCGACGACAGTCTGAAGGCGCGTGATCCGGCCTGGGGCCTGCGCGACCGGGGCGAGGTTGAAACACTCGCCCGGTCGCATGGTCTGGCCTTGACGCTGCGGCGGGCCATGCCCGCCAACAACCTGAGCCTGATCTTCCGCCGCGTTTAGATGGCGGCGACCACCGCCGTCAGTTCAGCGCGGTCGTTCAGCAGGGCGACCTTGCCGTCGCGGAACACGGCGCCCGGCGCGTCGGCGGCCTGACCAAAGGCGTCGGCCGCCAGGGCCACCCCGTCGGCGAACGCGAGAACCGGCAAGCCTTGCGTCTTGGCGAGGTTCACCAGCGCCTTGACCTGGGCCAGACCGGCCTCGTCCGCCATGCCGCCGGGAATCACCACGCCTTGAACCCGACCGCCGCTGATGTCGTCAGCCGTCGCCGTGGCCAGAACCGTCAGTCCGCCCGAAACCAGACTGCCCTCGCCGGTCGAGATCGGAGCCAGAGACACGCCTTCAAAGCGAAGGGCGGTCTCGATGTCGCCGAGTTCGCCGAAATCCATGCCCTTGCGCATGATCAGGCCGAAGCGCAGGCGAGCGGGCGCGGGGCGGTTGCCGTATTGGCGGGAACGAGGGGCGGTCGCGGTCTTGCGTTGAGCGTACAAAATGTCTCCTTCGAAGGTTATCGATCAATATTCGCAGACGATTTTGAGAAAACGTCGCGCCCCGCACGCCGCAACCGGATCAAACACGGCAAACGTCGCAATCCGAAACGGGCGGAAGCGAACGCGGCAAAGTCATCAGGGTGACTGCTGATATAGGCTTATGATGCTCAAGGTCAACTTGGCGACGAAAACGTGAACTCATCGCCTAGACGGAAAATCTGAATCCCGTCGTCACGACCGCAGCCTTGCCTCCGCCCGCAACGCCGCCCTACACAGCCCCTCGCATCGGAGAGTCAGTCAGGCCATGGCCTTCACCCGCACCTATGAGGGCGCAGAGCCCGTCCGCATCAACAAGTGGCTGGGCCAGACCGGCGTCTGCTCGCGCCGCGAAGCCGAGGGGCTGATCGCCGATGGCCTGGTCAGCATCGACGGGGAGGTCGTGCGCGACGCGGGCCGCAAGATCGAACCCGGCCAGACGCTGTCCCTGAACGACAAGGGCGAGGCGGCGCTAGCGGCGGGGGTCGCCATCCTGCTGCACAAGCCGGTCGGCTATGTCTCGGGCCAGCCCGAGCCGGGGAAGGTCCCGGCGGTGCGCCTGCTGACCGCCGCGAACAAGGTCGGCGCAGGCGAAGTCCCGGCGCGCGACGCCTCCCTGCCCCCGGTCGGGCGGCTGGACGAGGATTCACGGGGCCTGCTGCTGCTATCGTCGGACGGCGTGGTGGCGAAGGCCGTGATCGGCCCCCAGTCGGACTTAGACAAGGAGTATCTGGTTCGCGTCGCCGGCGCCGTGACCGAGGCCAAGCTGACGAAACTTCGTCACGGGCTGGAGTTGGACGGCCGCCAGTTGAAGCCCGCCCGCGTCACCCAGATGGAGCCGCAACGCCTGCGCTTCATCCTGCGCGAGGGCCGCAACCGCCAGATCCGCCGCATGTGCGAACTGGTCGGACTGGAGGTGGTCGACCTCTACCGCATCCGCATCGGTCCGGTGAAACTGTGCGACCTGCCGGAAGGCAAATGGCGGGTGCTGACGGCGGACGAGCGCGCGGCGCTGCTAAAGGGCTGAGCCGCCCCACATTCCGCACATCCCCACGGAGGCGGGGCCCCAGTAAGAGCCTCGCGCACCCAAGCCAGCTTTAGAGGCGCTTACTAAAGCAAGCCATCACGCTCGAAGCCAAAGTACTGGGTCCCCGCCTCCGCGGGGATGTGCAGTAGAAGCTTATTTGAGCGCCTCGAACCACCGTTGCAGCAGGGTCGCTTCGGCGCGATGGGCGGCGGTGCGGGCGGCGGCTTCCTCGTCCACGCCCCAGCGCTCCTCGGTGAAGGCTTCGTCCAGACGCGACAGGTCCAGCGCCGCCTCGCCCGCCAGCGCCCCGCGTTGCACCGCCAGCCCCAGCACCGCCGAGCCGAATAGCGGCACGGCCGTCGCCAGCCCGGTCAGGGCGAAGTCGTCCATCTCCAGCGCCAGCGCCTCGACCCGCGCCAGAGCCTCAGGCGCCTGGGGCCGATGGATGATCCCCTCGACCGGATGCAACTCAACGCCCAGTTCGCGCGCGGCCCAGTCGCGCCACGGCCCCCATTCCGCCTGCTGGCGCTCGATCAGGCCCGACGGCGTCTCGGCCAGGTAGCAGAGCACGTCCGACCCGGCGTAGCGGGCGATCTCCTCGGCCACAGGTCCGCGCGTCTGGCTGACCCGGTCGATGGCGGTCGAGGCCAAACGGGTGGCGGGCATGGTCGCGGGCGTCAGATGCTCGCCCTGGGCGCTCCACTCCTCCGCCACCAGGCGGGCCGCCGCCTCGGTCGGCAGGACGATGGCGTTGCCGGCGGGCGTCTTGGGCGCGCGGCCGTCCAGCAGGACGATCCAGCCGCCGTCGCGGGCCTCGACCCCGGCGCTCTTCCAAAAGCGCTTGATGCGCTCCTCGGATTCACGAAAGCCCTTCTGGGCGGCGACGTTGGGGTCCAGCGGGGGAATATGGGTCATGACGGACTTCTAGGCGAACAGCTTGGTCGAGGCGAACCGATCCAGCGCCGCCTCCAGATCGGGAAAATCGGCGGCGATGTGAAGCGCGCCCGCAGCCGCCTGCTCCTCCACCGTATGAAAGCCCCAGCCGACGCCGAGCGGATGCACGCCCGCCGCCACAGCCATGGCGATGTCGTGGCTGGTGTCGCCGATCATGGCGGTCGAGGCGGCGTCGGCTCCGCAGGTCCTCATGGCGGCGCGCAGCATGGCCGGGTCCGGCTTGCCCGGCCCGTCCTCGGCGCAATGGCTGGACAGGAAGAGATCGCTCCACTCGGGCCGCGCCAGATTGCGGGCCACGCCCCGCCGGTTCTGGCCGGTCGCCAGCGACAGCCGCCAGCCGTCGCGCTTCAGGCGCCGCAGGGTGTCCATCACGCCGGGATAGAGCGGCTCCTCATGCCCGGCTTCATACATGGCGCGGAAGCTGGCCTGGAAGGCGGCGACGAAATCCGCCAGTTCGGCGTCGGTCAAGGACGGCTCCAGCACGTGCAGAGCGTGATGCAGGCTCAACCCCACGATCTGGCGCACCCGATCGTATTCCGGTTCCGGCAGGCCCAGAACCTGCGCCGCCTCGCAGGCCGCGCGATGGATCGAGGTGCGGCTGTCGACCAGGGTGCCGTCGATGTCGAAGACGGCGAGCGGAGCGTCGGAAGCGGTCATATTCAGACGGGCACGATGTCGAAGGCCACGGTCAGGCGCTCCTGCTCGCCGCCAAAAGGAACCGTTCCGTGCCACATGTAGGAGGGGAACAGCACCACTTTTCCCGGTTCGGGTTGGACAAAATGCTCCGCAGTCAGGCCCGACGAGGCGACAAAGGGCGGCTGACCGAACCGCAGCCAACCCTGGCGATCGTCGGCGCGCGCGATGTCAGGAACCTCAATATAGCAGGCCGAAGAAATCCAGCCCTGCGGATGGACGTGATCGGCGTGATAGCCTTCCGGCCGCAAGCGCACTGACCAGCAACCGGCGATGTCATATCCCCCCGAACGTCGCGCCGCCGCCGGTCCGTCGCCTTCCAGTCCATCGATATAACGTCGGATCGGACGGTCGATCGCCTGAAAGAACGCCCGGATCACAGGATCCTGGTTCAGGATCAGCGGCGCAGAGGTTTGAGATCCTCCTCGAAGAGATTGTCCGATGGGGTGCGTCTTCAAAGCATGATTGCGCCGCAACGCCCCAGCAAGATCCCGTAGATAACTGTCGAGATCCGACCAGCCCTCCGGGCAGTCGATCCATTGGGGACACACAAGCCGATCGTAATCATACAGCCGTCGATAGGCATCATCCCCCATCAGACGCAGCGCAACGGCCTCCAGAGCGATGGCGTACTGATTCTCCGGCCCCTCCTGACGCAGACGACCGATATCCTGCATGGCGTCCTGGGGACGGCCGAGAGCCAGCAGGGCCTCGGCGGAGACGGACCGGAGAGGGGCGGCGTCCACGCCCTGCGCTCTGGCCGCCCCGATATGCCGGAGCGCCAAGGCGGGGTCATCACTCAGCGCGATCTGAGCTGCGGCGAAATGGCCGCGCGGCGACAAGGGGATAGACGCCAGGACGCGATAGGCCTCCGCGTGTCGATCCGCATACTGAAGCAACTGAGCCAAGGCCATACGCAAGGGCTCGCTTTGTCCCTGGCGCGTCAGGGCGTCCAGAAGCGGCGCGGCCGCAACTTCGACGTCGCCGGTCCGCATCCAGGCCAGATAGGCGAGATCCCGCACCGCGTCGGGATAATCCCGACGGCGGGAGATGGCGCCTCGATAGGCTTGCTCAGCTTCATCAAGACGATTTTGACCTTGCAGGGCGCGGGCCAGGACCAGCCATGTTTCCGGTGCGTCGCCGCCTGCAACGAAAGCTTGTCGAGCCGCCGTCTCGGCCTCGTCGGCCATTCCCAGATCCCCTAGGAGCGCCGCAAGATTATGATGCGCCGAAACGCTTTTCGGCGCCATCGCCGCCGCCTGTCGCGCGTCGGGCAGAGCCTCCTTCGGGCGGCCAAGCGCCTGCAGGGCCTGCGCCCGATAAGAATGGACCGCAAAGACGCCGCGCCCTGCTTCGATCTCCCGCGTCGCCAGGGCAAGTGCGTCCTGTGCCCGCCCTGCGCTCAACAGACGATCCAGTTCCTGGTCTGGCGCCGTGCTATTCATCGCATCCGCCGCACGCCCGCGAAGGGGTCTTCATCGGCCTCGTCCTCGGAGAAGCCGAAGTGGTTGAAGCCGGCCTTCATCTCGGGACTGAGGGGAGCCTCGACGATCAGCTTGCCGCCGCTGGGGTGGTCCAGTTCGATGCGGCGGGCGTGAAGCTGCAGCTTCAGCGGGCCGGACAGTTCGTTCGACTGGTCGTTGCCGTACTTCGGGTCGCCCAGGATGGGGTGGCCGATGGCGCTCATGTGAGCGCGCAGTTGGTGCGTTCGTCCGGTGAAGGGGCGCAGGGCCATCCAGGCGGCGCGGTGGGCGGCGCGGCTGACGGTGGCGTAGGCCGTCTCGGCCGGTTCGGCGCCGTGCTCCTTGGGATCGGCGGGGCGCATAATCTCGAAGTCGTTGATGCCCGACTTCTTCAGCGCCAGGTCGATCTGGCCCGCCGAGGGTTTGGGATTGCCGATGACGATGGCCCAGTAGGTCTTCTTGGCCTGACGGCGGGCGAAGGCCCCGGCCAGTCGCTTGGCCGCCTCCGGCCCCTTGCCCAGCAGCAACACGCCCGAGGTGTCGCGGTCCAGACGGTGGACCAGGCGCGGACGCTCCATCCCCTCGCCCCAGGCCGACAGCAGGCGGTCGACGTGCTTGGTCGTCTTGGTGCCGCCCTGCACCGCCAGTCCGTGCGGCTTGTTCAGGGCGATGACCATGTCGTCTTCATACAGGACCAGCGACTTGGCGTAGGCGGCGTCGCGGTCGCTGATCTTGGGCTTCTCGCCGGGGACGCGCTCGACCGGATCGGGAATCGGCGGCACGCGCACGGCGGCGCCGGCGGTCAGGCGGTCCTCGGGCTTCACCCGCGAGCCGTCGACGCGGATCTGGCCGCTGCGGGCCATCTTCTGCACCTGAATGTGCGACAGGTGCGGCCAGCGACGCTTGAACCAGCGGTCCAGACGGATGCCGTCCTCGGCCTCGGCGACAAAGAGAGTCTTGACCTCGCGGGTCATGCAAAAGCCTTTCGGGCGATAAGAAGTCCCAGGAACAGGGCGGCGACGGCCAGGACGACCGAGGCGGCGACATAGAGGGCGGCCGTGGCCATCTCGCGGCGTTCGATCATCAGCGCCGTCTCCAGCGAGAAGGCCGAGAAGGTGGTGAACCCGCCCAGGACGCCGACCGCAGCGAAGAGGCGGATGCTCTCCTGATGCGCGCCCGCCTTCAGCGCCAGCCATCCGGCCAGCAGGCCCATCAGCAGCCCCCCGATCAGATTGGCGCCGAACGTGCCCCATGGCCAGGCCGCGCCCGGCGCCAGACGGCCGACCGCCAGACCCAGGGCGTAGCGCGCCATCGCCCCCAGAGCGCCGCCGCTCGCAACCAGCAGAAAACGTGTCATGCTGGCGGCATATACTGTTCCGACGTCATTTGCGAAGGCCGCCATGCACGACCTTGTCCTCGCCATCCTGCACCACCTGCTGTTCCTGGGCCTGATCGTCATGCTGGCGTCGGAGCTGGCGCTGCTGCGGACGCCGGAACCGCCGGTGAAACGTCTGGCCGGGCTGGATGCGGGCTATGGCGTCACGGCCCTGCTGATCGTGCTGGTCGGGGTCGGACGGGTGATGGGCGGCAAGGGCTGGGCCTTCTATGAAGCCAATCCCTTCTTCTGGGCCAAGATCGCAACCTTCGCCCTAATCGGCCTGATCTCGATCCGGCCGACGCTGGCGATCCTGAGATGGCGCAAGGCGGCGCGGACGGCGCCCGACTACGTCCCGCCACAGGCCGAACTGACCGCCGCGAGACGCGCGATCGGGCTGGAGATTCTGCTGTTGATCCCGTTGCTGGCCTTCGCCGCCGCCATGGCGCGCTGGCCGTTCTAGACCTTAAAGGCGCGGACGGATGGCGTCCTGCACGCCGCGCGCGTCATAGGCTTCCGGGCGATCCGGGCGCTGGCCGCGGCCCATGACGATCTCCAGCGTGGTCGAGGTCGGCTGCGGCCCGCTGAGATCAAAGCCCAGGCCGACGCCGACGCCCGAAGTGGACCAGCCGCCGTAACGGCCCGTGCCGGCGCCGACCGACACGCTGGGCCGTACGCCGCCCGCGCTGTCGGGACGGCCGTCGATCCAGCGTTGCGTCACCTCGAACCAGTCGTAGCCCTGTTCGGTCGTCAGCTGGGCCGCGCGGAACAGCGCCATATCCGCCACCGGACCGGGCGCGCCGACGCCCTTGTAGGTCACGCGGAAACGGTCGCGTTCGATCTGCTGTTCGGAATAGCCCTGCCCGTTCGGCCCCATCTGTTGGCCATAGGGCGCAAGGCTGGCGCAGGCCGTCAGAGCCAGGGCCGAGGCTGCGATCGTGACGATGGCGAGGCGTTTCATGCGCGTGTCTCCCACGCCCGAACAGCGTACGGGCGAGCCGGATTGTTCCGCTGTGAAGCTGAACAGGGGATGAAGCGCCTAAAGCCCCGCCGCCTCACGCAGCGCCTGGAAATCCGTTGGCTCTGGCGCCTCGATCGTCAGGCGGCCGCCGTCCGGGTGGGGAAAGCTCAGCTTCGCCGCGTGCAGCATCAGGCGCGACGCCGGGCGCCCGGCGAAGGTCAGGGCGCCGCCGTAGCGCACATCGCCGACCAGGGGCCGACCGATGTGGGCCATGTGGACGCGCAGCTGGTGCATCCGCCCGGTCAAGGGCTCCAGCTCGACCACCGCCCCCTCTTCGTTGGCGGCCAGGGTGCGATAGCGGCTCTGCGAGGCCTGAGCCCCCTCGGCTCCGACCTCGACCACGCGCATGTAGGATTCCCGGCCGATCTCCTGACGGCGCAGGGGGGCGTCGATCTGACCCGCCCGCGGCTCGGGCGCGGCGGCGATCAGGGCGCGATAGGTCTTGTGGAATTTGCGGGCTTGCAGCGCCTTGCCGAAGAAGCCGGCGGCAGGCTTGGTCTTGGCGGCCAGAATGACGCCGGAGGTGTCGCGATCCAGTCGATGCACCAGTTCCGGCCGCTTGCCGTTCGAGCGGGCGAAGGCCCACAGCAGGTCGTCCAGCGTATGCGCCTGAATGCGGCCGCCCTGGCTGGACAGGCCCGACGGCTTGTTGAAGGCGATCAGATGCGCGTCTTCATGCACCACCCACGAACGGACGGCGGCGATCTCTTCTTCGGTCAGGGAAACAGGCTGGCGGGTTTTCACCCGCCGAGCCTTTAGCGGAGCACGCCCTTCTTCGCCATGGCCCAGGCGTACCAGGCCAGGAAGGCGGCGATGACGACGATGACGTAGGGCATCCACTCCATCATCGCCAATTCCGGCGACAGCGCGGGCGGCGGGTTGATGAATTTGGAGTAGATCAGACTGACCACCGCCCCAAGCAGCGACAGGGCGTAGGCATGAACGGCCCAGCGGCTGCGCGTCAGCAGCAGCAGCGACCCGATCACCGCGCCCCAGACGCCCAGCGCCCATGGAACATACATCCAGGCGGGCATGGCGTTGTAATAGGCGATCATCTCCTCGCCGAAGCCGGACTCGCGCATATAGGCTTCGCCGCGCGTGGTGGTCTGCACGAAGTCATAGCCGCCGAAGCCGTTCCACAGCAGCGACAGAACGCCGATCAGCCACAGATGCCACGGCGTCGAAGCACGCCTTGAAATATCGACCATTGTTCCCTCCCCAGGTTGTCGATGGAGAGGAGATTACGCCTGAAATCGAGGCGTTAACAATATTCGCTACGACCCTGCCTGAAGCGCCCGCCTAGCGGATCAGGCCCCTGCGTCGCGCCCAGTGCGAATAGGCGATCTGCACCGCGAAGATCAGGGCGACGACCAGGGTGAAGGCCGTCCCGCCCGCGCCCAACACCTCGCGGCCGTTGCTCAGCGCCAGCACATAGGCGGCGTGCGCCAGCATGGCGATCAGGCCCGCGACGAAGGCGTTGAACGCCAGCTTCCGTCGCAGCAACAGCATCAACGCCCCCAGCAGGCCGCACCACACCGCCACGCCGTAGGCCACGTCGGTCCACAACGGCGCCGAGCGCAGGTAGAAGACCTGCTCCATCGTCAGCGCGCTCCAATAGGCCTGCGCGCCCGTCACCTTCTGATACCACTGCCAGACGCCGACGCCGTTCCAGAGCACTGACGCCGCACCGATGGCCCACAGATGCCACGGCGTCGCCGGGCGCTTCGAAATATCGACCATCATTCTTCCCCCAGAACCTTGAGCGTCGAAAACTACGCCGAAATAGGCCGCCGCAACAAGGGCTTCGGCCTTGCTTCAGACGATCACGCCGCGTCGGTCCATCCAGGCGCAATAGGCAGTCTGGGCGACCAGAACGGCGATGATGACCAGGCCGAACGCCACGCCGACGGGCCCCATGATCTCGCGCCCATTGCTCATGAAGTGGATGTAGGTCGTGTCCGCCAGCATGGCGATCAGGGCGATGGCGAACAGCATCGTCGCCTGGCGTCGCCGGAACAGCAGCAGCACCGCCGCCAGCAGCCCGCCCCAGAAGGCGACCCCGACCGCAACATCGGTCCATAACGGCACGGCGCGAAGGTAGGCGGCTTCGGCCGGGGTCATCCCGGCCCAGTATGCTGGATCTCCCGTCACCTGCAGCATCCACTGCCAGACGAAAAGCGCATTCCACAGGAAAGACAGCACGCCGACCAGCCACACATGCCAGGGCGTCGATATACGCCGCAGAACATCGACCATAGCCGCCTCCGCAGTTGGAAGATTCAGCCTACCCTTCTAGGACGCGCGCCACAATGAACGTCGTTCACCGACCATTTCTTTCCTCCGTCATCCTCGGGCTTGACCCGAGGATCGAGTTCAGGCCGCGCTAGTCCCATTAACGTCGCGCAGGCGGACGGCTGGATCCTCGGGTCAAGCCCGAGGATGACGGCCAGAAGGCAGTGCGGTAGGCCCTACGCCTTATCCGCCTGCATCCGCGCCCGCATCGCCGCCCAGCGTTCCAGGCGCGCCTTGACCTTCTCCTCATGGCCCTCGCCCTTGGGCTTGTAGAAGGTGCGGCGCTCCATTTCGTCGGGGAAGAAGTCGGCGCCGGAGAAACCCTCGGGCGTGTCGGGATCGTATTGATAGCCCTTGCCGTAGCCCAACGACTTCATCAGCTTGGTGGAGGCGTTGCGGATATGGGCGGGCGGCATCAGGGAGCCGGTCTCGTGCGCCGCCTTCTTCGCCGCCTTGAAGGCTTCGTAGACCCCGACCGATTTGGGCGCTGTGGCCAGATGGACCACGGCCTGCGCCAGCGCCAGCTCCCCCTCAGGCGAGCCGAGGAAGTCGTAGGTATCCTTGGCTGCATTGGCGACCAGGATGGACAGGGGGTCGGCCTGACCGATGTCCTCGACCGCCATGCGCACGATGCGTCGCGCCAGATAGAGGGGGTCTTCGCCCCCGTTCAGCATCCGCGCCAGCCAGTAAAGCGCCGCGTCCGGATCCGACCCACGCACCGACTTATGCAGGGCCGAGATGAGGTTGTAGTGCTCCTCGCGCGACTTGTCGTAGGCGGGTGCGCGCTTCTGCAGCACGCCTGCCAGGGCCTGCACGTCCAGCGGTTCGACATCCTGCAGGTCGAACAGCACCTCGGACATGGTCAGCAAATAGCGACCGTCGCCGTCCGCCAGGGCCAACATGGCCTGGCGCGCCTCAGGCGTCAGCGGCAGGCGCATGTCCATCAGCGCCTCGGCCCGGTCCAGCAGCAGATCCAGCGAGGCGTCGTCCAGCCGTTTCAGCACATAGACCTGCGATCGCGACAGCAGGGCGCCGTTCAGCTCGAAACTGGGGTTCTCCGTGGTCGCGCCGACCAGGGTGACGATCCCCTCCTCCACGAAGGGCAGGAAACCGTCCTGCTGGGCGCGGTTGAAGCGGTGAATCTCGTCGACGAACAGCAGGGTCTGCTGACCCGCCGCCCGGCGCATCCGCGCGGCCTCGAACGCCTTTTTCAGGTCCGCAACGCCCGAGAAGACGGCGCTGATCGACTGGTATTCATAGCCCGCCGCCTTCGCCAACAGGCGGGCTATCGTCGTCTTGCCCGTGCCCGGCGGCCCCCACAGGATCATGGAGCCGAGGCGCCCGGCCTCGATCATGCGGCGGATCGGCCCGCCTTCGCCGAGCAGGTGGTCCTGGCCCACCACCTGGTCCAGCGCCTGCGGGCGCAGACGGTCGGCGAGCGGAGCGTCGGGAGGATGAATGCCGGAGGCTTCGAACAAATCAGTCATGGAACGCTCTAGATAGGCGTTCGTTCGGGCGACTGCACCCGCTACAACGCCTCCAAGGAGGAATCGCATGACTAAACCCAAGCCTGAACAGGGACCGAGCGGCGGGGTGACGCCCCATCTGACCATTCCCTCGCGCGGCGCGGCCGCGGCGATCGAATTCTACGCCCGCGCCTTCGGGGCCGAGGAAGTCATGCGGATGCCCGCCGAGGACGGCGAGCGCCTGATGCACGCCCATCTGCGCATCAACGGCGGCAGCATCATGCTGGCCGATGAATTCCCCGAATGGACCGGCGAAGTCGACATCAAGCCGGTCGGGGTCAGCCTGCATCTTCAGGTCGACGACGCCGACGAATGGTGGGGCCGCGCCCTGGTCAACGGCGCGATTCCGGTCATGCCGTTGGAGGACCAGTTCTGGGGCGACCGCTACGGCCAGGTGCGCGATCCGTTCGGCCACCTGTGGAGCATCGGCGGACCGCAGAAGGGCTGACCGCCCCTCTCCGCCTTAAGGCAAGCGGCCGGTTAGACGACGGCCGTTGCGGACGATGGTCAACTCCGAGCCGCGTTGCGCACGCCCCAGGGCGGCGACCGTCGTGACGGCGCGGCCGTCGATCTGCACCACCAGGTCGTTGGGGCGCAGTCCGATGCGGGCCGGGACGCTGTTGCGCTGCAGTCCCGTGACCACCACGCCGCTGGTGAAGGGGTCGCCGCCCAGACGGTCCGCCAGCGCCGGGTTCAGCGCCACACCCTGAAGCCCGGCCAGGGCGCCCTGCCCCACGACCGTGCCCTGCCCCGGATCGGCGTCGCCCGGCAGGGTCGAGACGCGAGCGTTCAAGGTCTGGGTCCGGCCGTCGCGCAGGACGCTGACGGCGACCGTGTCGTTCGGCGAACGGGTGCCGACGCGGAAGTTCAGCCCTCCCTGGTCATTGACCTCGGCGCCGTCGATGGCCGTGATGACGTCGCCCTGTTCGATGCCCGCGCGCGCGGCCGGGCCGCCGGCGTAGACATCGGTCACCATCAGGCCTTGCGGCCGCTCAAGCCCCAGACTGCGGGCCATGTCGGAGCTGACCGAGTCGCCCTTGACGCCCAGCCAGGCGCGCTCGACCGACTTGGCGCCGCCGACAGCGGAATCCACGACCCGCTTGACCATGGTGGCCGGCACGGCGAAGCCCACGCCCGTCGAGGATCCTGTGCGCGAGAAGATGGCCGTGTTGATGCCGATCAGATCGCCGTCCATGTCGACCAGGGCGCCGCCGGAGTTGCCGGGATTGATCGGCGCGTCGGTCTGAATGAAGGAGCCGGAATCGCTGATGCCCGTCTCGGTCCGGTTCAGGGCCGAGATGATGCCGTTGGTCACGGTCTGGCCGACGCCGAACGGGTTGCCGATGGCCAGGACCAGATCACCGACCTGCTGCTGCTCCTGATCGTCGATGCGCAGGACCGGCAGGTCGCCGTCCAGGTTTTCGAGTTGCAGCACGGCGATGTCGGACCGTTCGTCGGCCAGCAGCACCTTGGCCGGATATTCGCGCCGGTCGTTCAGGGTGACGCGGATCTCCTGCATGTTCTGGATGACGTGGTTGTTGGTCACCACGATCCCGTCCGGCCGCACGATGACGCCCGAACCGATGGAGCCTGTCACACGCGATTGCGGCCCGCCGCCAAACAGTTCGAAGAAGGGGTCGCGCACGCGCTGGACGCCCCGCGCCGAAATGTTCACCACGGCGGGCGCGGCTTCGCGCACCACAGGGGCGAAGCTGGTCTTCAGCGAACCGGCGTCGCGCGGGGCGACGCGGGGCTGTTCGGCGAAGACGCCTTCCTGCGCCTTGGAGGGCTGCGGCTGGCCGCAGGCGGACAGGATCAGGGCGGCGGCGATGGCCAGTCTGGAAGTCTTCATCTCGTCCCGGTTCTACAAGCTTGGGCGCTGCATCCATTCCGCCTCGGCTTTTCGACAGGATCAAGGCCGTCGTTCGATCCGGGGCGCGGCGGCGATCAAACGGATGTGACCTCGTCCCGTTCCGCCCGGCGCGCGGTCAGGAATCCGATCAGAGCGCCCAGAGCCAGCACGGCGGAGGCCAGATAGAAGGCCAGTCCCGGCTCGGACAGCATGGCGTCGGCCGCAGCGGACACTGCGGGTAACCCTCGCTCCGACAACCAGACCGCCGCCCGCCCGCCGCCCTCACCCACCGAAACCGAGTAGATCCAGCCGAAGAACAGGGGCGAGGCCACCCCGGCGATGGAGGCGACGCTCATGTTCGCGCCCTGAAGCTGGCCCTGCTCGCTCTCGCCGACGCGGCGGGTCATCAGGGACTGAAGCGTCGGCATGGCGAGGCCCCACAGGGCGTTGGGCAACATGGCGACGATGAAGGCGACGCCCGTCGGCGCCCAGCCCATCAGTGCGATGCCCACAGCCCCGCCGCACAGGCCGAAGATCATGGTCGCTCGGTCCCCGAACCGCTTGGACGCCGGGCCGACCAGCACGCCCTGAACGATCATGTCCAGCACCCCGACCATGGCCAGCAAGGCCCCGACCTGCCACGGCCCCCAGCCGTAACGGAGCCCGGCGTAAAGGACGAAGACCGCCGAAAAGACGTGGTGGGCGAAATAGAGCAGGAATTTCACCACCGCGAGGCCCGCCAGTTCGGCGTGACGTTTCAGCAGGATCATGGCGCCGACCGGGTTGGCGCGCCGCCAGCTGAAGGGCATCCGCTTCTCCAGAGGCAGGCTCTCCGGCAGGATGAACAGGCCGTACAGGAAGGCCACGCCGGACAGGGCGCCCGCCACCCAGAACGGCACGCGCGGTCCGAACTCGCCCAGGAAACCGCCCAGAACCGGCCCCAGCACGAATCCTCCCGAGAAGGCCGCGCCGATCAGACCATAGGCGCGAGCGCGTTTCTCAGGCTCGGTGATGTCGGCCATATAGGCGTAAATAGTGGTGAAGCTGGACGAGGTGACGCCCGCCACAAGCCGCCCAATCGCCAGCCACCACAGGTTCGGCGCCAACGCCATCAGCACATAGTCCGCTGCCAGCCCGGCGCAGCTCAGCAGGATGACGGGGCGGCGCCCGTACTGGTCCGACAGCGAGCCGATGACCGGCGAGGCCAGGAACTGCATCCCCGCCCACAGGGCCACGAACACCCCGTTCAGCAGGCCCGCGCGCGCGTTCGACCCGACGAACTCCTCGATCAGATGGGGCAGAACCGGAATGACGATCCCCATGGCCACGATGTCCAACACCGCAGTCACGAGGATGAAGGCGATCGCCGCGCGGCGGACCTTGGGCTGGTGCAGGGACATGAGGGCTCGCGGAGGTGGAGCGACGTTCTAGACGCCGCCGGCCGCCCACGCGATAATTTTCCTTAACTCGTCACCCTCGGGCTTGTCCCGAGGGCCCATCTTTCCACAAGCTCTGCCTTAATGTCGAACGAGCGACCCTTCATCGCCGCCTACATGATGGCCAACCGGCCGCAGGGGACATTGTATGTCGGCGTAACCAGCAATCTGGTTCAACGTGTGCAGCAACATCGAGACGGGAGCTTCCCTGGCTTCACCAGAGAACACGGACTGAAGCGACTCGTCTGGTATGAACCCTTCGAAGCGATCACAGATGCGATCCGCCGGGAGAAGGCGTTGAAACGCTATTTGCGCGACTGGAAGATCAATCTGATCGAGCGGGAGAACCCGCACTGGGAAGACCTGGCGAAGGCGTGGTTCGCGCCGTCAACCTGGCGGCATGACCCTTAAGCGGCGCGTACGAAGCCCCGATGGGCCCTCGAGACAAGCCCGAGGGTGACGAAATTAGGGTTGCTCAGCGCTGCGTCACCGGAAGCGTGTCGTTCGGGTCACCGTCGCCGTGCGGTGCGGAGACGCCCAGAAGGCGAGCCAGGAAAGGCTGGACGTCGACGCTGTCCAGGTTCTCCAGCCGCCGTCCGGCGATGACGCCGGGTCCGTGGGCGATGAAGATCGCCTGCATCTCGGGCGCGGCGTTGTCATAGCCGTGGGCCCCGCCGGGTTTGGTCACCGGGCGCGCCCTGGTCGCCAACAGCCAGCCGGGCTCCGAAGCGCAGACGATGGCCGGCACGCGCGGATTTGAGCCCAGGATGAAGCGCGCCGGGATCTCGCTCTTGCGCCAGCAGTCCAGGTGCGGTCGCGAGCCCAACATGGCCTGCTCCACCTCGGCTTCGCGTCCCGCAACGGGGTTCAGGAAGGTGACGGCGCCGCCATAGACGATCTGGACCGCCTCGGGGTCCACGATGTCGTCCAGCACCGTCACGCGGTCGGGCGAGGTCGCCGCCATGCCGTGATCGGACACCACGACCAGGATGGTGTTCTCATAGAGGCCCCGCGCCTTCAGCCCCTCGACTAGGCGGCCGATGGAGGCGTCGACCGATCGCGTGGCCTCCAGCGTCTGGGGGGCGTCTGGCCCGTGGTGGTGGCCCATGGTGTCGACGATATCGAAATAGAGGGTGGTCAGGGCCGGGCGCTGGGCGGCGGGCAGATCCAGCCAGGTCAGCACCTGATCCACGCGGGCGTCGCCCGGCATCGACTGATCGAAGGGCGCCCAGTAGCTGGGCCGCACGCCGCGGATGTCGGCCTCGGACCCCGGCCAGAACATGGTGGCGGTCTTCACGCCCTGTCGCTCGGCCGAGACCCAGATCGGCTCGCCCTGGTCCCACCAGCGGCGATCGGTGACGGCCTGTTTGTTGCCGAGCGAGAAGCGACCCAGTTCGGCGTCGACCATGTTGTTGCCGACGATGCCGTGGTGATCGGGATGCAGCCCCGTGACCAGGGTGTAATGGTTGGGGAAGGTCACGCTGGGGAAGGACGGTTTCATCGGGCCCGACGCCCCCTCGGCCGCCAGTTGCGCCAGCACCGGCGTCGCCCCGCGTTGCAGATAGTCCGCGCGGAAGCCGTCGATGGAGATCAGGATGACGTTCGGCGCCTGGGCCGTCTCGACCGGCGGCGCGGGCGGCGTGGTGGCGCAGGCGGCGACGGCCAGGGTCAGGACGGCGGCGCGCGCCAGCCCGAACAGACGATCAAACATGAGGTGCTCCCGAAAGCGGCATTCGGGGACGTTGCCTAAGCCCAATCCGCGACAGACAGAAGACGGCTTGCCGGTTTTCCACTGTCGGGTCACGCTGCGACTCATGACCAGCGTTATCGAGACGAGCGGCCTGACCAAGACCTATGGCGCGGTGCGCGCCCTGGACGGCCTCAGCCTCAGCATCCCGCGCGGCGGGGTCTATGGGGTGCTGGGGCCGAACGGCGCGGGCAAGTCGACGCTGTTCCGCATCCTTCTGGGCCTGATCCGACCCACGGCGGGCGAGGTGCGGGTCATGGGCCAGCCTGCCGGCGATCCAGCCGTCACCCGGCGCATGGGCTCGATGATCGAGACGCCGCGCTACCCGCCCTATCTGACCGCGCGTCAGGCGCTGCACTGGCTGGCGCTGGCGCACGGCATGGGCGCAGAGGCCGAAACCGACCGCTGGCTGGCGCGGGTGGGCCTGACCGAGGCGGCGGACCGCAAGGTGCGCGGCTTTTCGGTCGGCATGATGCAGCGGCTGGGCGTCGCCGCCGCCCTGATGACCCGGCCCGACCTCGTCATCCTTGATGAACCGACCAGCGGCATGGACCCGCCCGGCATCCAGGAGATGCGCAGCCTCATCCGCAGCCTGGCCGACGACGACGGCGTGACCGTCGTTCTGGCCAGCCACCAGCTTCTGGAGGTCCAGCGCGTCTGCGACCGCGTCGCCATCCTGAACCGAGGCAAGCTGGCGGCCGAGGGCAAGGTCAGCGACCTGACCGCCTCGGGCGAACGTCTGCGCCTGTCGGCCACGCCTCTGGCCAAGGTCATGGCCGTGCTGGGCGAACGCGGCAGCGTTCAGGACGACGCCGTCATGGCCGCCATACCGCGCGCCGAGGCCCCCGCCCTGCTGCGCGCCCTGATCGAACAGGGCGTGGACATCGACGAGGCCCGCTGGGTCGGCGCCGATCTGGAAAGCGTCTTCATGACCGAAACCTCTTCCGTCGAGGGAGACCGCCCATGATGCTGGCCGACGCCGTCCGCGCCGAAACCTGGCGCCTGCTGCAGAATCGCACGGCCCTGTTGTGGAGCATCGTCTTCGTGCCTGTGGTCGGGCTGGCGGCGAGCATCGCGGGCAATCTGTTCATCGACGACAAGATCTCCGCCGTCCGCGATCGCCTGCCGTCCCAGTTGCGCCTGGAGCGAGGAACCCTCGATCTTGGCCAGGCCCTGCTCGAGGCGGCCGGCAATCTGGCCAACCCGGCGCTCCTGGCCTTCCTGCTGATCGGCGCGGCGAGCGTCTTCGCAGGCGACTATCGCTGGGAGACCTGGCGATTGATCACGGCGCGCAACAGCCGCCCGAACCTCATCATGGGCAAGGCCGGCGCGGTGAAGCTGATGGTTCTGGCCGGGCTGCTGCTGATGCTGGCCGCCGCCGTGATCGGCGCCGTCGCCAAGGGCCTGATCTTCGGCAACAGCTTCGTCTTCCACTTCGGCGCCGAGACCGCGCAGAGCTTCGGCCTGATGTTCCTGCTGGCCTTTGTCCGCGTCGTACAGTTCCTGCTGCTGGCCCTGCTGGCGGCGACGGTCACGCGGTCCATGCTGGCCGCCCTCTTCGTTCCGCTGGTCATCGGCGTGGCGCAGGCCTTCCTCGCCAAGGGCGCCCCCCTCCTCGGCTGGCGGATGGGCGACTGGCCCACCATGCTGCTGTTCCCCGGCGACGCCTATGAGGTGCTCAAGGCCTTGATCCAGGGCGGGATGATGGCCGCTGTCCTGCCCGACGGCGCCGGCTGGCGCGCCGTGGCGGGACTGGCGCTGTGGAGCTTCGCGCCCTTCTTCCTGGCCCTGTGGTGGTTTCGACGGCAGGACCTGTCCAAGGAATAGGCCGGATCAGACCAGCGCCTTCTCCATGAAGACGTCGGCCCGGACATAGGGCGTCTCGCGCGGCGGCAGGCGGACGAAGCCGAAGCTGTCATAAAGCGCCAGCGCCGGCCCCAGCGTCGAACTGGTCTCCAGATAGAGACGCGGCGCGCCCGCCTCGCGCGCGGCGTCCTCACAGACCTCCAGCAGCCGCCGCGACAGCCCTTGGCCACGCGCAGCCGGCGCAATCGTCATCTTGGCGACCTCGAAGCCCCCGTCGTCCATGGCCATCAGGGCGCAGCAGCCCACGACATCGTCCCCACGCTGAATGAAGAAGATGCGGCCGCCCTGCGCCAGGATCTGCCCCTGCGGGTCATCCAGCACCTTGCGGTCCTTGGCCTCGATGGCGAAACCGCCCTCGGCCAGCCAGGCTTCGTTCAGCGACCGCCAGGCTGCACTGTCCGCCGCCGCCGACGGGTCGAAAGCCCGTATCCCGTGGATCGTCATGCCTCGTTCCGTCCCGTTTCGAGCTTCAACTTCAGGGCCGTCAGATCGGGCAGAAACCATACGGATCGGCCTCGATTGCACTCCCTCACATAGTCCGTCAGCGCCTCGGATCCGGCCGCCTCGGCGCTGATATCGCCGATAATCGCCAGGCCGACCCGGTAGTTGACGAACTTCTGCGTGGTCTCGCCCGCCAACCGGCTGCGAAGACGCAGGAAGTCCTCGCCTAGGCGCGTTACCGGCATAGCCAGCCAATCGGCGTTCGCTTCGAAAGCCAGCGACAGGAAGTCATTGATGTCGGCCACGCCCGCCAGCAGGGCGCCGTCCGGCTCGCACACGGCCACGACGAGCCCGTTCCAGGTCTCCACGCGGGTCATCGAGCCCTCCCTTCAGCGGCTTGCGAAGAAAAAGGGCGGCGGGATTGCTCCAGCCGCCCTCTCAATACAGTCGGTGAAGCCGAAATCAGGCTTCGTCGTCGCCCTCGATGGCGAAGACCGGACCGGAGTCCTGGCCCTTGGCGGCCACGTCACGATCGACGAACTCGATGACGGCCATCGCGGCGTTGTCGCCGTGACGGAAGCCCGCCTTCATGATGCGGATGTAGCCGCCGTTACGCTCGGCGTAACGCGGAGCCAGCGTGTCGAACAGCTTGCCGACTTGCGGCACGTCGCGAACGGCGCTGATGGCCTGACGACGAGCGTGCAGGTCGCCCTTCTTGGCGAGGGTGACCAGCTTCTCGACGAAGGGACGCAGTTCCTTCGCCTTCGGCAGGGTGGTCGTGATCTGCTCGTGCTTGATCAGCGAGGCGGCCATGTTGGCGAACATGGCCTGGCGGTGGCTGACCGTACGGCCGAGCTTACGATAGGCGGCGCCGTGGCGCATCGGGGTCTCTCCTACTCGACCCTGGTTTCTCGTCCCTACTTGGCGGACGAGACCTGGGGCCTCTCATTCTTACCGCCCCAACCGATCCACGCGGGACCTGGGCGGAGGGGTTGATGATCAGATCTGGTCGTCGAACTTCTTGGCCAGATCTTCGATGTTCTCCGGCGGCCAGTTCGGCACATCCATGCCGAGGCTCAGTCCCATGGACGCCAGAACTTCCTTGATTTCGTTCAGCGACTTGCGGCCGAAGTTCGGGGTGCGAAGCATTTCGCCCTCGGTCTTCTGGATCAGGTCGCCGATGTAGACGATGTTGTCGTTCTTCAGGCAGTTGGCCGAACGGACCGACAGCTCCAGCTCGTCCACCTTCTTCAGCAGGGCCGGGTTGAAGGGCAGTTCGGGCTTGCCGTCCGACTGCTCGACAGCCTTGGTCGGCTCATCGAAGGTGATGAAGATCTGCAGCTGGTCTTGCAGGATGCGCGCGGCGTAGGCCACGGCGTCAACCGGCGAGACCGCGCCGTTGGTTTCGACTTCCAGGATCAGCTTGTCGTAGTCCAGCGACTGGCCCTGACGGGTCGGCTCGACGCGATAGGCGACGCGCTTCACCGGCGAATACAGGGCGTCGACGGCGATCAGGCCGATCGGGGCGTCTTCCGGGCGGTTCAGTTCGGCGGCGACATAGCCCTTGCCGTTCTGCACCGTCAGCTCCATGCGAACCGAAGCGCCGTCATCCAGGGTGCAGATCACGTGATCCGGATTCAGCACCTCGATGTCGGCCGGCAGGTCGATCTGGGCTGCGGTCACCGGGCCGGGGCCCGTGGCGCGCAGGGTCATCCGCTTCGGACCTTCCGCGTGCATGCGCAGGGCCAGTTGCTTGATGTTCAGAACGATGTCGACGACGTCCTCGCGAACGCCTTCCAGCGACGAGAACTCGTGCACCACGCCGTCGATCTGAATGGCCGTGACCGCCGCGCCTTGAAGCGAAGACAGCAGAACGCGACGAAGCGCGTTGCCGAGCGTCACACCGAAACCGCGCTCGAGAGGCTCGGCGATCAGACGCGCCTTGTGCTGCGGGTCAGACCCGCCCTCGACTTGCGGTTTCTCGGGACGGATCAGCTCTTGCCAGTTTCTTTCGATCATAAAGTCCCTCGAACGGGTTTCGACGACTCCGTGTTCTCACGTTCAGAACAACAGGAGCCGTCGGGAGAAGGGGTAGGCGGCGTGAACCTTAGACGCGACGGCGCTTGGGCGGACGGCAGCCGTTGTGCGGCATCGGCGTCACGTCGCGGATGGTCGTGATCGTCATGCCGACGGCCTGCAGGGCGCGCAGGGCCGACTCACGGCCCGAACCCGGACCCGAGACGTTCACTTCCAGCGTCTTGACGCCGTGCTCGGCGGCCTTCTTGCCGGCGTCTTCCGCAGCCATCTGAGCGGCGTACGGCGTCGACTTGCGCGAGCCTTTGAAGCCCATGTGGCCGGCCGACGACCAGGAAATCGCGTTCCCTTGAGCGTCGGTGATGGTCACCATGGTGTTGTTGAACGAAGCATTCACGTGGGCCACGCCCGAGGTGATGTTCTTGCGTTCGCGGCGCTTAACGCGACCCGGTTCCTTAGCCATCGGTCAGGCCTCTCTCTTACTTCTTCTTGCCGGCGATCGGCTTGGCCGGACCCTTGCGGGTGCGAGCGTTGGTGTGCGTGCGCTGACCGCGGACCGGCAGGCCCTTACGGTGACGCAGGCCGCGGTAGCAGGCCAGGTCCATCAGACGCTTGATGTTCATCGACGTCTCGCGGCGCAGGTCGCCTTCGACGGTGTAGTCGCGGTCGATGGTTTCGCGGATCTGCAGGATCTCCGCGTCGGTCAGCTGGTTCACGCGGCGGGCCGGCTCGATGCCGATCTTGGCCGTGATCTCCTTGGCGTTGTGCGCGCCAATGCCGTGGATGTACTGAAGCGCGATTTCAACGCGCTTGTTGGTCGGAATGTTGACGCCTGCGATACGGGCCACGAAATTCTCCAAGTACGCGTTAATCAGACGCAGAAATCGCTCCGGTCAACAGACCAGGAGCGTGTACGCCCTTCGCGGAAGGCCGCCCTTATACAGGGGATTCCCGATGCGTCAACGGGCAAGCGCCGTGAGCAGGCTGGCTCAGGGCCATTCGACCCCCACCCGGACCTCTCGACCATCAATCGGCGCTCCGTTCTGCGTCGGAGGACGAAAGCGGAAATATCGAGCGGCCGCAAGAGCCGCCTCGCCGAATCCCATCCCCGGCGGCGTTTCGTCCACCAGGCGGCAATCGGACAGAGTGGTGTCCAGCCGCACGCGGCAGGCCAGGGTCGCCCGCCCGCCCATGCGCCGACGGAAGGCCTCGCGCGGGTGCAGGGTCCGCAGTTCGCCGACCGTAGGCCCCCGGATGATGCGCGGAGGACCGTCGCCGACGCCAGGACCGACGCCGGAACCGCTGCCCCCGCCGCTGCCCGTCCCCTGCCCGCCCTGACCGGGGCCTGGCGTCGGACTGGGTTCCGGCGCGACGCCGATGATCGGGGGCTGTTCAGGCGCGGGGCGTGCAGGCGCGACGATTTCCGGCCTCCGCGGCGCCGGACGCAGGGGTGGCGGCCGGACGACGGACGGCGCGGCGGGCGCGCCCCCGCCCTGCGACGCCGCCGGCGCGCTGTGCGGCGAGGGCGGCGGCGGGATCGGCGGCGGGGGAACCAGGTCGACCAGTATCGGCGGCAGGGCCGTGACCAGGGGCGGCTCCGGACGACCCACGCCCAAAAGCACAAAGGCGCCGAGGTGCAGAAGGACCACCAGCCCTCCCGCGCCCCAGCGCCATTGCTTCATACGTGTCGGCCGCAACCGTCTCTCCCGCACAGACTCCCGAACGCTAACGCTTCAGAAGTCGAGGGGATCAGACCGCGCGACGGATCAGGCGTCCAGCGCCGTGTCGATCGCGGCGGCAACGGCGGCGATGTCGCCCATGCCGTCGACCTCGGTCAGCTTGCCCTGCCCTTCATAATAGGGAAGCAGCGGCGCGGTCTGGCGATTGTAGACGGCCAGCCGGTCCTTGAAGGTCTCGGGGTTGTCGTCAGGCCGCCCCTGCTCGGCGAAGCGCTTGCCGATCCGATCGGTCAAGGCCGCGTCGTCCACCTTCAGGCGGATGACGCTGTCGATCTTGGCGCCGCGCTTGGCCAGCATGGCGTCCAGGGCCTCGGCCTGGGCCACCGTGCGGGGGAAGCCGTCGAAGATGGCCCCGCCGGCGGCCTCGGCCTCCGGCAGACGAGCTTCGATCAGGGCGATGACGATCTCGTCGGTGACGAGGTCGCCGCGCGCCAGCACGTCCTTGACCTTCAACCCCAGCTCGGAGCCGGAAGCGATCGCCGCGCGCAGCATGTCGCCGGTCGAGAGCTGGACCATGCCCCGCTCCTCGACCAGCCGCTTGGCCTGGGTGCCCTTGCCGGCCGCAGGCGGCCCGAACAGGATCAGGTTCATTATGTCTTCGGGCCCCCTACCCGATCAGCGACGGACAGGAGCGGAACCGCCCCGGCCACGACCGCGCAACTTGGCCTTCTTGATCAGCCCCTCGTACTGGTGCGCCAGCAGGTGCGACTGGATCTGGGCGACAGTGTCCATCGTCACCGAGACCACGATCAAGATAGACGTTCCGCCAAAGTACAGGCTGTTGCCCAGGCTGCTGACCAGGAACTCCGGCAGCAGGCAGACGGCGGTGATGTAGGCGGCGCCGATCACCGTCAGGCGCGTCAGGACATAGTCCAGATACTCGGCCGTCCGCTTGCCCGGGCGGATGCCCGGCAGGAAGCCGCCGTACTTGCGCAGGTTCTCGGCCGTGTCCTCGGGGTTGAAGGTGATCGAGGTGTAGAAGAAGCAGAAGAAGACGATCAGGACGGCGTACAAGATCATGAACACCGGCTGGCCGTGGGTCAGCTGAGCCGTCACCAGGGGCAGCCAGCTCATCCAGTCCGGCAGGTTCGCATTGGCGGTGAACTGGGCCACCGTCGTCGGCAGCATCAGCAGCGACGAGGCGAAGATGGCCGGGATCACGCCCGCGGTGTTGACCTTCAGCGGCAGGAAGCTGCGCTCGCCGCCGGTCATGCGGTTGCCTTCCTGGCGCTTCGGATACTGGATCAGAAGGCGGCGCTGGGCGCGCTCCATGAAGACGATGAAGACGATGACCGCGACCGCCATGATGGCGATGCCGAACAGGGTGAAGGCCGACATCTGACCCTGCTGGGCCAGGCCCAGCATCCGCGCCACCGTCGACGGCAGGACCGCCACGATGCCCGCGAAGATGATCAGGGAGATGCCGTTGCCGACGCCGCGCGCCGTCACCTGCTCGCCCAGCCACATCAGGAACATGGTGCCGCCGGTCAGGACGGTGACCGTCGAAATGATGAAGAACAGGCCGGGCTGGTCGATCAGACCCGGCTGGGCGTTCAGGCCCACCGCGATGCCGAAGGACTGCGCCAGGGCCAGGAACACCGTCAGATAGCGGGTGTACTGGTTCAGCTGCTTGCGGCCCGACTCGCCGCCTTCCTTCTTCAGCTTCTCCCACGGCGGATACACCGCGCCCATCAGCTGGACGATGATCGAGGCCGAGATGTAGGGCATGACGTTCAGCGCGAACACGGCCATACGCTCGACGGCGCCGCCCGAGAACATGTTGAACATATCCAGGATGCCGCGTTGGCCGTCCGGATTCTGGAAGAAGGCCAGGAAGGCCTCGCCGTTGATCCCGGGGATCGGAACATAGGTGCCGATCCGGTAGACCAGCAGCGCGCCGAGCGTGAACAGCAGGCGTTTGTGCAGCTCGGTCGCCTTGGCGAACGAGCCTATGTTCATATTAGCAGCAAGTTGTTCAGCGGCCGAAGCCATCAGGCGGTCCCCCAGACGGTCACCATTTTCATGCCCGTCGTCAGATAGGCGGAAAGCGGCGCTCTTGCGAGGGCCGCTTTCGGAAAATCGTCATCCCGGTCCGGACGATCCCGGCGGAGACGTGAAACCACGCCCCCGACGGGATGACGATATCGGATTTTAGGCCTTGGCGGCGGTGCGCTTGGCGCGAGCCGAGATCTTGTTGGCGTCGCCCAGCGGAGCCTTCGGAGCCGGCGCCTTGCCGCGAGCGGCGTTGCGCTTCTCGAGGCGAGCCGCAGCCTTGGCTTCGGCTTCGATGCGCTGTTGCGTCACCGAACCGCCGGCGGCTTCGACCGCCTTGATGGCGCCCGACGAGGCCGACCACACGACCAGGTTCAGCTTGGCCTTCAGTTCGCCTTCGCCCAGGACGCGCACGCCGTCCTTGACGCGACGGATCACGCCGGCGGCGACCAGAGCCGCGCCGTTGATCTCGGCCTTGGCGTCCAGCTTGCCGGCGTCGATGGCCTCTTGCAGGCGCCACAGGTTGACTTCAGCCAGCTTCGGCGCGTTCGGCACGTTGAAGCCGCGCTTCGGCATACGCATGTACAGCGGCATCTGGCCGCCTTCGAAGCCGCCGATGGCGACGCCCGAACGCGACTTCTGACCCTTGACGCCGCGACCGGCGGTCTTGCCCTTGCCCGAGCCCGGGCCGCGGCCGACGCGCATACGCTTCTTGGAGGCGCCTTCGTTGTCACGGATTTCGTTCAGCTTCATTGCCTGATCCTTTCGGGTTCTAGCGCCAGGTTCGACAGGCGGACCTGACTCGGCGTTGGAAAAATTGAAGGGCCGCTGATTAAGCGACCCGCGTCAGCATCGCAAGATGCTTCTTCATAAAGCGAAACGCCCTCCCCCGCGAACGGGAGAGGGCGAACCGTCTTACTTCTCGACCACTTCCACCATGTGGGCGACCTTGGCGATCATCCCACGGACGGAGGGGGTGTCTTCCAGGGTCGACTCACGGCCGATCTGGTTGAGACCCAGGCCCACCAGGGTGGCGCGCTGATCCGACTTGCGGCGAATCGGGCTCGCCGTCTGACGGACGGTCACGGTCTTCTTTTCGGTCTTGGCCATCTATCAGCCCTCCACGGCTTCCGGCGCCGAAGCGCCGTCATTGCGGCGGCCCATCAGGTCGGACACCTTCTTGCCCCGCTTGGAGGCGATCTGGCGCGGCGACGACTGGACCTTCAGAGCTTCGAAGGTGGCGCGGATCATGTTGTAGGGGTTCGACGAGCCGGTCGACTTGCCCACGACGTCCTGGACGCCGAGGGTTTCGAGGACCGCACGCATCGGACCGCCCGCGATGACGCCGGTGCCCGGAGGCGCCGCACGCATCATGATCTTGCCGGCGCCCCAACGGCCATTGCCGTCGTGGTGCAGGGTGCGGTTCTCGCGCAGCGGAACCTTGATCATGGTCTTCTTGGCTTCTTCGGTCGCCTTACGGATGGCTTCCGGCACTTCGCGCGCCTTGCCATGACCGAAGCCGACGCGGCCCTTGCCGTCGCCGACGACCATCAGGGCCGCGAACGAGAACCGGCGGCCGCCTTTGACGGTGGCGGCGACGCGGTTGATGTGCACCAGCTTCTCGATGATGTCCGAATCCGGACCTTCAACGGGAGCGTTGCGGTTGTCGCGACGGTTACGGTCGCCGCCGCCGCGTTGGGGTTCACGAGCCATGCTTGCCGTTCCCTTAGAAGTTCAGGCCGGCTTCGCGCGCGGCTTCCGCCAGCGCCTTGACCCGGCCGTGATAGATGTAGCCGCCACGGTCGAAGACGACGTCGGTGACGCCCTTCTCGATGGCGCGCTCGGCGATCAGCTTGCCGATCTTGGCGGCGGCTGCGACGTCCGAACCCTTGGAACCCTTGCCGCCTTCCAGCGACGAGGCGGCGGCCACCGTGATGCCCTGGGCATCGTCGATGATCTGAGCCGAGATGTTCTTGTCCGAACGGAAGACCGACAGACGCAGACGACCGTTGGCGACAGCCTTCAGGCGACGGCGAGTGCGCTCGGCGCGGCGCTTGGCTTGTTGTTGAAGAGAGAGAGCCATGACTTACTTCTTCTTGCCTTCCTTGCGCCGGACGAATTCGCCCTGATAGCGCACGCCCTTGCCCTTATAGGGTTCCGGCGGACGCATCTTGCGGATGACGGCGGCGATTTCGCCCACAACCTGCTTGTCGTTGCCCGAGATCTTGATCTCGGTCTGCTTCGGCACGGCGAAGGTGATGCCTTCGGGCGGAACGATGTCCACGTCGTGCGAGAAGCCGAGCTGCAGCGAGAGATCCTTGCCCTTCAGGGCGGCGCGGTAGCCGACGCCGACCAGTTCCAGGGTCTTCTCGAAGCCTTCGGTCACGCCGGTCACCATGTTGGCGACCAGGGTGCGCGACAGGCCCCACATGGCCTTGGCGCGCTGCGAGTCCGAACGCGGGGTCAGCGACAGTTCGTCGCCTTCCTGCGTGACTTCGATCTCGTCGGCGACGGTCCAGGAGCGTTCGCCCTTCGGACCCTTCACGGTGATGGCCTGGCCGTTGAGCGTGACAGTCACGCCCTTCGGCACGGCGATGGTTTTCTTGCCGATACGAGACATATCAGTAGACCCTGCAGAGGACTTCGCCGCCGACGTTAGCGTCGCGGGCGGCGGCGTCGGACATGACGCCCTTCGAAGTCGAAAGGATCGAGATGCCGAGGCCGTTCTTGACCGGCTTCAGATCGCCGATGGCCGAATAGACGCGGCGGCCGGGCTTCGACACGCGGGCGATCTCGGCGATCACCGGCTGACCGTCGAAGTACTTCAGCTCGATCTCGAACTGCGGGAACTCACCGGGGTTTTGAACCAGCGAGTAGCCGCGGATGTAGCCCTCGTCCTGCAGCACGTCCAGGACGCGCTGACGCAGGCGGGAAGCCGGGGTGAGCACCGAAGAACGCTTGCGGGTGGCCGCGTTCTTGATGCGAGCGATCATGTCGCTCAGGGGATCGTTGATCATCATGTCTGTTCGCTCCCCTTACCAGCTCGACTTCGTCAGGCCGGGGATCTGACCCATGTTGCCCAGCTCGCGCAGGGCGACACGGCTCATCTTGAGCTTGCGGTAATAAGCCCGCGGACGACCCGTCACTTCGCAACGGTTGCGAATACGGCTCGGAGCCGAGTTGCGCGGCAGGGCCGCCAGCTTCAGGCGCGCATCGAAGCGCTCCTCAAGCGGCAGGCTCTCGTCGTTGGCGATAGCCTTCAGGGCGTCCCGCTTCGCGGCATACTTCGCAACCAGGGCCTTGACGGCTTCGTTGCGGTTTACGGCGCTTTTCTTAGCCATTGTTCTCTTCCCTTCCCGCTCAGTTCACGAACGGGAACTTGAACTCGGTGAGGAGAGCCTTGGCTTCCTCATCGGTCTTGGCCGTGGTGCAGACAACGATGTCCATGCCCCACATCTGGTCGATCTGGTCGTAGTTGATCTCCGGGAACACGATGTGCTCCTTCAGACCCGTGGCGTAGTTGCCGCGACCGTCGAACGAAGTGCCCTTCAGGCCCCGGAAGTCCTTCACGCGCGGCAGGGCGATCGTGATGAAACGGTCCAGGAACTCGTACATCTGGGCGCCGCGCAGCGTGACCTTGCCGCCGATGACCATGCCTTCGCGCAGCTTGAAGCCGGCGATGGAGTTACGAGCCTTGGTCGGCACGGCCTTCTGGCCGGCGATGGCCGTCAGGTCCTTGAGGGCCGCATTGGCCTTCTTGGAGTCCGCCACAGCTTCGCCGATGCCCATGTTCAGGACGATCTTGTCCAGCTTGGGGATCTGCATCTCGTTCGTGTAGCCGAACTTTTCCTTCAGGACGCCGCGGATGCGATCCTGATAGTCGGTCTTGAGACGCGGCGTATACTTGGTGTCGGCCATCAGATGACGTCTCCCGTCGACTTGGCGAAGCGGACCTTCTTGTCCCCCTCGACCTTGAAGCCCACGCGGGTCGCCTTGCCGTTGGCGTCGACGATGGCGACGTTCGACAGGTGAAGCGAGGCTTCCTTGTGCTTGATGCCGCCTTGCGGGTCAGCCTGGGTCGGGCGCGTGTGGCGCTGGACCATGTTGACGCCTTGCACGACGACGCGGTTCTCGGTCGGCAGGACCTGCAGCACCTGGCCGGTGCGGCCCTTGTCCTTGCCGGTCAGGACGACGACGTTGTCGCCCTTCTTGATCTTGGCGGCCATGGTTACAGAACCTCCGGAGCCAGCGAGATGATCTTCATGTGGTTCTTGGCGCGCAGCTCGCGCGGAACCGGGCCGAAGATACGAGTGCCGACAGGCTCGTTCTGCTTGTTGACGATGACGGCGGCCGACTTGTCGAAACGGATGACAGAGCCGTCCTTGCGCTGGATGTCCTTGGCGGTGCGCACGACGATGGCGCGAACGACGTCGCCCTTCTTCACGCGGCCGCGCGGAATCGCTTCCTTCACCGAGGCGACGATGGTGTCGCCGATCGAGGCGTAGCGGCGCTTGGAGCCGCCCAACACCTTGATGCACATGACCCGGCGAGCGCCCGAGTTATCGGCGACCTCCAGGTTAGTTTGCATCTGGATCATGGGATCCGATCCTTCTTCTTACGAAGCCGAAGACGGGGAAATGATTTCCCAGCGCTTCAACTTGGACTTGGGGGCGCATTCGATGATGCGCGCGATGTCGCCGACTTTGAGGGCGTTGGCCTCATCGTGAGCGTGGTAGTTCTTGGACTTACGAACCGTCTTGCGGAGCAGCGGGTGCAGCAGGGTGCGCTCGACCTTCACGACGACGGTCTTGTCGCCCTTGTCGGAGACGACCACGCCTTCAAGAATGCGTTTGGGCATCGGTGTTTCCTTACGAGGCCGCACGCTTCTCGCGCAGAAGCGTCGAGATGCGGGCGATGTCCTTGCGCACTTCCGAGACCCGGTGGGTCTTTTCCATCTGGCCGGTGGCGGCCTGGAAGCGCAGGTTGAACTGTTCCTTCTTGAGCTTCAGCAGCTCGTCGGACAGCTGGTCGACGGTTTGCGACCGGAGATCGGCGATCTTGGTCATTAGGCGGCTTGCTCCGTAACGATGCCGGCGTCCAGGCGGGTGACCACCTTGGTGCGGATCGGCAGCTTGGCGGCGCCGAGGCGCAGCGCTTCACGAGCCACGTCGTCCGGCACGCCGTCGATTTCGAACATGATGCGGCCCGGGGCCACGCGAGCGGCCCAGTGGTCCACCGCGCCCTTGCCCTTACCCATCCGCACTTCGGCCGGCTTGCCGGAAACCGGCACGTCGGGGAAGATACGGATCCAGACGCGGCCCTGACGCTTCATCTGACGGGTGATCGCGCGGCGAGCCGCCTCGATCTGACGCGCCGTGATGCGCTCCGGCTCGACGGCCTTCAGACCGTAGGAGCCGAAGTTCAGCGAGAAACCACCCTTGGACGAGCCGTGGATGCGGCCCTTGAAGGCCTTACGGTACTTGGTCTTTTTCGGTTGCAACATGGCCTATCAGCCCTCACGACCACGGCGCGGACCGCGATCACCGCGGGGGCCGCGCTCACGGCCTTCGTTGGACGACGGACCCGAGGCTTCCTGGGCCCAGCGCTTGTCCTGGGCCATCGGGTCGTGCTCGAGCACTTCACCCTTAAACACCCAGACCTTCACGCCAATGATGCCGTAGGTCGTCTTGGCTTCGTAGAAGCCGTAGTCGATGTCGGCGCGCAGGGTGTGCAGCGGCACGCGACCTTCGCGGTACCACTCCATACGAGCGATTTCGGCGCCGCCCAGACGGCCCGAGACGTTGATGCGGACGCCCTTGGCGCCCAGGCGCATGGCCGACTGCATCGAACGCTTCATGGCGCGACGGAACGCGATACGGCGCTCCAGTTGCTGAGCGATGTTCTCAGCGATCAGCTGAGCGTCGGTCTCCGGCTTGCGGACCTCGACGATGTTCAGGTGAACTTCGCCTTCGGTGCGGGCCGAGATGTCCTTGCGCAGCTTCTCGATGTCAGCGCCCTTCTTGCCGATCACGACGCCCGGACGGGCGGCGTAGATCGTCACGCGGCACTTCTTGTGCGGACGCTCGATGATGATGCGCGACACGCCGGCGGCCGACAGGCGTTCCTTCAGCCACGAACGCAGCTTCAGGTCCTGGTGGAGCAGCTTGGCGTAGTCGGCGCCGCCGGCGAACCAGCGGCTGTCCCACGTACGGTTCACGCCAAGGCGCAGACCGATCGGATTGATTTTCTGACCCATCAGGCGGCCTCACCTGCTTCGCGAACCACGATGGTGATTTCGCTGAACGGTTTCAGGATGCGCGACGAACGACCGCGAGCACGGCTCGCGAAACGCTTCATCACCAGGTTCTTGCCCACGAAGGCCTCGGCGACGACCAGGTTGTCGATGTCGAGGTTGTGGTTGTTCTCGGCGTTCGAGACGGCCGAGTACAGGACCTTGCGGACGTCGCCGGCGATGCGCTTGCGGCTGAATTCCAGCTCGTTGAGAGCCTTCTGGACCGGCAGGCCGCGGATCGAGGCGGCCACCAGGTTCAGCTTCTGCGGGCTGATGCGGACGTTGACCAGCTTGGCGCGGGCCTCGGTCGCCGCAACGCGACGGGGGTTCTTGGTCTGGGCCATGGATTACTTCCTCTTGGCCTTCTTGTCCGCCGCGTGGCCCGGGAAGTTCCGGGTCGGGGCGAACTCGCCGAACTTCATGCCGACCATTTCTTCGGAGACCGACACCGGCACATGCTTCTGGCCGTTGTGGACGCCGAACGTCAGACCGACGAACTGCGGCAGGATGGTGGAGCGGCGCGACCAGGTCTTGATCACGTCCTTGCGGCCCGACGATTGAGCGGCGTCGGCCTTCTTGAGCAGATACCCGTCGACAAACGGGCCTTTCCAGGAGGAGCGGGCCATTCTTAGCGAGCCTTCTTCACGTGACGGCTACGGATGATGAACTTGTCCGTGGCCTTGTTCTTGCGGGTACGAGAACCCTTGGTGTCCTTACCCCACGGCGTAACCGGGGTACGACCGCCCGAGGTCCGGCCTTCACCACCACCGTGCGGGTGGTCGATCGGGTTCATGGCGACGCCGCGGACGTGCGGACGCCAGCCCATGTGACGCTTGCGGCCGGCCTTGCCCAGGTTCTGGTTCATGTGCTCGGGGTTCGACACGGCGCCGACAACGGCCATGCAGCCGTCCAGAACCATGCGAAGCTCGCCCGAGCCCAGACGGATCTGAGCATAGCCCTGGTCGCGACCGACCAGTTGCGCATAGGCGCCGGCCGAACGGGCCAGCTGGGCGCCCTTGCCCGGCTTCATCTCCACGTTGTGGATGATGGTGCCGACCGGCATGGAGCGCAGCGGCATGGCGTTGCCCGGCTTCACGTCGACCTTTTCACCCGCGACGATGGTGTCGCCGGCGTGCAGGCGCTGAGGCGCGATGATGTAGGTCTTCTCGCCGTCGGCGTAGGTCACCAGGGCGATGAAGGCGGTGCGGTTCGGGTCGTACTCCAGACGCTCGACCGTGCCGACCACGTCGAACTTGCGACGCTTGAAGTCGATCTTGCGGTACAGGGTCTTGGCGCCGCCGCCGCGGAAGCGGACAGCGATGCGACCGCCCTGACCACGACCGCCCGACTTGGTCAGGCCTTGGGTCAGCGACTTCTCCGGGCGGCCCTTGTGCAGCTCGGAGCGGTCGACCAGCACCAGGGCGCGGCGGCCCGGCGACGTCGGATTGTAATGCTTCAGAGCCATGGTCTTAGAGCCCCGTCGTGACGTCGATCGACTGGCCGTCGGCCAGCGTCACGATCGCTTTCTTGATGTCCACGCGGCGACCGAGGATGCCCCGGAATCGCTTGGTCTTGCCCTTTTGAACCAGGGTGTTGACCTTGAGGACGTTGACTTTGAACAGGCTTTCGACCGCCGCGGCGATCTCGTCCTTGGTCGCCGTGCCGGCGACGCGGAAGACGACCTTGTTCTGCTCCGACAGGATCGTGGCCTTCTCGGTGATCACCGGAGCCAGGATGGTGTCGTAGTGCTTGGCGGTGGGTTGAGCGGCGGCCATTATGCGGCTTCCTTCTCAGCGAAGCGCGCCTCGATCGCCTCGACGGCGGCCTTGGTCAGCACCAGTTTGTCCGCCCGCAGGATGTCATAGACGTTCAGGCCGGCGTTCGGCAGCACGTCGATGTGCGGGATGTTGCGCGCGGCCAGGCCGAAGTTGGCTTCGACTTCCGGACCCGCGATGATCAGAGCCTTGGTCCAGCCCAGCTTGCCGAAGGTCTCGCGCAGCGAGGCCGTCTTGGCTTCCTTGACCGAGACGCTGTCGACGACGACCAGGTCGCCGGCCTTAACCTTGGACGACAGGGCGTGCTTCAGCGCCAGGGCGCGGACCTTTTTCGGCAGCGAGAAGCCGTGGTCGCGAACGACCGGGCCGAACGCCGGCGAACCGCCGACGAACTGGGGCGCACGACGCGAGCCGTGACGAGCGCCGCCGGTGCCCTTCTGCTTGTACATCTTCTTGCCCGTACGAGAGTTCTCGTTGCGGGTTTGAACCTTGTGGGTGCCGGCGCGGCGCTTGGCCAGCTGCCAGTTGACGTAACGGGCCAGCAGGTCGCCGCGGATGTCGGAGATGCCGAAAACGGCGTCCGACAGCTCAACGTCGCCAGCAGCCTTGCCGTCGAGTTTGATGACCGAGAGTTTCATTACGCTTCACCGCCTTCGGTCGCTTCAACGGCCGGAGCTTCAGCCGGCGTCGACGCGGGTTGAGCAGCAGCCGACTTCACGGCGCCCGGGAACGGGGCGTCGGAAGGGCGAGCCTTCTTGATGGCGTCGCTGACCTTGACGTAAGCGCCGTCATGACCCGGGACAGCGCCCTTGATCAGGATCAGGCCACGCTCAGCATCGACGCGGACGACGGTCAGGTTCTGGGTCGTGACGACTTCCTGGCCGAGATGGCCAGCCATCTTCTTGCCCTTGAAGACCTTGCCCGGATCTTGACGCTGGCCGGTCGAACCATGCGAACGGTGCGAAATCGACACGCCGTGCGAGGCGCGCAGACCACCGAAGTTCCAGCGCTTCATGGCGCCCGCAAAGCCCTTACCGATGGTATGGCCCTGGATGTCGACCTTCTGGCCCGCGAGGAAGTGGTCGGCCGACAGTTCGGCGCCCACGTCCAGCAGGGCGTCTTCACCCACGCGGAACTCGGTTACATAGGCCTTAGGTTCAACCTCGGCCTTCGCGAAAACTTCGCGTTGAGCCTTGGCCGTGTTCTTGGCCTTCTTAACGCCAGCGCCCAGCTGAAGGGCGACGTAACCGTCGCGCTCCTTGGTACGTTGGCCGACGACTTGGCAGCCGTCGAGCTGGAGTACAGTGACCGGAACGTGTGCGCCGTCATCGGCGAACACGCGGGTCATCCCCAGCTTCTTGGCGATCACGCCCGTGCGCATGTCGGATCCCGCCTCTTTCTTTCTTAGATCTTGATCTCGACGTCCACGCCGGCGGACAGGTCGAGCTTCATGAGCGCGTCCACGGTCTGCGGAGTGGGGTCGACAATGTCGAGCACGCGCTTGTGCGTGCGGATTTCAAACTGCTCGCGCGACTTCTTGTCGACGTGCGGCGAGCGGTTCACGGTGAACTTTTCGATCAGGGTCGGCAGCGGGATCGGACCGCGAACGGTCGCGCCCGTGCGCTTGGCGGTGTTGACGATTTCGCGCGTCGAAAAGTCGAGGACGCGATGATCGAAGGCCTTGAGCCTGATGCGGATGCTTTGATCCATATCGGTTGTTATTCCCATGCGGCCGGAGCCGCGTCCCTGTGAACCATTTCAAAGACCGAAGCCTCGGGACGAAAACTCATCCCCAGGAAACGCAAATCCGCAAAAACGAGCGGCCCACGCAGTCCCCCGCGAAGGCCGTAAGTTCCCAAGAAGCTGCAAAGAACAGTAACTTAGGTCGTTCCTGCGGACCGCGTCTGCACCCGAAAGTGCACAGCCGGTCCAACAAGAGGGGCGCTTATGCCCTCCGATTCCGTTTCCGTCAAGCGCGGAAATCCCCGCCCCGTCGGGGTTTGCGACTCACCGCCCTCTCGCCGCCTCTCGGACGCTGCGCCGCAGCATAACACGGGCTGATCTTTAGGAACTGAGGCGGGAAAGCGGCCAGATGAACGCCGCGGAAAGGCGCCGCCGCAATACCCGCCCCATACTGACGCAGTTATGCCGCAATGCGTCTCTTTTGGGCAACATCGCCCCGGATGTGACCGCGACATGACATGTTTGTTACGGCAAAGCGCCAAACAGCGACCTATGTCTCGCCCATCGCCGGACCGGCTGAGCTTGTTCGGCGGCAGTACATAAGGACAAGAAAATGAAAACCGTCTTTCTCGCTTCGGTCGCCGCCGCGACCCTGATCGCCGCTCCCGCCTTCGCTCAAGACGCCATCGGTTCGGTCGGCGTCGCCTACAACTACGCTGACGTCGAAGGCATCGACGTGAACCGCGGCGTCATCGACGGCACCGTCGCTTCGCCGGTGTTCGGCGACTGGACCGTCACCTTCAACGCTGAAGGCGCCTATACGGACGTTCAGCACGGTGGCGACGAAACCACCCTGGCCGGCGCCGTGCACCTGTCGAAGAAGATCGAAGACATGCGCTTCGGCGGCTTCTACGGCGCTTCGGAACTGGGCAACACCACGCTGAACACCTTCGGCCTGGAAGGTCAGAAGTACCTGGACCGCGCCACCCTGACGGGCGTCGTTTCGTACGGCACCGCGGCTGACGCTGACATCTGGACCGTGGCCGGCGACGCCGCCTTCTACGCCACGCCGCAACTGCGCCTGAGCGGCGGCGCCGCGTACACCAACGTCGACGCCGACAACATGTTCATCGGCAACGGCGACGTCGACGCCTGGTCGGCCGGCGTGGCTGCTGAGTACCAGTTCGCCAACTCGCCGTACTCGGTCTTCGGCGGCTACGACTACGTCAAGTCCTCGGACCTGGACGTCGACGCCAACGTCTTCAAGATCGGCATGCGCTACAGCTTCGGCGGCGGTCTGCAAGCCCGCGATCAAGCCGGCGCCAACCTGGGCCGCACGCACAACGGCGTGTCCGCCCTGCTCGGCCTCTAAGCGATCTTCGCGGTCTTCGGACCGCACGGATCAACGAAACCCCGGCGGAGCGATCCGCCGGGGTTTTTGTTTGTGCGCACCGTTCAGGCTCCAGGCATGAAAAAGGCCCGAGGGGTTCCACGCTCCCGGGCCTTCTCCTTCAGGGTCTTGCAGCGTCAGCGACCGATGCGCAGATCCCCTGATCCCACGATCGAGCGGGACACTCGGCCGGTCGCCTCTGCGACCCTCACATCGCCCGAGCCGGCGATAGCCACCGAGACGTCGCCCGCCGTTCCGCCGAAATTCACGTCGCCCGAGCCGCCGATGGACACCTCCAGCGTCGTGGCACGACCGTTCCTCACGCGCACCCCGCCCGAGCCGCCGATGGCCGCCTTGGTCTCACCGTCGACTGAAGCGACATCGATACTGCCCGAACCGCCCACGCTGGCCTCCAGCTTGCTGGTCGCGCCCGCATAGATGGAGCCCGATCCGCCGACGGCCGCTTCCAGATCGCGCGACGTGCCGGCCCGGATCGAGCCCGATCCGCCGACCGACAGGCTCATGTCGCCATCGACGTTCGCTACCGTCCAGGAGCCGCAGCCGCCGTTGCCCAGCTCGACCGAGCGCGCGCCGCGTCCAATGGAGCCGAACACGGCGCCGCCGCCGTTCACGTCCACGTCGCGCGGCGTGCGCAGAACGATCAGCGGCGCATCTTCCAGACGAATACGCCCCTTGCCGCGCACCTCGACCGATGCGCCTTCGCCAGGCTGGCGGGCGTCCGCCGGACCGCTGTTGCAGGAACCGATCTGGCCGCCGCCGAAGCTCATGCCCCGACCGCGTCCCAGACCGCCGTCGATGCGGACCTGGCCGCCCCGACGCTCGAGGCGCAGCTCCGGCAGGCCGGCCGAGCCCGGCGTGATCTCGACGCCGACGTCTGCACGGTCTTCCGGAATGACGATGACGCGCGCCACGGCGTTGCGGATGGTCACTTCGTCGGCCAGGGCCGGCGCCGCCAGAACGGCGGACGCGGCCAATGCGGATCCCATGGCGGCGGCGATTGCAGCGGGTTTCATCAGCGAGCTCTCCCTGTCTCTGTGTCCAGGGAAGACTGAGGGCCGCCCGCCGCAAAGTCAGTTTAAATCGAGGTCATGAACCCCTTTTAACCTAAGGCTCGGTTCAGCCTGCAGGGGTGTCGACGCGGTCCGGCAGGGCCGCCGCCCCGTCCGTCGCCCCGACGGCGGGCTCGAAATCTCGCTCAAAGGCGGCGATGCGGCTCTTCATCAGCCCGGCCCGCTTCAGCGCCACCGAAGCCGCCCAGCGCGCGGCCAATTCGGGCCGGCTCATGCGGTCCGTCGTGCGCGGCTCCCCTCCCCGGCTGCGCAGGAAGGCGTTGGTGTAGAGGGCCCCGTTACGGATGCGCGAGGGCCAGCTCTGGAACTCGATCGACAGGGAGACGCAGAAACGGTCCAGGTTCTCCACCCGGTGCGGGGCGTAGAAGGGCCAGGTCAGCGCCTGCCCCGGCTCCAGATCGACGATGCGGGCGTCGTCCTCGAAGGCGCGTCGATAGGGAATCTCTTCAGTCGTCTGGCGGGTGACGACCTGCTCCATGCTGCGCTCGGGCAGGTGGACCTCGTCACCCGGATAGACGAACAGACGCTTGCGCCCGCGCATGTGCAACAGCACCACGCCGCCAGCGTCGAAGTGATAGGGCACCCGCGCCTTGGGCGAGGACAGGATGAGCTGACCGCTGGCGCTGGCCGCCTTCAAGCCATAGCCGCCCAAGATGCGGTCGAAGTCGACCATGGCCGCGCGCCACAGTTCGGGCCAGCCCTGCTCGACCTTGCGCATGTTGACCCACAGGCGGCCCTGCTGGATCGCCTCCAGCAGTTCGGCCCCGTTCAACCGGCCCCGCGCGCCGGTGCGCAGGCTGACCTGGCCCTCGTCGTCGTAGTCATACAGGTTGATGTCGAACAGATCGGCCGGATAGCGGTCCAGCACCTCGGCCAGAGCCTGATCCTCGGCGAAACCGTCGGCGACCAGGGCGTGAGGATGCACCTCCGCCTGGGTGATCGGGCCCGCATATCGCGTCATGGAAGCCGTCATTCGCTTTCCTCCTCAATCGGCCCCGCCGGCCGCCTTCTGTTTCCGCACCATGTCGGCGGCGGCGCGCAGCGCCCCCGAGGCCCGACCGGCCAAGCTCGTCTCACAGGCCTCGACCACGGACCAGCGACGCCGCGTACTGGTGCGCAAACGCTCCGCCCGCGCGTGGCCCAGCACGCCCAGGGCGGCGCTCGCCGTCGCGCACAGCGCCTTGCCTGGCCCCGGCCGAGCCACAACGCCCTCGACGGTCGCCAGGCCGCCGTCATCATAGTATTTCTTGTAGTTGCCGCCCACGCCCACGCCGTAGTCGAAGACTCGGTAGCCGCGCTCGGCGCCCAGCCGGATCGTCTCCTGGGTCAGCACAATGCCCGGCGACCAGCGCGCGACCTCCTGGTTGTAGACCGGGAACCACAGGTGGAAATGACGCCCCGCGTGCATGGAATACTCCATCGCCACGACCCGTCCATCGACACGCAGCACCGCCATCGAGGCGCCGAAGCCGTCTTCGCCCTCGCTGTCCATCAGGGCGTGCAGCACCTGGCCCGTCCAGCCGCAGGCGAAGATGTCGTGGTGGCCGGTGCGGCGATACTGTTCGCTCTTTTCGATGATCAGGCGTTCCAGCAGGGCGTGATCATGCAGGCCGATTTCGATCTCAACCGTCTTGAAGGCGCCGTCCAACCCTCGCCGCGACCGCTCCTTGTCCTTGAAGTATTTCGGAAAGGCCTTCCGTCGCCGAGCGTACCAGGCGTCGAAGCCGCCTTCGTCAGGCACGATGGAGACCACGCTGTGGTTGCGCGGCATCGCTTGCGGAGCCTCGCCGATCCACGCGGCGGCGGCGAAACGCGGCGCGCCGATCAGGGCGGCCGCTTCCTGCATCGAAGGCTTGTCGTCGCGCGGGCCGATGACCCCGTGATAGTCGTTCATCGGCGCGGCCAGGGGCTGGACCGTCCCGCCCCGGCGCTGATGCGGATAATAGCCGACCACCCGACCGTCCCGTTTGAAGACAGCCAGCGCGGTGCCGGGACAGATCGCCCCGGCCGTGCGCGAGAACTCCCAGCGGAAATAGGGGCTGCTCAGATCAGCATCCGCCCTCGCCCAATCGTTCCATTGCGCGCCCTCCTCAGCCGACAGGTCGGCCAGGCTGCGGATCTCAACTGATAATGGTCCCGACATGACGCTCCCTTCAGAACGATCACAGCAAGTCCCGTTCCAGTCGGGCCTGATAGAGCCAAGCCCTTGAGGCCGGGTTAGCGTCCGGCCTCTTTGCGAAAGATCGGAGCCTCACGGCGCCCGCCGCATTGTCTTCCCCAGGAGGTCCCCATGACGACGCCACGCCCCAAGACCCGCGAAACCGAGAACGAGAACCAGCGCCTCGACAAGCCCGGCAGTCCGCCGCGCCCCGCCACCGAGCCCAAGGACGCCAAGGGCAGCAGCAACTCAGGCCGCACCGACACCGATCCCGCGACCGGCGCGCCGAACGACTGAATGCAAAACGGCCCCCGGATCGCTCCGGGGGCCGCTCTGTTACGCTTTACTTTGGCCTACCTCCCTTGCGGGCTGCTTGAGGCCGGTACGCTTACGCTTACTCATACTGTCGAACCGGCGAGGACCGAGATCCCCGCCCGTTCAGACGTCGATATTACTCGACGATCTTGGCCACGACGCCGGCGCCGACGGTGCGGCCGCCTTCGCGGATGGCGAAGCGCAGCTTCTCTTCCATCGCGATCGGCGTG